>NZ_JAWIRT010000035.1:0-36876 GCF_036320045.1 Stenotrophomonas sp. SMYL20 | reverse complement strand
CAGGACCGTTGGCGCCATGGATGGCGCCATCGAGCCCCCATGGACGGGTCTACGGCGTGTCCTGCCCACCCACACCGCCCCGCCATCCCGCGGATAGCCGCTGTTGCTGTTGCCGTTGCGTTGAGCAGGTGCAGGGCCGCAGGCCCTGCCGACCCACCCTAATCTTCGACCGGGAAGTCCTCGATCGGCTTCAGTACATCGTAGTGCTCGCGATGCAGCTTGCCCTTCAGCTTCGGCAGCTCCGGCAACGGCGCATCCACCCGCGTGTCCGGCAACCGGTCCAGCAGGTTGCGCACCAGCGTCAGCCGGCCCAACCGCTGGTCGTTGAAATCCACCAGCGTCCACGGTGCCGCCTCGCGATGCGTCGCGCGCAGCATCGCCTCGCGGGCCTCGGTGTAGGCGCTGTACTTGCTGCGGGATTTCAGGTCCACCGGGGAGAGCTTCCAGCCCTTCAGCGGATCGAGGTGGCGCTCGGCGAAGCGTTTTTCCTGCTGTTCCTGATCCACGCACAGCCAGTACTTGAACAGCAGGATGCCGTCGTCCACCAGCAGTTGCTCGAATACCGGCGCCTGATGCAGGAACTGCTGGTACTCGGTTTCGCTGCAGTAGCCCATCACCCGCTCCACGCCGGCACGGTTGTACCAGCTGCGGTCCATCAGCACGATCTCGCCGGCGGCAGGAAGGTGCGAGGCGTAGCGCTGGAAATACCACTGGGTGGCTTCGCGGTCGGTGGGCTTGGGCAGTGCCACCACCCGGCACTGGCGTGGGTTGAGGTGCTGGCTGATGGCCTGGATCGCGCCGCCTTTGCCTGCGGTATCACGGCCTTCGAACAGCACCAGCAGGCGTTGCCCGCTGTGCTGTACCCAGCGCGCCATCGCGGTCAGTTCCAGCTGCAGCGGCAGCAGCAGTTCGTCGTAGTCCTTGCGCTTGAGCTTGGCCATCATCACACCACGCGGGGAGGAAGCCCGAGCGTAGCGCAGGGATCGCTCAGGCGATGTCGAGGCCCTGCCAGCCATGCTCGCCGGCCAGTCGCTGCAGCAGCGCCGACAGGTCGCGGGCGAAGCTGGCCATGTCGAACAATCCACTGCGCTCGCGTGCCTGCGCCAGCTCGGCGTGCAACACTGCCAGTGCTGCCGGGTCATTGCCCAGCGTACTGGCGGTGGCGATGAATGCCGCATCGTCGGCGACATTCATCCGTGCCAGCCCCAGATGGTGATTGAGGCTGCCGGCCACGCGCGCGGCGAAGGTGTCGCCGGGGCAGGTCAGCACCGGGCAGCCGGCCCATAGTGCGTCGGACGCGGTGGTGTGCGCGTTGTACGGATGCGTGTCGAGGAACAGGTCGGCCAGCGGATAGCGAGCCAGGTACTGCGGATGTGGCAGCTTGGCCATGAACACCAGGCGTGCCGGATCCAGGCCAGCGGCCTGTGCGGCGCTGCGCAGGCGCGCGTCGGCCTGGCCGGGACCGGACAGCAGCCACAGTACGCTGCCGGGCACCGCCTGCAGCACCGCGAAGGCGCGGCCCATGCTGCGTGGATTGAGCTTGTAGCTGTTGTTGAAGCAGCAGAACACCACGCCCTGTTCGGGCAGGCCGCACTCGGCCCGGGACGGTGCCGGTTCGAGCAAGCGGGTGTTGTCCGAGGGCTGGAACGCACGCGGCAGGCGCAGTACGCGCTCGCTGTAGTGGGGTTCCAGTGACGGCGGCAGAACGAAGCTGTCGCCGATCACCGCATCCATCCACGGCGCACCGGACGTGCCGGGATAGGCCAGCCAGTTCAACTGCAGCGGGGCAGGGCGCATCGCCAGCACTTCCGGCGTACCGCCGCCGCCCCAGCCGCGCAGGTCGAACAGCAGGTCGATGCCCTGTGCGCGGATGCGTGCAGCAGTGTCTGCATGGCGCAGCGCGGCCACATCATGCAGCTGCGTGGCCACCTGCAGGCGCTGGCGGATGCGGCTGCCGTCATCGTGGTTCAACGCGAACAGGTGCAGCTGCAACGCCGGGTCATGACGCAACTGCTCGAACAGGGCCACGGTCAACAATCCGGTGGGATGGGCGCCGAAACCATTGGAAAGGAAGCCGACCCGCAGCGGGCCCTGGGAACGCACCTTCACTGGCGGCAACGGCCGCACTGAAGCGGCAACGGCGGATGCACGGGCACGCGCGCAGGCCAACTGCTCGGCTGCGCTGGCATCTTCGCTGAGGAACGCGAACGGTTCGACCACGCCCTGCCCAGAGGCAAGTGCACCACGTACCTGTGCCGCCAGCGCGTCCACGTCCTGCCAGTCGCACAGGCGACGCTGCCAGGCCAGGCGCTGGGCGGCGATATAGGGTTCGCCCGGCATCAGTGCATGCGCACGGCGATAGGCTGCCGCCGCGCCTTCGGCATCATCGGCATCTTCCAGCGCATGGCCCAGCCACAGGGCAATGCCCGGGTGCTGCGGGGCCAACGCCGAGGCCTGGCCGAGCAGTTTCGCCGCATCGGCATGCGCGCCGGCCATCCAGGCCACGCGGCCCAGCCGCGCCAGCGCTTCAGGGTGGTTCGGGCGCAGCTGCAGTGCACGGCGCGCGGCCTGCTCGCCGGCGGCGATGTCGCCGGCTTCCAGTTCCAGGTCCGCCAGCATCACCCAGGCGACGAAGTCGCCCGGCTGGCGTGCAATCGCCTGTTGCAGGTGCTGCCGCTGCTGCCAGGCCGACATGCGACTCAGCCCGCCGACAACTGGGCCAGGGCGTCGACCTGGTGCTCGTGGCTGAGCCGCTGCAGCAGCGGGTCGAGGTCGCCGGCCAGCACGTTGGGCAGGTCGTACAGGGTCAGGCCTTCCACGCGGTGGTCGGTGATCCGGCCCTGCGGGAAGTTGTAGGTGCGGATGCGCTGGCTGCGGTCACCGCTGCCCACCTGCAGGCGCCGCGACTCGGCCTGCGCCGCGTCCTGGCGCTGGCGCTCGGCATCGAGCAGCTGTGCCTTCAGGCGCTTCATCGCCTTGTCGCGGTTGGCGTGCTGGCTGCGCTCGGTCTGGCATTCCACCACCACGCCGGTCGGCACGTGGGTGATGCGGATGGCCGATTCGGTCTTGTTGACGTGCTGGCCGCCGGCACCGGACGAACGGAACGTATCCACCTTCAGGTCGGCCGGGTTGATGACGATGTCATCGACCTCATCGGCCTCGGGAATGATCGCCACGGTGGCCGCAGAGGTATGGATGCGGCCCTGCGATTCGGTGGCCGGCACGCGCTGCACGCGGTGCGTGCCCGATTCGAACTTCAGGCGCGAGAACGCGCCACGCCCGACCACGCGCGCCACCACTTCCTTGTAGCCGCCATGCTCGCCCGGGCTGTCCGATTCAATCTCGACCTTCCAGCCCTGGCGCTCGGCGTAGCGGGCGTACATGCGGAACAGGTCGCCGGCGAAAATCGCGGCTTCGTCGCCGCCGGTGCCGGCGCGCACTTCCAGGAACAGGTTGCCCTCGTCGCGCGGGTCGCGCGGCACCAGCAGCAGCGCCAGCTCCTGCTCCAGTTCCTGCAGGCGCGCCTGTGCAGCAGCGATTTCCTCATCGGCCAGCTCGCGCAGGTCCAGGTCGGCGCGCATGCCTTCGGCGGCGGCCAGATCGGCCTTGGCACGGGCTTCATCGGCCAGGGCGATGGCGATCGGTTCAAGTTGGGCGAATTCGCGCGAAAGGTCGCGGAAACGAGTGTTGTCGGCGACCACATCGGGTTCGGCGAGCAGGCGTTCCAGTTCTTCGCGGCGCTCGGCCAGCGCTTCCAGCTTACGGCGCAGGGTCGGCGTCATCGGGTCTCACGGGTGGGTGGCGGTAACCCGGCGCGGCCGGGAACAGGCGCTCGGCGGCGCGGGTCAGGTCGGCATCGCCACTCAGCGCGGCCGCACGCAGGGCGGCGGTCGGCGGATGCAGCAGGCGGTTGGTCAGGCCGTGGGCAAGCAGCTCCAGCACTTCGTCGGCCGGCTTGCCGTTGGCCAGTTGCTGGCGTGCGCGCTCCAGCAGCTCGGCACGGGTGGCTTCGCCGAACGCGCGCAGCTGCCGCAGCGGCGCCTGATGGGCGCTGGCCTGCTGGGTCTCGACGAAGCGCGACACCTGCAGGTCGATGATCGCCTCGGCTTCGGCGGCGGCCTCGCGGCGGCCACGGCGGTTGTCTTCCACCGCGCGTTCCAGGTCATCAACCGTGTAGAGGAAGGCGTCGTTGAGCGTGCCGACCTCGGCCTCGATGTCGCGCGGTACGGCCAGGTCGAACAGCAGCATCGGCTTGTGCCGGCGCGCGCGCAGGGCCTTGGCCACCATTTCGCGGTGGATCACCGGTTCGCGCGCAGCGGTGGCCGAGAACACCACGTCGGCCTCACCCAGGTGGCGGTCCAGTTCGGTCAGCGGCAGCGCCACGCCACCATGTCGGCTGGCCAGTTCCTGCGCGTGGGCGAGGGTGCGGTTGGCGATCAGCAGCCGGCGTACCTTGCCTTCGCTCAGGTGCCGTGCAGCCAGTTCGATGGTCTCGCCGGCACCGACCAGCAGTACGGTGGAATCGTCCAGCCGCGCGAACGCGTTCTGCGCCAGGCGCACAGCAGCCGACGCCACCGATACCGGGTTGGCGCCGACCTGGGTATCGGTGCGCGCACGCTTGGCCACCGAGAAGGTCTGCTGGAACAGGCGGTCCAGGCGTTGGCCGAGCAGGCCATGGTCGCGCGCGGTCGACCAGGCATCCTTCACCTGGCCGAGGATCTGCGGTTCACCCAGCACCATCGAGTCCAGCCCGGTGGCGACCCGGAACAGGTGGCGCACGGCCTCGGCGTCGGCGTGCTGGTACAGGTAGCCCTGCAGGTCGCCGGCCTGGCTGTGCAGCCACTGGTCCAGCGCCTGTGCCGAATCGGCCACGGCGTACAGCTCGGTGCGGTTGCAGGTGGACAGCAGCACCGCCTCGGCGATGTGCGGGGTATCGCGCAGCGAACCGAGCGCGCGCGGCAATGCCTCACCGGCGAAGGCCGCGCGTTCGCGCAGCTCCACCGGTGCGGTCTGGTGATTCAGTCCGAGCACCCACAGGGTCATTGTTCAGTTGCTTGCGATAAGCTGCTGGCCATTGGACGACATTTTAAGGCCCCGATGCCGACGATGCCCGCATTGATTCGCATCCCCAGTGTTCTGCTGCTGTCCCTGGCCTGCAGCCAGGCCCTGGCGGCGGTGCCGGCCAAGGCCCCCGTACGGGCCCCGGCCACTGAGGAACTGGCGCTGGAACCGGTGATGGCCGGTGAGTTCGCCCTGCAGGCCGGCAAGCTGGCCGAGGCCGCGCGCTGGTACCTGCAGGCGGCCCAGCAGACCGACGGCGACGCCGGCCTGGCCGAGCGCGCGACCCGCATTTCCATGCTCGCCAACGATGATGCCAGCGCCGCCAAGGGCCTGGCCCTGTGGCAGCAGCGCGCCCCGCGTTCGTTGACCATGCGCAGTGCGGCCGGTGCGCTGGCCATGCGCCAGGGCGATGTGAAGGCGGCCCGCACCGAACTGCAGGGCCTGCTGGCCGACCCCGACGAGCGCGGCTGGAAGTTCGCCCTGGCCGCACTGATCGGTGGCGGCCGTGATCCGGCGGTGCCCGCGCAGGTGCTGGGTGAGCTGGTCGACGCCAATGCCATTCCGCCGAAGATCGAAGCCTGGCAGGAGTTTGGCCGCCTTGCCCTGCGCATGGAAAAGCCCGAGCTGGCCCGGCGCATGATCGATGAAGTGGTCAAGCGCTTCCCGGAAGAGCCACGTGTGGCGCTGCTGCGTGCCAGCCAGCTGCAGCAGGCGGGCGAGACCGGCAAGGCGTTGTCGCTGCTGCACGATGTGGAGCCGAAGACCCGCCAGGACCCGGAACTGCGCAATGCGGTGGCCATTGCCTATGACAGTCTCGGCCAGCCGTCCGCCGCCGAGCGCGTGCTGGCGTTCGGCCCGCAGGACGTGCAGACCTGGGGCATGCGCGCCTCGCTGCTGGCCAAGCAGGGCGACAAGGCCGCGCTGTCCAATCTCTACAACGAACTGTCGCGGCAGGCGGCCAAGCCGGACCCGGCGCAGCGCCTGCTGCTGGGCAAGATCGCCGAGTACCTGAAGCGTTATCCCGAGGCAGTGCAGTGGTACCACAGCGTGCCCGGTGGCGATGAGCTGAGCGAAGCGCGCCTGCGCGCAGCCAATGCCCAGGCCCTGGCCGGGCGCCTGCCGCTGGCGCTGGACGAAGTGCATGCGATCCAGTCCGATGCGGTGGTCGACGACGATGTGCGCCGCGACGCCTACCTGCTGGAAGCCGAGCTGCGCCAGCGCGCCGACGACAGCGCCGGTGAACTGGATGCGCTGGCCCGCGGCCTGGCCGCTTACCCGGATGACAACGGCCTGCTGTACGCCCGTGCGCTCACCTGGGAACGCCGCGACGATATCCCGCGCGCCGAGGCGGATCTGCGCAAGATCCTGGTGACCGAGCCGGAGAACGTGCCGGCTTTGAACGCGCTGGGTTACACCCTGGCCGATCGCACCGGCCGCCTGCAGGAAGCACTGGAGCTGATCGACCGCGCCCGCGTGGCCGAACCGGACAACGCCGCCATCGTCGACAGCTACGGCTGGGTGCTGTATCGCCTGGGCCGCAAGGAAGAGGCACTGGTGCAGCTGCGCCGGGCCTGGACCCTGGCCAAGGACCCGGAGATCGCTTCGCACGTTGGCGAAGTGCTGTGGGTGCTGGGCAAGCACGATGAGGCCCGTCATTTCTTCGAGGAAGCGGCCAAGCTCGACCCTGAAAACCGCGCGCTGCTGCGCGCCCGCGAGAAATTCAATCCATGAGTGTTTCCCTGATCCGGCCGCTGCTGTTGGCGGCCGCGACCCTGGCGGTCAGCGCCTGCACCAGCGTGGGCACGCAGAAGACCCCGGCGCCGGCGGTGGTCGAGATCGTTTCGGCCGAAGCGGCGCAGGCCGAGGCCGCACGCGTGGCCGCGCTGCAGGCACAGCCGGACTGGGCCTTCCAGGGCCGGGTCGCGGTCAGCAAGGGCAAGGACGGTGGCAGCGGTCGCATCGACTGGAAGCAGGAAGGGCGCCGTTATGTGGTCGAGCTGAGCGCGCCGGTGACCCGGCAGAGCTGGAAGCTGACCGGCGATACCCATTCCGAAGCTGGCCGCCTGGAAGGGCTGGCCGGCGGTCCGCGCGATGGCGAGGACGCCCAGCAGCTGCTGCTGGAGGCGACCGGCTGGGACATTCCGGTCAACCAGCTGCCGGAGTGGATCCGTGGCCTGGTGGCCGGCGACGCCGCTGGCCCGGAGAAGGTCGAGCGCGACGGTGAAGGCCGGCCGCGTCGCATGCAGCAGATGGGCTGGCAGGTGCAGTACCTGGACTGGTACCCGGCCGAGGCCGGGCACCCGGCGTTGCCGCGCCGGATCGAAGCCAGCAATGGCGACGCCAAGGTACGCCTGCTGGTGGACCAGTGGGGGCAGGGCGCGCCATGAGCGGGGCAGTCGACGACGCGGGCTGGTCCTGGTGGCCGGCCCCGGCCAAGCTGAACCTGTTCCTGCACATCACCGGCCGCCGCGCCGACGGTTACCACGAGCTGCAGACCGTGTTCCGGCTGCTGGACTGGGGCGACCGCATCGGCCTGCGCCTGCGTGAAGACGGCCAGGTGCGACGTGAGGGCGAGGGGCTGGCTGGCGTGGCCGAGGCCGATGATCTGGCGGTGCGTGCCGCGCGATTGCTCAAAGAAGTGGCAAATGTCGCGCAAGGTGCGAACATCGTCGTTGAAAAGCATGTATCTGCCGGTGGCGGCTTCGGCGGCGGTTCGTCCGATGCCGCCACCGTGCTGGTGGTGCTGAACCGCCTGTGGCGGGCCGGTCTGGACGAGGACGCGCTTGCCGCGCTGGGCCTGCGCCTGGGTGCGGACGTGCCGGTGTTCGTGCGCGGGCGCAATGCCTGGGCCGAAGGGGTGGGCGAGCGCCTGCAGCCGATCGTGCTGGAACCGGCCTGGTATGTGGTGGTTGAACCGGGCGTTCATGTTCCCACCCCGGCCCTGTTCGCAGACCCGGATTTGACGCGCGACAGCCCAGTGGCGAAAATAGAGGACTTCGCTTCCGGAACCCTGGTCGGGAACGCGTTCGAACCGGTGCTGCGCCGCCGTGAGCCTGCCGTCGAGGCAGCGTTCGCAGCGTTGAGCGACATCGGCACGGCGCGGCTGACCGGTTCGGGAAGTGGTTGTTTCGTCGAGTTCGCATCGCAGTCTGCCGCAGAGCAGGGACGGTCGAAGTTGCCGAAGGAGTTGCGGGCAAGGGTGGCAGCGGGCGTTGCGCGTTCGCCACTGCTGGATGCACTCGAGCAACACTGATTTATCAATGCAGGGGCGTCGCCAAGAGGCCCAAGGCACCAGGTTTTGATCCTGGCATTCGTAGGTTCGAATCCTACCGCCCCTGCCAATAGCGGCTGTGTCCGCGCCTTCCAGCGCATCACCTGCGCGGGACGTGGAAACAACCGCGGTGTTGTCAGCAGCAAGGGTCCATCGGGTCCTTGCCGACTCCGGATCCCCGCCACTCGTCCCCGCCCGAGACAATCATGATGCAAGAGTCCCCGAACCTGCTGGTCTTTTCCGGCAACGCCAACAAACGTCTGGCGCAGAACATCTGCAAGGAACTGGGGGTTCGCCCGGGCAAGGCGCTGGTCTCGCACTTCTCCGATGGTGAAGTGCAGGTGGAAATCGAAGAGAACGTCCGCAAGCAGGACGTGTTCGTGATCCAGCCGACCTGCGCGCCGAGCGCGGAAAACCTGATGGAACTGCTGGTGCTGATCGACGCGCTCAAGCGCGCATCGGTGGCCAGCGTGACCGCCGTGGTGCCGTACTTCGGCTACTCGCGCCAGGATCGCCGCATGCGTTCCTCGCGCGTGCCGATCACCGCCAAGCTGGCGGCGAAGATGTTCAGCACCGCTGGCGCTGATCGCGTGCTGACCGTCGACCTGCACGCCGACCAGATCCAGGGCTTCTTCGATATTCCGGTGGACAACGTGTATGCGTCCCCGCTGCTGCTGGCCGACATCTGGCGCGCCTACGGCACCGAGAACCTGATCGTTGTGTCGCCGGACGTGGGCGGCGTGGTCCGCGCCCGTGCGGTCGCCAAGCGCCTGGATGACGCCGATCTGGCGATCATCGACAAGCGCCGCCCGCGCGCCAACGTCTCCACCGTGATGAACATCATCGGTGACGTCGAAGGCAAGACCTGCGTGATGGTCGATGACATCGTCGATACCGCCGGCACCCTGTGCGCCGCTGCCGCTGCCCTGAAGGCGCGCGGTGCGCTCAAGGTCGCCGCCTACTGCACCCATGCGGTGCTGTCGGGCCCGGCGGTGGACAACATCACCAATTCCCAGCTCGACGAGCTGGTGGTGACCGACACCATCCCGCTGAAGGACGCAGCGCGGGTGTGCAGCAAGATCCGCCAGCTGAGCGTGGCGGAAATGCTGGCCGAAACGATGCGCCGCATCGCCTTCGGCGAGTCGGTCAGCTCGCTGTACGTCGACTGAGTTTTTCGTCCCTGCCGGCAACGGCGGGGACATACCCCGGGTGCTTCTGGTCGCGGAAGCATCTTCAACCGCCACGCCGCAAGGCGCGGCAACAACCTGAGTAGTCGAAAATGTCGAAGACCCATGAAATCAAGGTCACCAAGCGTGAACTGCAGCGTAAGGGTGCGAGCCGCCGCCTGCGTCACGCTGGTGTGATCCCGGCCATCGTGTACGGCGGCAACGCCGAGCCGGTCGCCATCAGCCTGGACCACAACGAAATCTGGCTGGCCCAGCAGAACGAGTGGTTCTATGCCTCGATCCTGGACCTGAACCTGGACGGCCAGGTGCAGAAGGTCCTGCTGCGTGACATGCAGCGCCATCCGTACAAGCAGCTGATCATGCACCTGGACTTCCAGCGCGTGAACGAGAACGAAGCCCTGACCGCTTCGGTCCCGCTGCACTTCATCAACGAAGACACCTCGCCGGCCGGCAAGGCTGCCGACGTCGTGGTCACCCACGAACTGAAGGAAGTGACCATCACCTGCCTGCCGAAGGACCTGCCGGAGTCGATCGAAGTCGACCTGGGCGAGCTGAAGGCCGGTGACGTGGTGTACCTGTCCAACATCAAGCTGCCGAAGGGCGTGGAAATCCCGGCCCTGGCGCTGGGCAAGGACCACGACGACGCCATCGTCACCGCCAAGGCCGGCAAGGCCGACGCGGCTGACGAAGAAGCGGCTGCCGCCGAGTAATACCGCTACGGTGCCTGCCTCCGGGCAGGCACCGTATTGGAAGGAACCATGGCAGGACTGCGACTGATCGTCGGTCTGGGCAACCCCGGATCGGAACACGCCCGGACCCGGCACAATGCCGGGTTTCATTTCGTTGAGGCCCTGGCGGAAAAAGCCGGTGCACGATGGAATGTGGACAGCAAGCTGTTCGGTGAGACCGCCAAGGTCGAGATCGCCGGGCAGACGGTGTGGCTGCTCAAGCCCGCCACCTTCATGAACCTCAGCGGCAAGTCGGTCACCGCCGCACAGCGGTTCTGGAAGATCGAGCCGGAAGAAACCCTGCTGGCCCACGACGAACTGGACCTGGCGCCCGGCGTGGCGCGGCTGAAGTTCGACGGTGGCCACGGTGGCCAGAACGGCCTGCGCGACACCATCCGCCTGCTCGGCCACGGAAAGTTCCATCGCCTGCGCGTGGGCATCGGCCACCCCGGCCACAAGGACCGCGTGGTGGGTTGGGTGCTTGGTCGCCCGTCGAAGGACGACGACGTGCTGATCGCGCGCGCCATCGATGATGCGATCGACGTGCTGCCGCTGGCGGTGCAGGGCGATTTCAGCGAAGCGATGAAGCGGCTGCACACCCCGAAATAAGCGGTAGGTGCCGACCGCTGGTCGGCAACGGGCATCAACCGGCCCGGTAGTTGCCAACCTTGGTTGGCAGATGTTGAACGCCGAGATGGATTGGCCAAGCAGCGCGCGCGCTGTTTCACCAATCACTTTCACCCCAGAGAGCTGTCACCCATGGGTATCAAATGCGGCATCGTCGGCCTGCCCAACGTCGGCAAGTCGACCCTGTTCAATGCGCTGACCAAGGCGGGTATCGCCGCGGCGAACTTCCCGTTCTGCACCATCGAACCGAACGTCGGCATCGTGCCGGTGCCGGATCCGCGCCTGAACGAGCTGGCAGCGATCATCAACCCGCAGAAGGTCATCCCGACCGCAGTCGAATTCGTCGACATCGCCGGCCTGGTGGCCGGTGCCGCCAGCGGTGAAGGCCTGGGCAACAAGTTCCTGGCGCACATCCGCGAAGTCGATGCGATCACCCACGTGGTGCGCTGCTTCGAGAACGCCGACGTCATCCACGTCAACAACAAGGTCGACCCGATCTCGGACATCGAAACCATCGATACCGAGCTGGCGCTGGCCGACCTGGACAGCGTCGAGAAGGCGCTGAACCGTGCCGAGCGTGCGGCCAAGGGTGGTGACAAGGACGCCGCGGCGCGCAAGCCGGTGCTGGCCAAGCTGCAGGCGGCGCTGTCCGACGGCAAGTCCGGCCGTTCGGTGGGCCTGGACGAGGAAGAGAAGGCGCTGGTGCGCGATCTGTTCCTGCTGACCCTGAAGCCGGTGATGTACATCGCCAACGTGCTGGAAGACGGTTTCGAGAACAACCCGCACCTGGAAGCCGTGCGCGCGCATGCCGCCGCCGAAGGCGCGCAGGTGGTGCCGGTGTCGGCCGCGATCGAAGAAGAGCTGTCCCAGCTCGATGACGAAGACCGAGATACCTTCCTGGCCGATCTGGGCCTGAGCGAGCCGGGCCTGAACCGCGTGATCAACGCGGCCTACAGCCTGCTCGGCCTGCAGACCTACTTCACCGCTGGCGTGAAGGAAGTCCGTGCGTGGACCGTGCGCAAGGGCGCCACCGCCCCGCAGGCCGCCGCGGTCATCCACACCGACTTCGAGAAGGGCTTCATCCGCGCTGAAACCATCGCGTATGACGACTTCATCAAGTACAAGGGCGAAGCCGGTGCCAAGGAAGCCGGTCGCCTGCGCCTGGAAGGCAAGGAGTACCGCGTGCAGGAAGGCGACGTGCTGCACTTCCGCTTCAACGTCTGATCCAGCAGCAACGGATCGGCCCCGGACGCCCCGCCTTGTGCGGGGCGTTCGCGTTTCCGGTGATGGACAAAAAAGCACCAGGCTGCGAAACGCTTGCGGTGCGACGTTTGCCGGCACTTGTCCACAGCAAACTCCCATCGCTTTCCACGCCGGATGTGGAAAACCGTGGGGGCGGATCCCTTTCCACGGGAAAGGGCTCCGACCCCGATCAGTGCAGTCGGACCGTGGACAGAATTTCACCACGCTTCGAAACGCCTGCGCTGCAATGCTCGCGCCCACTTGTCCACACCAAGTTCCCATCGCTTTCCACGTCCGGTGTGGAAAACAATCGAAGGGCATGGACAAAAAATCACCACGTCCGGAAACGCCCGCACTGCAAGCCTCGCGGCCACTTGTCCACACCAAGTTCCCATCGCTTTCCACGCGCGGTGTGGAAAACCCGCGTGGCCCGCTCTGGTAGTCGCCCACCTTGGTGGGCGCGTGGCAGATCAGTGCCCACCAAGGTGGGCATCTACCAGAGCCAGGTTCCCAAACAACAAGGCCCGCCAATGGCGGGCCCTGTCGTCCACGTTCTGCAATGCGGCGTGCCTTACAGCGCGCTGCCACCGAACTTGTGGGTGTACTGCAGGTTGATGGTGCGGCCGACGCTGTCGAACCAGGACACGTCGTAGTACGGATACGCGGTGTACGTGGCGTCCTTCGGCGGCATCTTGTTGAACACGTTGACCACCGACAGCGACAGGCGCGAGTGGTCGTCGAAGCGGTACTGCAGCGACGCGTTGTAGCGGTAGGTTGCCTTGATGTACGGGCTGTCACCGCTGTCCCACTTGAATACCTGGTCGTAGCTGTCCGAGGTCGGCAGCTTGCCCAGGCGCGAACCATAGACCGTGGCCGACCACGCGTCCTTCTCCCAGGTCACGCTCAGGCTGGTCTTGGTACGCGGGATGTCGAAGTTGCTGTTGACCGCGAACTGGTCCTGGATCGGATCACCGGGGTAGCGCTGGAAATCGTGCTTCTTCACCCAGGTGTGGGTGCCGTTGAGGATGAAGTCGCCGATGCCGGTCTGCAGGCGGTAGCGCAGGCCAATGTCGATGCCGGAGGTGGATTCGCGGGCGACGTTGATCGGGGCGACACGCACGCCGTACAGGCGGCCATCACTGGTGCGGGTGATGCGGTCGAGCGCGTCCACGCAGGTCGGCGAGTTGATGTCGGCACTGCCGAGGCGGCAGTTCGCTTCGCTGGCCAGGATCGTGCGCACGTCCATGTCCTGCACCTGCTTGCGCATGTCGATGTCGAACCAGTCCACCGACAGGTCCAGGCCGATCGCCGGCGACCAGACGAAGCCGGCACTCCACGAGGTGCTGGTTTCCGGGTCGAGCTGGCGGTTGCCGGTGCGGCTGCGGATCAGGTTGTGCTCGTAGTCGGAACAGTCGGCGGCATCGTCGGCGCGGCAGCTGTACAGGTCCACTGCGCTGGTCTCGTCGTTGCCCGGGCCGGCGAACACGTAGTGGAGGTCCGGCGCACGGAACGCGGTGCCGTACGAACCACGCACCAGCAGGGTGTCGATCGGGCGCCATTCCAGGCCACCGCTCCAGGTCGCCTTGCCGATGGTGTGGCCGGAATAGCGGTACTGGTCGTAGCGGCCTGCCACGCTCAGGTTGACCGTCTCGTGCAGGGGCATGCGCAGTTCGGCCGCTGTGGCCCAGCGGTTGCGCGAACCGTTGCCGTCCGAATCCTTCCAGCTGTAGTAGTAGTACTGGGTCGCGAGCGGATCGGGGTTCAGCGAGTACGCCTGCTGGCCCACTTCCACGGTCGCGGCGAAGCCGGCATCACCGCCCGGCAGGCCGAACAGCGCGGAATTGGTCAGCGTGAACGCAGCCGTCTCGGTGCGCGACTTCGGGGTGTAGGTGGTGCGCGCCGCGATCGAATCGTACTCGGCGCGAGTCAGCGGCCGGTACAGGCGCGACGGGTCGGCGTTGTAGATCGGGAAGCCGTCGTCGTCCACGCCCAGCTGCGGGCCCAGGAACAGGTCATTGGCTTTGGCGGCGATGATCTGTGCCCAGCTGATCCGCGACTGGTACTGCGAATGGCTCAGGGCCGCTTCGTAGTCCCAGTTGCCGGCCAGGTTGCCCTTGAAGCCGGTGGTCACGCTGAAGGTCTTCTGCGTGCTGCGCACCATTGCATTGCGCAGGCCACCCATCTCCTCGGGCGAGAACTGGCGCTGCCAGAACTCGATCTCGCCGGTGGCCTGGTTGTTGAAATAGCCCGACTCATCGCCGTTGGCGTCCATGCGGCCCCACTTGGTGACGTCGCGCATCAGCGACATCGTGTGGTAGCCCAGCTGCACATCGGCGAACCACTGCTGGCCGTTGTCGAAGTCGTAGCTCAGCGAGGCGTAGCCATTGGCGCCGCGGCGCTTGCTGAGGATGGTGCCGTAGCCGATCGAGCTGTCGCTGCCGCAGTAGTAACCGTAGCGCGGGCGGTAGGCGCGGTAGGTGCTGCCCTGGTTCTGCCCGGCCAGCGCTTCGCAGGTGGCCGCGCCCGGATCCAGGTAGTCGTCGTTGTAGTCCGTGCGCAGGTAAGCGCGGCGTGCGATGCGTGAGCCCTCGGTGGGGCCGTCCTGGGTCGAATCCTGGATATCGCGCTCGTACGCCCACAGCGGGGTCTGCGACTGCAGTTCAACGCTGTACACGGCGTTGAAGTTGCCACGGCTGAAGCCACTGGCCAGGCTCATGTCGAACGACTCGCCACCGCCTTCGCTGGTGGTGCCCATGCGCATGTCGACGGTGGTGCCGTCGGCCTTCTTCTTCAGGATGAAGTTGACCACGCCGGCGATCGCGTCCGAACCGTAGATGGCCGAGGCACTGCCGGTCAGCACTTCGATGCGCTCGATCATGCCCAGCGGAATGTTGGAGACATCGGTGAAGTTGCTGCGGCCCTTGAACGGCATCGGGAAGTCGGCGATGCGGCGGCCATTGACCAGCACCAGCGTGTGGTTCGGGCCCAGCCCGCGCAGGTCCACCTGCTGGGCGCCCGGCGAGAAGTCGGCGCCGCTGGACGACTGCTGGCTCTGCGTCTCACCGCCGTTCTGGGTCATCGAGCGCAGCACGTCGGGCACGCTGGTGAAGCCGCTGGAGCGGATCTGCTCGGCGCTGATCACCGTGATCGGGGCGGGGCCTTCCACCTGGGCGCGCGGAATGCGCGAACCGGTGACCTGCACCGCATCCAGTTGTTGAACCGAAGAGGAAGCCGGTGCCTGGGCCGCCGCGGAAGCAGCCACGCCCATCAACGCCAGCTGGATCGACCACGCCATCGCCTTTCTACGCATGAGGAATTCTCGGAAATGAAGCCGGCCCGCAGAGGAGGGGCCCTGTCCCCCATTCAGATTTCCGGAATGGGCGCGCGCATTTAACGCCTTTTTTATGCCCTTGACTACTGGGTCCCTATCTGGCAAAGAGTGAAAACGCTTGCAAGTCGATTTTGTTCAGGGAGATCAAGATGCGACGCCTCCATTGCACCCTGCGTGCCCCCTTCGCCTGGCTGGCGCTGCTGGTGTTGGCCGTGCCGTTGGCCGCCCTTGCGCAGGACCTGCAGGGCCCGGGCTTCGCCTACTACGAAGCCGGGGATCTCGACGCACCCCGGCCCGGCCCGCGCGCGCCGGCCATGATGCTGATGGGCGGTGGCGAATGGGTGCCGGAGGCCTTTCACTGGTGGCTGAAGCAGGCCGGCAACGGCCGCGTGCTGATCCTGCGCGCATCTGGCAGTGACGAGCTGCAGGACCGCCTGTATCGCGAGATTGGCGGGACCACCGCGGTGCAGACGCTGGTCTTCGACAGCCGCCGCGGCGCCGACGATCCGGCCGTGTTGCGCGTGGTGGCTGCGGCCGATGCCATCTTCATTGCCGGTGGTGACCAGTCGCGCTACATCCGCTTCTGGAAGGGCACCGCGCTCAACCGCGCGCTCAATGCCCATGTGCGCGCCGGCAAGCCGATTGCCGGTACCAGCGCCGGGCTGGCCATCCTCGGTGGCTATGCCTACGGCGCGATGGACGGCGGCAGCATCACCTCTGCCGGTGCGCTGGCCGACCCGATGGGCAGTGCGGTGACCATGGACAGTGGCTTCCTGCAGATGCCCTACCTGCAGCGCGTGGTCACCGACACCCACTTCGACAAGCGCGATCGGCTCGGCCGCCTGATCGTGTTCGTGGCGCGCGCCGCGCAGGACAGTGGCGACCCCGACATCGTCGGCATCGGCGTCGACGAGGACACCGCCCTGTGCGTGGAGCCCGATGGCCAGGCACAGGTCTACAGCGCCGACGGCGAAGGCAAGGTCTGGGTGGTCAGCCCAGGGCGTGATGCGGACCGCATGGTCGAAGGTGAGCCGTTGCGCTTCCATGCAGTGCCGGTGACGGTGGTCGCCAGCGGCAGCCGCATGCGCCTGGACGATTTCCAGGCCGAGGCCGATTACCAGGCGATGGCCGACGTCAGCGACGGCGAGATTGAGTTCACGCTTCGGTAGTGCCAGCCGCTGGCCGGCAACTCGCCTTCCCTGATGCGCCCCTTGCCGGCCAGCGGCCGGCACTACCCCGCAATCCATTCCCTCGTTCTGCTGGAGACGTACCCGATGAAACTGCGCCTGGCGCTGTCCGCACTGTTGTCCCTGCCCATGCTTGCCCAGGCCGCACCGGCGGCTTCACCGCTGCTGGTCATCCACGGCGGCGCCGGCGTCGAGCGCAAGGACCTGTCGCCGGCCGAGGAAAAGGCCGCACGTGACGCGCTGCGGGCGGCCCTGTTGAAGGGGCATGCGGAGCTGGCGGCGGGTCGCCCCGCGTTGGCTGCTGTCACCGCTGCGATCACCGTCCTGGAGGACGATCCCACCTTCAACGCCGGCAAGGGTGCGGTGTTCACCCACGACGGCCATAACGAGCTGGATGCGGCTGTCATGGATGGCGCGAGCCAGGCGGCGGGCGCGGTGGCCGGCGTGCAGCGGGTGCGCAACCCGATCCTGCTGGCGCAGACCGTGATGCAGAAATCCAGGCACGTGATGATGGTGGGGCAGGGCGCCGAAGCCTTCGCGGTCGAGCAGGGGATGTCTCTGGTCGATCCCTCCTACTTCCGTACGGAGAAGCGTTGGCAGCAGCTGCAGCGTGCACTCAAAGAAGAGGCCAGTGGCCAGGCGCATGCCGACCTGGAGACTGCAAAGCACTTCGGGACCGTCGGTGCGGTCGCATTGGATGCGCAGGGGCACCTGGCCGCCGGTACCTCCACTGGTGGCATGACCAACAAGCGCTATGGCCGGGTGGGTGACTCGCCGATCATCGGTGCAGGCACCTGGGCCGATGCGCGCTGTGCGGTGTCCGGCACCGGCTGGGGCGAGTACTACATCCGCACCGCGGCCGCGCACGAGATCTGCGCACGCATGCGCTACCAGGGGCAGACGCCGGAACAGGCCGGCAAGGGCGTGATCAACGAGACGATTCCGCAGATGGGGGGTGACGGCGGTGCGATCGTGCTCGCTGCAGACGGAAAAATCGCCACGCCATTCAACACCCAGGGCATGTATCGGGGCTGGATCGGCGGCGACGGCGTCCCTCATGTCGCAATTTTCGCCAACGAGACCCTTGCGGTGCCGGGGCAATAACCTTGCGTATCAATGGGTTTGCGACAGCGTGTGAAAAAAGTGGAAAAAAGCGTTGACAGCCCCCCGTCCCATCAGCAGAATAAGCGGCTCACCACCACACACCGCAACGCTTCGGCGGCAACGGAATGGGGTGGTAAGGAGGGATACCCAAGCGGCCAACGGGGGCAGACTGTAAATCTGCTGGCTTACGCCTTCGGTGGTTCGAATCCACCTCCCTCCACCAGTTTCACGTTGTGACATTCCCGGCGCGGGAGTAGTTCAATGGTAGAACCTCAGCCTTCCAAGCTGATGGTGCGGGTTCGATTCCCGTCTCCCGCTCCATTGAATGAACTTTGAATATTATCGAGTTCATGTCATAATGCAAAACTCGGCTCACGTAGCTCAGTCGGTAGAGCACTTCCTTGGTAAGGAAGAGGTCGAAGGTTCGATTCCTTTCGTGAGCACCATCTTAAGCATCACCTCTCAGACGAATTCGAGATAAGCAGCCATGGCCAAGGGTAAGTTCGAGCGCACCAAGCCGCACGTCAATGTCGGCACCATCGGTCACGTCGACCACGGCAAGACCACGCTGACCGCCGCACTGACCAAGATCGGTGCCGAGCGCTTCGGTGGCGAGTTCAAGGACTACTCCTCGATCGACGCCGCGCCGGAAGAAAAGGCGCGTGGTATCACGATCTCGACCGCGCACGTCGAATACGAATCCCCGGTCCGTCACTACGCCCACGTCGATTGCCCGGGCCACGCTGACTACGTCAAGAACATGATCACCGGTGCCGCCCAGATGGACGGCGCGATCCTGGTGTGCTCGGCCGCTGACGGCCCGATGCCGCAGACCCGCGAGCACATCCTGCTGTCGCGTCAGGTCGGCGTGCCGTACATCGTCGTGTTCCTGAACAAGGCCGACATGGTTGACGACGCCGAGCTGCTCGAGCTGGTCGAGATGGAAGTGCGCGAGCTGCTGAGCAAGTACGACTTCCCGGGCGACGACACTCCGATCATCGCCGGTTCGGCCCGTCTGGCGCTGGAAGGCGACCAGAGCGACATCGGCGTGCCGGCCATCCTGAAGCTGGTCGATGCCCTGGACAGCTGGATTCCGGAGCCGGAGCGTGCGATCGACAAGCCGTTCCTGATGCCGGTGGAAGACGTGTTCTCGATCTCGGGCCGCGGCACCGTGGTGACCGGTCGTATCGAGCGCGGCGTGATCAAGGTTGGCGACGAAATCGAAATCGTCGGCATCCGTCCGGTGCAGAAGACCACCGTGACCGGCGTTGAAATGTTCCGCAAGCTGCTGGACCAGGGTCAGGCAGGCGACAACGCTGGCCTGCTGCTGCGCGGCACCAAGCGTGACGACGTCGAGCGTGGCCAGGTTCTGGCCAAGCCGGGTTCGATCAAGCCGCACACCAAGTTCGAAGGCGAAGTCTACGTCCTGTCGAAGGACGAGGGCGGCCGTCACACCCCATTCTTCAACGGCTACCGTCCGCAGTTCTACTTCCGCACCACCGACATCACCGGTGCAGCTGCTCTGCCGGAAGGCGTCGAAATGGTGATGCCGGGTGACAACGTCAAGATGGTCGTCACCCTGATCAACCCGGTGGCAATGGACGAAGGCCTGCGCTTCGCCATCCGCGAAGGCGGCCGTACCGTCGGCGCCGGCGTGGTCTCGAAGATCATCGAGTAAACCTGCAGTACCGGTGGTTGCATAGCGCCGCCGGTTACGCGAATGGCGGGCCGGGAACCTCGGTCCGCCTTCGCCGTCTAAGGGAAGGCAAGTTTCAACACGTACGCCAGTAGCTCAATTGGCAGAGCAGCGGTCTCCAAAACCGCAGGTTGGGGGTTCGAGTCCCTCCTGGCGTGCCATCTGCCCACCTTATCCAGCGGCCTGGGCCGCTAAAGCAGACACAGCCGGATGAATAGCAAGATCGAACACTCCAAGGACAACTCCGCCAACGGCGGGGATATCGTCAAGTACGTCGCCGCATCGCTGCTGGTGCTGGCCGGTCTGTTCGTCTGGTTCTGGTTCTCCGCCGACTCCGGTCGCGCCACCCAGCTGGGTGCGTGGGCGGGTCAGCTGCGTGCGTTGGCGGTTGTGGTCGGTCTGGTTGGCGGTATCGGCGTGTTCATGCTGACCGGCAAGGGGCGCGACACCCGCGAATTCCTCTCCGAGTCGCGCTTCGAACTGCGCAAGGTGGTCTGGCCGACGCGCCAGGAAGCCATCCGCATGACCTGGGTCGTGATGGTGGTGGTGACCATTCTCAGTCTGTTGCTGGGTGGGTTCGATTACGTCATTCAGTGGCTGGTTCAGTTGTTCCTGAGCCGCTAAGGAGAATTGCATGAAGCGTTGGTACGTCGTTCACGCCTATTCGGGCTTCGAGAAGTCGGTGGCGCAGGCTCTGCGCGATCGCATCGTCCGTGACGGCATGGAAGAGCGCTTCGGCGATGTCCTGGTCCCGACCGAAGAAGTGGTCGAGATGCGCGCTGGCCAGAAGCGCCGCTCCGAGCGCAAGTTCTTCCCGGGTTACGTGCTGGTCCAGATCGAGACCCACGAAGAAGCCGGTATTCCGCGCATCGACAACGAAAGCTGGCACCTGGTCAAGGAAACCCCGCGCGTGATGGGCTTCATCGGCGGCACCGCCGACCGTCCGCTGCCGATCGCCGATTCCGAGGCCGAAGCCATCCTGAATCGCGTTCAGGAAGGTGTCGAGAAGCCGCGTCCGAAGGTGCTGTTCGAGCCGGGCCAGATGGTCCGCGTTACCGACGGCCCGTTCAACGATTTCAATGGCGTCGTCGAAGAAGTCAACTACGAGAAGAGCCGTCTGCGCGTCTCGGTGCTGATCTTCGGTCGTGCCACTCCGGTCGAACTCGAGTTCGGCCAGGTCGAAAAGGCCGTCTGACCTGTCGGTAGAGTCGAGCTTGCTCGACTCCAGGCTCCGGATGGCGGTGCAGTCGAGCATGGCTCGACTCTACAAGGGGAACCGGGCTCTGCCCGGTTTCGTCCGTTTATGTGCCGCTTCAGGCATGTGAAGAAAAAACCTGATATAGTGCGCGGCTCCCCGCTGGGAAGCCAGCAGGACGAGGCCGCCGCAAGGTGGCCTTCAGCATGATTTCAAAACGCGATGCCGGGACGCGTGATTCCCGGTCCGATGGGGAGCCTGTTGTCGAAAGGCGCTAGCACCCGGAGAGTACTCACATGGCAAAGAAAGTTGTCGGTTACATCAAGCTGCAGGTGAAGGCCGGTCAGGCCAACCCCTCGCCGCCGGTCGGTCCTGCGCTGGGTCAGCGCGGTCTGAACATCATGGAATTCTGCAAGGCGTTCAACGCTGCCACGCAGAAGCTCGAGCCGGGTCTGCCGGTTCCGGTGATCATCACGGCCTACTCGGACCGTACGTTCACCTTCATCACCAAGAGCACCCCGGCCACCACCCTGCTGAAGAAGGCCGCTGGCATCTCGTCGGGCTCCAAGCGCCCGAACACCGAGAAGGTCGGCAAGGTCACCCGTAAGCAGCTGGAAGAGATCGCCAAGGCGAAGGAACCGGATCTGACTGCCGCCGATCTGGACGCCGCCGTGCGTACCATCGCTGGCTCTGCCCGTTCCATGGGCCTCGTGGTGGAGGGTTAATAAGATGGCACAGACCAAGCGTGAGAAGGCCATCAAGGCCGCCGTCGTTCCGGGCAAGGCATACGCCTTCGAGGACGCGATCAACATCCTGAAGAGCGCCACCAAGGCCAAGTTCGTCGAGTCGATCGACGTCGCTGTGCGCCTGGGCGTCGATGCGAAGAAGTCCGACCAGCAGGTCCGTGGCTCCACCGTGCTGCCGGCCGGTACCGGCAAGTCGGTCCGCGTCGCCGTGTTCGCTCCGGCCGGTGCCAAGGCTGACGAAGCCCTGGCCGCTGGCGCCGAAGCCGTCGGTATGGATGATCTGGCCGAGAAGATGCAGGCCGGCGATCTGAACTACGACGTCGTCATCGCGACCCCGGACGCCATGCGTGTCGTCGGTAAGCTGGGCACCGTGCTGGGCCCGCGCGGCCTGATGCCGAACCCGAAGGTCGGCACCGTTTCCCCGAACCCGGGTGAAGCCGTGAAGAACGCCAAGTCGGGTCAGGTCCGTTACCGCACCGACAAGGCTGGCATCATCCACTGCACCATCGGCAAGGCCGACTTCGCCGAAGACGCGCTGAAGTCGAACCTGACCGCGCTGCTGCTGGACCTGATCAAGGCCAAGCCGGCCACCTCGAAGGGCACCTACCTGCAGAAGGTTTCGGTCAGCTCGACGATGGGCCCGGGCGTCACCGTCGACCAGTCGTCGCTGACCCTGAAGTAATTGTTTCAAGCGGTCACGGTACCTTCGGTGCCGTGACCGTGACATTTGAAGGCATCGCTGGCCGTACATCGCCCGCGGTAGCCGTCAAAGACCGCAGGCGCGGTCGTGGCAATACCGGCGACGGGCACGGAAGCTCGATCTGGCAAGGAGTCGCCGCCGGAGCAGTCATGAGCGCTTAATCGATTCCCCGGAATCACCCTGCGTAGATGGTGCCCTTCTGGAGTTTTTCTGGTTCACGCACGTCTGGGTTTCCCAGGTTGGCCCACTCCAGGTCTAGAACGGCCCACCCCCGGAACATCATCCCGATGTTCCCGGCGTCCAGGACGGATGCCGCACAGGACCGCACACGGCAGGAGCCGTAAGCGGAGTTCAATAGGAGGAGTGCAATGGCTCTCAATCTGTCCCAGAAGCAAGAAGTAGTCGCCGAGCTGGCAGACGTCGCCGCCAAGGCCCACTCCTTGATCGCAGCCGAATACGCTGGCACCACGGTCGCCCAGATGACCGCGATGCGCAAGCAGGCTCGTGAAACCGGTGTTTTCTTGAAGGTTGTCAAGAACACCCTGGCTTCGCGCGCCGTTGAAGGCACCGAGTTCGCAGTCGCCCAGGACCAGATGGTTGGTCCGCTGCTGTACGCGTTCTCGCTCGAGGAGCCCGGCGCTGCCGGTCGCCTGATCAAGGAAGCCGCCAAGGGCAACGACAAGCTGAAGGCTAAGGTCGTCGCCATCGGTGGCGAAGTGTTCCCGGCAAGCCACGTCGAAGTGCTGGCCTCGCTGCCGACCCGCGACCAGGCCCTGGCCATGCTGGCCCGCGTCCTGACCGAGCCGGTCACGATGTTTGCCCGCGCCATCAAGGCCGTTGGCGAGAAGCAGGGTGGTGGCGACGTCGCCGCCGACGCTGCCGAGCCGGCCGCCGAGACCGCCTGAGTTTCGACTTACCGTGGTTCCTGACGGAACCTCAACCCAGAAAATCATCCAAAGGTATTAATCATGTCCCTTACCAACGAACAGATCGTCGACGCCATCGCCGAGAAGTCCCTGATGGAAGTGATGGAGCTGGTCAAGGCCATCGAAGAGAAGTTCGGCGTCTCCGCCGCTGCTCCGGTTGCCGTGGCTGCTGCCGCTGGCCCGGCCGCTGCTGTTGAAGAGCAGACCGAGTTCACCGTCACCCTGAAGTCGGCCGGCGACAAGAAGGTCGAAGTCATCAAGGCCGTCCGCGCCATCACCGGCCTGGGCCTGAAGGAAGCGAAGGACCTGGCCGAAGCCGGTGGCGTCCTGAAGGAAGGCGCTTCGAAGGACGACGCCGAGAAGATGAAGAAGGACCTGGAAGCTGCTGGCGCGACTGTCGAAGTCAAGTAAGCAGTTACCTTGCATCGTCACCGATTCACGGCGATGCAGCCAAGGCTGGGGGCGTAAGCCCCCGGCCTTTGGTCGTTGTTGCAGTACCGGTAGGGTCGACTGTTGGTCGACTGTTTCAAAAGCAGAAAAAGCCCAACACGGGCTGCGGTCAGACCCCGGCAGGCCAGCGCAGAGCGCGGCAGCGGGGGAGTGGATGCAGACGAGTTGGCAGTTGGAAGTAGCGGGAGAAGGCGTGCTGGTGCCGGCAATACCAGCGACTTCCAACTGACAATTTCAAGTTCCCTTCGGATCGTGGGCGCACGATCCGCACAACAAGGTGGAAGACCTCATGACGTCCTATTCGTTCACCGAAAAAAAGCGTATCCGCAAGGATTTCGGCAAGCAGCGCTCGATTCTCGAAGTGCCGTTCCTGCTCGCCATCCAGGTGGATTCCTATCGTGAATTCCTGCAGGAAAACGTCGATCCGGCCAAGCGCACGGACCACGGCCTGCACGCTGCGCTGAAGTCGGTCTTCCCGATCGCCAGCTACAGCGGCAATGCTGCCCTGGAATACGTCGGCTACAAGCTGGGCGAACCGGTCTTCGACGAGCGTGAGTGCCGCCAGCGTGGCATGAGCTACGGCGCCCCGCTGCGCGTGACCGTGCGCCTGGTGATCTACGACCGTGAGTCGTCGACCAAGGCCATCAAGTACGTGAAGGAGCAGGAGGTCTATCTGGGCGAAATCCCGCTGATGACCGAGAACGGCACCTTCATCGTCAACGGCACCGAGCGCGTCATCGTCTCGCAGCTGCACCGTTCGCCGGGCGTGTTCTTCGACCACGACCGTGGCAAGACCCACAGCTCGGGCAAGCTGCTGTACAGCGCCCGCATCATTCCTTACCGCGGTTCCTGGCTGGACTTCGAGTTCGACCCGAAGGATGCGCTGTTCACCCGTATCGACCGTCGCCGCAAGCTGCCGGTGTCGATCCTGCTGCGCGCGCTCGGCTACAGCAACGAAGAGATGCTGGCCGAGTTCTTCGAGATCAACACCTTCCACATCAACCCGGATGAAGGCGTCCAGCTGGAGCTGGTGCCGGAGCGCCTGCGTGGCGAAACCCTGGGCTTCGACCTCGCCGACGGCGACAAGGTCATCGTGGAAGCCGGCAAGCGCATCACCGCGCGTCACATCAAGCAGCTGGAAGCCTCGGGCATCGCCGCCCTGGCCGTGCCGGACGACTACATCGTCGGCCGCATCCTGTCGCACGACGTGGTCGATGCTTCGACCGGCGAACTGCTGGCCCAGGCCAATGACGAGATCACCGACGAGCAGCTGCAGGCCTTCCGCAAGGCCGGTGTGGATGCCGTGGGCACCCTGTGGGTGAACGATCTGGATCGTGGCCCGTACCTGTCCAACACCCTGCGCATCGACCCGACCAAGACCCAGCTGGAAGCCCTGGTCGAGATCTACCGCATGATGCGTCCGGGCGAGCCGCCGACCAAGGATGCCGCGCAGAACCTGTTCCACAACCTGTTCTTCACCTTCGAGCGCTACGACCTGTCCGCGGTCGGCCGCATGAAGTTCAACCGTCGCGTGGGCCGCAAGGAAACCACCGGCGAAGCCGTGCTGTACGACCGCAAGTACTACGGTGAGCGCAACGACGAAGAGTCCAAGCGCCTGGTTGCCGCCCATGGCGACAGCTCCGACATCCTGGACGTGATCAAGGTCCTGACCGAGATCCGCAACGGTCGCGGCGTGGTCGATGACATCGATCACCTGGGCAACCGTCGCGTGCGTTCGGTCGGTGAAATGGCCGAGAACGTGTTCCGCGTGGGCCTGGTCCGCGTCGAGCGCGCGGTCAAGGAGCGCCTGTCGATGGCCGAGTCGGAAGGCCTGACCCCGCAGGAGCTGATCAACGCCAAGCCGGTTGCCGCTGCCATCAAGGAGTTCTTCGGCTCCTCGCAGCTGTCGCAGTTCATGGACCAGAACAACCCGCTGTCGGAAGTGACCCACAAGCGTCGCGTCTCGGCCCTGGGCCCGGGCGGCCTGACCCGTGAGCGCGCCGGCTTCGAAGTGCGCGACGTGCACCCGACCCATTACGGCCGCGTCTGCACCATCGAAACCCCGGAAGGCCCGAACATCGGCCTGATCAACTCGCTGGCCGTGTACGCCCGCACCAACCAGTACGGTTTCCTCGAGACCCCGTACCGCAAGGTCGTGGACGGCAAGGTCTATGACGAAGTCGAGTTCCTGTCGGCCATCGAAGAAAACGAGTACGTCATTGCGCAGGCCAACGCGCTGACCAATGCCGACAGCGTGCTGACCGAGCAGTTCGTTCCGTGCCGCTTCCAGGGCGAGTCGCTGCTGAAGCCGCCGGCGGAAGTCCACTTCATGGACGTCTCGCCGATGCAGACCGTGTCGATCGCGGCCGCGCTGGTTCCGTTCCTGGAGCACGATGACGCCAACCGCGCACTGATGGGCGCCAACATGCAGCGTCAGGCCGTGCCGACTCTGCGTGCGCAGAAGCCGCTGGTCGGTACCGGCATCGAGCGCGCCGTGGCGCGTGACTCCGGTGTGACCGTGAACGCCCGTCGTGGTGGCGAGATCGTGCAGATCGATGCCGCCCGTATCGTGGTCAAGGTCAACGAGGAAGAGATCGTTGGCGCCACCGACGCAGGCGTGGACATCTACAACCTGGTCAAGTACACCCGTTCGAACCAGAACACCTGCATCAACCAGCGTCCGCTGGTCCAGGTGGGTGACGTCATCGCCCGCGGCGACGTGCTGGCCGACGGTCCGTCCACCGACATCGGCGAACTGGCCCTGGGCCAGAACATGCTGATCGCGTTCATGCCGTGGAACGGCTACAACTTCGAAGACTCCATCCTGCTCTCCGAGCGTGTGGTGGAAGAGGATCGTTACACCACGATCCACATCGAAGAGCTGACCTGCGTCGCGCGTGACACCAAGCTGGGGCCGGAGGAAATCTCCGCCGACATCCCGAACGTCTCCGAGCAGGCGCTGAACCGCCTGGACGAGAGCGGCGTGGTGTACATCGGTGCGGAAGTCCGCGCCGGCGATATCATGGTCGGCAAGGTCACCCCGAAGGGCGAAAGCCAGCTGACCCCGGAAGAAAAGCTGCTGCGCGCGATCTTCGGCGAGAAGGCTTCGGACGTGAAGGACAGCTCGCTGCGCGTTCCGCCGGGCATGGACGGCACCGTCATCGACGTGCAGGTCTTCACCCGCGACGGCATCGAGAAGGACAAGCGCGCTCGCCAGATCGAAGAGTCTGAAATCAAGCGCGTCAAGAAGGACTTCGACGACCAGTTCCGCATCCTGGAAGCCGCCATCTACATGCGTCTGCGTTCGCAGATCGTGGGCAAGGTGGTCAACGGTGGCGCTGGCCTGAAGAAGGGCGACGTCATCAGCGACGCGTTCCTGGACGGCCTGAAGAAGGCTGACTGGTTCGCCCTGCGCATGAAGGACGAGGACGCTTCGGAAGCCATCGAGCGCGCGCAGAAGCAGATCCAGGCGCACGAGAAGGAATTCGAGCGTCGCTTCGCCGACAAGCGCGGCAAGATCACCGCCGGTGACGACCTCGCCCCGGGCGTGCTGAAGATGGTCAAGGTGTTCCTGGCCGTGAAGCGCCGCATCCAGCCGGGCGACAAGATGGCAGGCCGCCACGGCAACAAGGGTGTGGTCTCCAACGTGGTGCCGGTCGAGGACATGCCGTACATGGCCTCGGGCGAAACCGTGGACATCGTGCTGAACCCGCTGGGCGTGCCGTCGCGTATGAACATCGGCCAGATCCTGGAAGTGCATCTGGGCTGGGCTGCCAAGGGCCTGGGCCGCAAGATCCAGGCGATGATGGAAGCCCAGGCGGCGGTTGCCGACCTGCGCAAGTTCCTGGACGACATCTACAACCACGACGACACCAACGTGGCCAACCGTGTCGACCTGTCGCAGTTCAGCGACGAGGAACTGCTGCGTCTGGCCCGTAACCTCACCGACGGCGTGCCGATGGCCACCCCGGTGTTCGACGGCGCCACCGAAGCGGAAATCAAGCGCATGCTGGAACTGGCCGACCTGCCGAGCAGTGGCCAGACCCAGCTGTACGACGGCCGCACCGGTGAAGCGTTCGATCGCCACACCACCGTGGGCTACATGCACTACCTGAAGCTGAACCACCTGGTCGACGACAAGATGCACGCCCGTTCGACCGGTCCGTACTCGCTCGTCACCCAGCAGCCGCTGGGCGGCAAGGCGCAGTTCGGCGGCCAGCGCTTCGGTGAAATGGAAGTCTGGGCGCTGGAAGCCTACGGCGCGGCCTACACCCTGCAGGAAATGCTGACGGTGAAGTCCGATGACGTGCAGGGCCGCAACCAGATGTACAAGAACATCGTCGACGGTGAGCACGAGATGGTCGCGGGCATGCCGGAATCCTTCAACGTGCTCGTGAAGGAAATCCGCTCGCTGGCCATCAACATGGAACTGGAAGACAACTGATCCACGCCGGCGCGGCGGTCCGCCGCCGCGCCGCTGGCAGTCAACTGAAAGCCCATCGACACAGCATTCCTCCTTCTGGAGAACACCATGAAAGACCTGCTCAACCTCTTCAACCAGCAGCGCCAGACGCTGGACTTCGACGCGATCAAGATCGCGCTGGCCTCGCCGGACCTGATCCGTTCGTGGTCCTTCGGCGAAGTGAAGAAGCCGGAAACCATCAACTACCGTACCTTCAAGCCGGAACGCGACGGCCTGTTCTGCGCCGCCATCTTCGGCCCGGTGAAGGACTACGAGTGCCTGTGCGGCAAGTACAAGCGCATGAAGCACCGCGGCGTGGTCTGCGAAAAGTGCGGCACCGAAGTGACCCTGGCCAAGGTGCGTCGCGAGCGCATGGGCCATATCGACCTGGCTTCGCCGGTCGCGCACATCTGGTTCCTGAAGTCGCTGCCGTCGCGCATCGGCCTGATGCTGGACATGACCCTGCGCGACATCGAGCGCGTGCTGTACTTCGAAGCCTACGTGGTGACCGAGCCGGGCCTGACCGCCCTGGAGCGCCGCCAGCTGCTGACCGAAGAACAGTACCTGCAGGCCCGCCAGGAGCACGGTGACGACTTCGACGCCGCGATGGGCGCCGAGGCCGTGTACGAACTGCTGCGCACGATCGACCTGCAGTCGGAAATGACCCGCCTGCGCGAGGAAATCGCCGCTACCGGTTCGGAAACCAAGCTCAAGCGCCTCACCAAGCGCATCAAGCTGATCGAAGCCTTCCTGGAGTCGGGCAACCGTCCGGAATGGATGGTCATGACCGTGCTGCCGGTGCTGCCGCCGGACCTGCGTCCGCTGGTCCCGCTGGATGGTGGCCGCTTCGCGACCTCCGACCTGAACGACCTGTACCGCCGTGTCATCAACCGTAACAACCGCCTGCGCCGCCTGCTCGAACTGAGCGCGCCGGACATCATCGTGCGCAATGAAAAGCGCATGCTGCAGGAATCGGTCGATGCGCTGCTGGACAACGGCCGTCGTGGCCGTGCCATCACCGGCACCAACAAGCGCCCGCTGAAGTCGCTGGCCGACATGATCAAGGGCAAGCAGGGCCGCTTCCGCCAGAACCTGCTGGGCAAGCGCGTCGACTACTCGGGCCGTTCGGTCATCGTGGTCGGTCCGTACCTGCGCCTGCACCAGTGCGGCCTGCCGAAGAAGATGGCGCTTGAGCTGTTCAAGCCGTTCGTCTTCGCCAAGCTGCAGCGTCGTGGCCTGGCCACCACCATCAAGGCCGCCAAGAAGCTGGTCGAGCGCGAAGAAGCCGAAGTCTGGGACATCCTGGAAGAGGTCATCCGCGAGCATCCGGTGATGCTGAACCGTGCGCCGACCCTGCACCGTCTGGGCATCCAGGCGTTCGAGCCGGTGCTGATCGAAGGCAAGGCCATCCAGCTGCACCCGCTGGTCTGCACCGCGTTCAACGCCGACTTCGACGGTGACCAGATGGCCGTCCACGTGCCGCTCTCGCTGGAAGCCCAGCTGGAAGCGCGTGCGCTGATGATGTCGACCAACAACATCCTGTCGCCGGCCAACGGCGAGCCGATCATCGTGCCGTCGCAGGACGTCGTGCTGGGTCTGTACTACATGACCCGCTCGCTGGAAAACAAGAAGGGCGAGGGCATGGCCTTCGCCAACATCGCCGAAGTGAAGCGTGCCTACGACAACCGCGTGGTGGAACTGCACGCGCGCGTCAAGGTCCGCATCACCGAGGTGGTGACCGACGAAGACGGCGTCAAGCAGAACAAGACCTCGATCGTGGACACCACGATCGGTCGCGCCCTGCTGGCTGAAATCCTGCCGGAAGGCCTGCCGTTCGCGCTGGCCAACACCGAGCTGACCAAGAAGAACATCAGCCGCCTGATCAACTCCAGCTACCGCCAGCTGGGTCTGAAGGACACGGTCGTGTTCGCCGACAAGCTGATGTACACCGGCTTCGCCTACGCGACCCGCGCCGGCGTCTCGATCGGCATCGATGACATGCTGATCCCGGACGAGAAGAAGGGCATCCTCACCGAGGCCGAAGCCGAAGTGCTGGAAATCCAGGAGCAGTACCAGTCGGGCCTGGTCACCGCCGGCGAGCGCTACAACAAGGTGGTCGACATCTGGTCGCGCACCAACGAGCGCATCGCCAAGGCGATGATGGACACCATCGGTACCGAAAAGGTCGTCAATGCCAAGGGTGAGACCATCGACCAGAAGTCGATGAACTCGCTGTACATCATGGCCGACTCCGGTGCGCGTGGTTCGCAGGCGCAGATCCGTCAGCTGGCCGGTATGCGTGGCCTGATGGCGCGTCCGGACGGCTCGATCATCGAGACGCCCATCAAGGCGAACTTCCGTGAAGGCCTGAACGTGCAGGAGTACTTCAACTCCACCCACGGTGCCCGTAAGGGTCTGGCCGATACCGCGCTGAAGACCGCGAACTCGGGTTACCTGACCCGTCGTCTGGTCGACGTCGCGCAGGACGTGGTGATCACCGAGGTGGATTGCGGTACCACCGAAGGCCTGATCATGACCCCGATCGTGGAAGGCGGCGACGTGGTCGAGCCGCTGAAGGATCGCGTGCTGGGTCGCGTGGTTGCCGAGGACGTGTTCCTGCCGGGCAACGACGAAGATCCGATCGTCACCCGCAACACCCTGCTGGACGAAGCCTGGGTCGCCAAGCTGGAAGACGCTGGCGTGCAGAGCATCAAGGTGCGTTCGACGATCTCGTGCGAATCGGCCTTCGGTGTCTGCGGTCGCTGCTACGGCCGCGATCTGGCCCGTGGCCACCTGGTCAACATCGGTGAAGCGGTCGGCGTCATCGCCGCCCAGTCCATCGGTGAGCCGGGTACCCAGCTGACCATGCGTACGTTCCACATCGGTGGTGCGGCGTCGCGAGCTGCTGCGGTCGACAACATCACCGTCAAGACCACCGGCTCGGTCAAGTTCAGCAACCTCAAGTCGGTCGAGCACGCCAACGGCTCGCTGGTGGCAGTGTCGCGCTCGGGCGAAATCTCGGTGCTCGATGCCCACGGCCGTGAGCGTGAGCGCTACAAGCTGCCGTACGGTGCGACCATCACGTCCAAGGACGGTGATGCGATCAAGGCTGGCCAGACCGTGGCCAACTGGGATCCGCATAACCACCCGATCGTGTCGGAAGTGGCCGGCTTCATCCGCTTCATCGACTTCGTCGACGGCATCACCGTCATCGAGAAGACCGACGAGCTGACCGGCCTGGCGTCGCGCGAAATCACCGATCCGAAGCGTCGTGGTACCCAGGCCAAGGACCTGCGCCCGATCGTGCGCATCGTCGACGCCAAGGGCAACGACCTGTCGATCCCGGGCACCGACCTGCCGGCGCAGTACCTGCTGCCGCCGCGCTCGATCGTCAACCTGCAGGACGGCGCTGCCGTCGGCGTGGGTGACGTGGTCGCCAAGATCCCGCAGGAAGCGTCGAAGACCCGCGACATCACCGGTGGTCTGCCGCGCGTGGCCGATCTGTTCGAAGCGCGCAAGCCGAAGGATCCGGCGGTGCTGGCCGAGCGTTCGGGCATCATCAGCTTCGGCAAGGACACCAAGGGCAAGCAGCGCCTGATCATCAAGGACACCGATGGTTCGGAGCACGAAGAGCTGATCCCGAAGTACCGCCAGGTCATCGTGTTCGAAGGCGAGCATGTCACCAAGGGTGAAACCATCGTGGACGGCGAGCCGAGCCCGCAGGACATCCTGCGTCTGCTGGGTGTCGAACCGCTGGCGGCCTACCTGGTGAAGGAAATCCAGGACGTGTACCGCCTGCAGGGCGTGAAGATCAACGACAAGCACATCGAGGTGATCACCCGCCAGATGCTGCGCAAGGTCGAGATCACCGACCAGGGCAGCAGCAAGTTCCTGAACGGCGAACAGGTGGAGCGTCAGCGCGTTATCGAGGAGAATGCGCGCCTGTCGACCCGCAACGAGCTGCCGGCGCACTTCGATCCGGTCCTGCTGGGTATCACCAAGGCCTCGCTGGCGACCGAATCGTTCATCTCGGCCGCGTCGTTCCAGGAAACCACCCGCGTGCTGACCGAAGCGGCCGTCCGCGGCACCTCGGACAACCTGCGTGGCCTGAAGGAAAACGTCATCGTGGGTCGCCTGATTCCGGCCGGTACCGGCCTGGCGTACCACAGCAACCGCCGCCGCGGCGCTTCCGGTCTCACCGAGTCGGAAATGCAGACCCTGGCCGGTACTCCGGCTGCGGTCGAGGCACCGGTGGTTGAAGCCGAAGCTGAACAGGCCTCGGGCGAAGAATGAGGTATCCGGTCCGGCCGCAAGGCCGGACCACCCCATCGGTCCATCGATGGGATTGGGAAAGGGCAGGGGAGATCGTCCGCGATCGACCCGGCCAACCTGAACGGGGTACATGGAGGCCCCCCAGTAACGTTCCGGGATCAGGAACGGGCTTGACAGGAGGCGTTTGACTGCTTTCCTGGCAGGTTGCTACAATCGTCTGTCTCAGCAGGCCAGAATTTTGGCCTGCTTTAACATTTCCGCATCTCTGGCCGGATTTCCGGCCACCAATCAGAAGAACCTACTGATGGCGACGATCAACCAGCTGGTCCGCAAGCCGCGGCAAGCGACCACCTACAAGAGTGCCTCGCCGGCGCTCGACAAGTGCCCGCAGCGCCGTGGCGTCTGCACCCGTGTCTACACCACCACTCCGAAGAAGCCGAACTCGGCTCTGCGCAAGGTTGCCAAGGTCCGCCTGACCAACCAGGAAGAAGTGATTTCCTACATCGGTGGTGAAGGCCACAACCTGCAGGAGCACTCCGTGGTCCTGATCCGCGGCGGTCGCGTCAAGGACCTGCCGGGTGTGCGTTACCACACCGTTCGTGGCTCGCTCGACGCCGCCGGCGTTGCCAAGCGTCGCCAGGCCCGTTCCAAGTACGGCGCCAAGCGTCCGAAGGCATAAGGAGAGAGCACTATGTCGCGTAAGGGTAATACTCCGCAGCGTTCCGTCCTGCCCGATCCGAAGCACGGAAGCGAAACCATCGCCCGCTTCATCAACATGGTCATGCAGAGCGGCAAGAAGTCCGTCGCCGAAAAGATCGTGTACGGCGCCATGGACGTGATCACCGAGAAGAACAGCAGCGCCAACGCCATTGAACTGGTGCAGAAGGCTCTGGACAACGTCGCTCCGGCGGTCGAAGTCAAGTCGCGCCGCGTCGGTGGTGCCACCTACCAGGTGCCGGTCGAAGTGCGTTCGTCGCGCAAGATGGCCCTGGCCATGCGCTGGCTGATCGACTCCGCGCGCAAGCGTGGTGAGAACACCATGCCGAAGAAGCTGGCTGCTGAACTGATCGACGCCTCGGAAAACCGTGGCGGCGCCATCAAGAAGCGCGAAGAAACCCACCGCATGGCCGAAGCCAACAAGGCATTCGCCCACTACCGCTGGTGAGTTTGACGGCCTTGTAAAACAGGCAGGGCAGCACCACTTCGGTGCGTGCTGCCTCGCGGTCCCAGAAGGACTGCGCCAATCCGAAGGCCGCCGAAAGGCGGCGTTCGGCCATCCGAAATCCAAGAAATCTGAGAGGCTCCCGTGGCCCGTTCCACTCCCATCGAGCGTTACCGTAACTTCGGCATCATGGCTCACATCGATGCCGGCAAGACCACCACGTCCGAGCGCATCCTGTTCTACACCGGCAAGAGCCACAAGATCGGTGAAGTGCACGACGGCGCCGCCACCATGGACTGGATGGAGCAGGAGCAGGAGCGTGGCATCACGATCCAGTCCGCTGCCACCACCGCGTTCTGGAAGGGCATGGACAAGTCCCTGCCGGAGCACCGCTTCAACATCATCGACACCCCCGGGCACGTCGACTTCACCATCGAAGTGGAGCGCTCGCTGCGCGTGCTCGACGGTGCCGTCTTCGTCCTGTGCGCCGTCGGTGGCGTGCAGCCGCAGTCGGAAACCGTGTGGCGCCAGGCCAACAAGTACCACGTGCCGCGCATCGCGTTCGTCAACAAGATGGACCGCACCGGTGCCAACTTCCAGAAGGTCGTCGGCCAGCTGAAGGCCAAGCTGGGCGCGGTTGCCGTGCCGATGCAGCTGCCGATCGGCGCTGAAGACAACTTCAAGGGCGTTGTCGACCTGCTGAAGATGAAGGCCATCCATTGGGATGAGGCTTCGCAGGGCATGAAGTTCGAATACGGTGAAATCCCGGCCGATCTGCAGGGCCCGGCTGAAGAGGCTCGCCAGTTCATGGTCGAGACCGCTGCCGAAGCCAGCGAAGAGCTGATGGAAAAGTACCTGGGCGGCGAAGAGCTGGCCGAGGCTGAAATCATCAACGCGCTGCGTACCCGCACCCTGGCCACCGAGATCGTGCCGATGTACTGCGGCTCGGCCTTCAAGAACAAGGGCGTGCAGGCCATGCTGGACGGCGTGATCCAGCTGCTGCCGTCGCCGGTCGACGTGCCGGACGTGAAGGGCGTGGACGTTGACGACGACACCGTCGAAATGACCCGCAAGTCGGACGACAAGGCTCCGTTCTCGTCGCTGGCCTTCAAGATCATCACCGACCCGTTCGTCGGCGCGCTGACCTTCTTCCGTGTCTACTCGGGCACCCTGAACGGTGGCGACACCGTGCTGAACTCGGTGAAGGGCAAGAAGGAGCGCATCGGCCGCATCCTGCAGATGCACTCGAACAACCGCGAGGAAATCAAGGAAGTTCTGGCCGGTGACATCGCCGCTGCCGTGGGCCTGAAGGACACCACCACCGGTGACACCCTGTGCGCCGTGGACGCCCCGATCATCCTGGAGCGCATGACGTTCCCGGAGCCGGTGATCTCGATGGCCGTCGAGCCGAAGACCAAGTCGGACCAGGAAAAGATGGGTCTGGCCCTGGGCCGTCTGGCGCAGGAAGATCCGTCGTTCCGCGTCAAGACCGACGAAGAATCCGGCCAGACCATCATCTCGGGCATGGGCGAGCTGCACCTGGACATCATCGTCGACCGCCTGAAGCGCGAGTTCAACGTTGAAGCCAACGTCGGCGCGCCGCAGGTGGCCTACCGCGAAACCATCACCCTGGCCGACGTCAAGTCGGACTACAAGCACGCCAAGCAGTCTGGTGGTAAGGGTCAGTACGGTCACGTCGTGATCGAACTGTCGCCGATCACCGCTGCCGACCGTGCCGATCCGAAGCTGGCTCCGGCCATCAAGGACGACTTCCTGTTCATCAACGACATCACCGGCGGCGTGATCCCGAAGGAATTCATTCCGTCGGTTGAAAAGGGCCTGCGCGAAACCATCACCAGCGGTCCGCTGGCTGGCTTCCCGGTCGTGGACGTCAAGGTGAAGCTGGTGTTCGGTTCGTACCACGACGTCGACTCCTCGGAAATGGCGTTCAAGCTGGCTTCGTCGATGGCCTTCAAGCAGGGCTTCGCCAAGGCCAAGCCGGTGCTGCTGGAGCCGATCATGAAGGTCGAGATCGTGACCCCGGAGGATTACCAGGGTGACGTGATGGGCGACGTCAGCCGTCGTCGCGGCGTGCTGCAGGGTTCCGACACCACCGGTGACGGCTCCGCTTCGATCATCAACGCGATGATCCCGCTGGGTGAAATGTTCGGCTACGCCACTGCGCTGCGTTCGCAGACCCAGGGCCGCGCCACCTTCACCATGGAATTCGATCACTACGAGCCGGCTCCGACCAACATCGCCGAAGCCGTCATGAAGAAGGGCTGAGCCTCGCTCAGCCTCTCTTGAAACCACTTACGAACAATCAAGGTATAGAACAATGGCAAAGGGTAAGTTCGAGCGCACCAAGCCGCACGTCAACGTCGGCACCATCGGTCACGTCGATCACGGCAAGACCACGCTGACCGCTGCACTGACCAAGATCGGTGCCGAGCGCTTCGGTGGCGAGTTCAAGGATTACTCCTCGATCGACGCCGCGCCGGAAGAAAAGGCGCGTGGTATCACGATCTCGACCGCGCACGTCGAGTACGAATCCCCGGTCCGTCACTACGCCCACGTCGATTGCCCGGGCCACGCTGACTACGTCAAGAACATGATCACCGGTGCCGCCCAGATGGATGGCGCGATCCTGGTGTGCTCGGCCGCTGACGGCCCGATGCCGCAGACCCGCGAGCACATCCTGCTGTCGCGTCAGGTCGGCGTGCCGTACATCGTCGTGTTCCTGAACAAGGCCGACATGGTTGACGACGCCGAGCTGCTCGAGCTGGTCGAGATGGAAGTGCGCGAGCTGCTGAGCAAGTACGACTTCCCGGGCGACGACACTCCGATCATCGCCGGTTCGGCCCGTCTGGCGCTGGAAGGCGACCAGAGCGACATCGGCGTGCCGGCCATCCTGAAGCTGGTCGATGCCCTGGACAGCTGGATTCCGGAGCCGGAGCGTGCGATCGACAAGCCGTTCCTGATGCCGGTGGAAGACGTGTTCTCGATCTCGGGCCGCGGCACCGTGGTGACCGGTCGTATCGAGCGCGGCGTGATCAAGGTTGGCGACGAAATCGAAATCGTCGGCATCCGTCCGGTGCAGAAGACCACCGTGACCGGCGTTGAAATGTTCCGCAAGCTGCTGGACCAGGGTCAGGCAGGCGACAACGCTGGCCTGCTGCTGCGCGGCACCAAGCGTGACGACGTCGAGCGTGGCCAGGTTCTGGCCAAGCCGGGTTCGATCAAGCCGCACACCAAGTTCGAAGGCGAAGTCTACGTCCTGTCGAAGGACGAGGGCGGCCGTCACACCCCATTCTTCAACGGCTACCGTCCGCAGTTCTACTTCCGCACCACCGACATCACCGGTGCAGCTGCTCTGCCGGAAGGCGTCGAAATGGTGATGCCGGGTGACAACGTCAAGATGGTCGTCACCCTGATCAACCCGGTGGCAATGGACGAAGGCCTGCGCTTCGCCATCCGCGAAGGCGGCCGTACCGTCGGCGCCGGCGTGGTCTCGAAGATCATCGAGTAA
>NZ_JAWIRT010000034.1:0-37854 GCF_036320045.1 Stenotrophomonas sp. SMYL20 | reverse complement strand
GCAACAGCAACTGCAACAGCAACAGCGGGATATCCGTGGGATGGCGGGGTGGGGGGGGGGGGGGGGGGGGGGGGGGGGTGGGGGGGGGGGGGGGGGGGGGGGGGGGGGGGGGGGGGGCGCCCCCCCCCCCCCCCCCCCCCCCCCCCCCCTTCGACAGGTCTCCGCGATCTGTTGGAATGCCACGGCCTGCTCTTGGTGGGTGTCGACCTTGGTCGACACGTAGATCCACGCCATGCGTGGATGGGCCTCCGCGATTGAAAATCGCTCACGCGATCTCGTACAGCTCCAGCGGCAGGTCGTCGGGGTCGGCGAAGAAGGTGAAGCGGCGGCCGGTGTATTCGTCCACGCGGATCGGTTCGCACACCACGCCATGCGCAGCCAGACGCTGGATGAAGGGTTCCAGCCGGGCGACGCGGAACGCGAGGTGGCGCAGGCCCTGGGCTTCCGGGCGGCTGGGACGGGGTGGCGGGGAGGGGAAGGAGAACAGTTCCAGCTGGCCACCGTCGGGCAGGGCCAGGTCCAGCTTCCAGGAATCGCGCGCGGCACGGTGGTTCTCGGCCAGCACGCGCAGGCCGAGGATGCGCACGTAGAAGTCCTTCGAGCGTGCGTAGTCGCTGCAGATCAGTGCGGCGTGGTGGATGCCCAGCAGGGCGTCGGCATCGCGGGTCATTGCAGGGTGTCCAGCCAGCGCTGGGCGATCTTCAGCGCCAGCGGATAGGGTTCGGGGTCGTTGCGGTTGGTCAGCACGATCACGGTCAGGTGCTTCTCCGGGTGGCGCACGATCACGTTGCGGAAGCCGATGCTCTCGCCGCTGTGCCATTGCACCGGGCCATTCAGGCGCCAGCCGAAGCCGTAGTGCGGCACGTCCGGTTCGGGTGTTGCGGTGGCCGGGCTGAACATCGCGCGGCGCGAGGCCTTCGACAGCAGGCGGTCGTCATACAGCGCCGCATCCCAGCGGGCCAGGTCGTCCAGCGAGGAATAGATGCCGCCATCGCCGAGCACGGCGCTGGTGGTGCTCTGGTCGGTGCGTTGCCAACGGCCATCGATCCAGCTGTAGCCATAGGCGCGTGCAGCGACCGTGTCCTCGCCGTCCTGGTGGGCCACGGTATGCGCCATGCCCAGCGGGCGGAAGATGCGCTGCTGCAGAAAGCTCGCGAAATCCTGGCCGGAGGCGCGGCCGACGATCATTGCCAGCAGTGCATAGCCGCTGTTGCTGTAGCGGTACTGCGTGCCGGGTGCGAAATTCAGGCGGTCCTCGTGCGACAGCAGGGTCAGCACGTCGGCGTCATGCACCTGCCGAGGGTCAGCCGGGTCCATCAGGTCTTCGTAGTCGAGCAGGCCACCGGTGTGCGAGAGCAGTTGGCGGATCGTGATGGCCGCTGCAGCCGGCGGCAACTCGGGCAGCCACTGCCGGGCCGGCTGGTCGAGCCCAAGCCGGCCATCCTCCACCAGCAGCAGTACCGCCGCAGCGGTGAACTGCTTGCTGACCGAGGCCAGCCGGAAGTCGCTGGCCGGGGTGACTGCGGTGCCGTCTTCCAGCACCGCCAGGCCGTAGCCGCGGCGGAACACCGGTTGCCCGTCATGCAGCACCAGCACAGCGGCGCCGGGCACCTGGCCGTCGTAGGCCTGCATCAGGCCGTCGATGCCCGCATCCGGTGGGGTCAGCACCGGTGCGGCAGCGCCCATCAGCGGCAGCAGGCCCAGCACGACGGCGAACAGGGCGACGGCAGGGCGCATGGCGGCTCCGGAGGGGTCAGGGTGAAGGCGCGGGCGTGGCGCTGGCCGGCTGGGCCATCCAGCGCTCCATCTTGCGGTCCAGCACGTCCAGCGGCATCGAGCCATCCTTCAGCAGTTCGGCGTGGAATCGGCGCAGGTCGAAGGCGGCACCCTGGCGTGCCTTGGCCTTGTCGCGCAGGGCGACAATGGTGGTCAGGCCGGCCACGTTGGACAGCGCCTGGCCGGGCTGGGCCATGATCCGCTCGACTTCGGCGTTGGCGTCATCGCTGCTCATGTCCACGGTCTTCTGCAGGTAGGCCACGGCCTGCTGCTTGCTCCAGCCCTGGGCGTTCACGCCGGTGTCGGCCACCACGCGGGCAGCGCGCAGCAGGCGCGAATACAGGTAGCCGATGCGGTCGTAGGGATCGGTATAGATGCCCAGGTTCTCACCCAGTGTTTCGGCATACAGGCCCCAGCCTTCGACGAAGGCGAGATCGCCACCCAGGCGGCGGAAGCGCGGCAGCTTGGCCAGCTCCTGCTGCAGGCCCAGTTGCACGTGGTGGCCGGGGATCGCTTCATGCAGGTACTGCACCGGCACATTCCAGCGCTTGCGGCTGGGCAGGTCGCGGGTGTTCACGTACAGCACGCCCGGTTGCCCGGCCGCAGACGGCTGGTAGGCCGCTGCTGCGGCGGTCAGTGCACGCTCCGGTTCCACCGCGCGCACGTCCAGCGCGGACTTGGGCAGGGTATCGAGCACCTGCGGCAGGCGTGCGTTGACCTGCTGCTGCACCTGGCGATAGCGGTTGATCAACGCATTGGCGTCGCCGTACTGGAACTGGCGGTCGTTACGCATGCTGCGCAGCAGCTTGGCCGGCGTGCCGCGCAGCTTGGCGTCCTTCATCACCGTGGCGATCTGCGCCTGCAGTTCCTGCACGCGCTGTTCGCCCAGCGCCTGCAGTTCCTGCACGCGCTGTTCGCCCAGCGCGTGCAGCTGCGCGGCGGTCTGGTCGCTGGCCGTGGTCTGCACGATCAGGTTGGCGTACCAGGCCTGGCCATCGGGCAGTGCGCCCAGGCCACTGCTGGTGCGCGAGGCGGGCAGGTATTCGGTGGCGATGAAACCGCGCAGGGCACGATAGGCCGGCATGATGCGCAGTTCGATCATGCGCTTGTATTCGGCGCTGATGCGGGCCTTGTCCTCGGCCGCGATGGTGTTCGGCATGGTGCGGATCGGCGACCAGAAGATGCTCTCTTCGGCGGTCGGCTTGATCACTGCATCCAGCTGCGGCAGCACTTTTTCCATCAGGTCGCGTGGCTGCACCACGCCGGCCTTCATGCCCTGGCGCATGTTGTCGATGGCCTGGTCGAACAGCTCGGGAATGCCGAGCGAACGGCGCGACCAGGTGTCGTAGTCCTGCACGGTGTTGAACGGCTGCGCGCCGGCACCTGCACCGAGGATCGCCATGATGCTGCCGACGTTGTAGTACTGGCTGATCGGCATCATCCAGCTCGGGTAGCGCTCGGCGGCCAGCGAAGCGCGCGCGTCGCGCACGAAGATCTCGTAGCTGAGCAGGTCCTGGCCCTGCAGGCCGTCGCTGCCGAGTTTCTCGACCTTGCCCAGCCACTCGGTGGTGAAGTCGTGCGATTGCTGGCGCCACGCGGCGGACAGGATGTTGGGCAGCTGGTCGTTGTAGCGGGCCTCGCCCTGGAAGGTTGCCTGCAGCGGATTCAACCGCATCGAGGCATCCCAGTATTCGTCATACAGGCGCTCCAGCTGCACCTGCTTGGGTACGGCGCGGGCCGGTGCGACCGGACGCGGCGTGGCGCGGCGCGCCGAACTGCCACGGGCCGGCGCGGTAGCGCGGGCAGGCCGGGCCTTGGGCTTGGCGGCCTGGCGGTTCTGCGCGGCGGCAGGGCGGCTGGCCTTCTTTTTCGCTGCTTCGGCCGACGGCACGGCGCTGAACAGGAACAACGCGGCGATGGCGGCGGCCAGGGCGCGGGTGGGATGCGGCATCAGGAGCTTCCGTGGAACACAGACCGTGGAGCTTGCACGATCCGGCCGCGTACGGCCAGCGTGAAGGCGCAGTCAGCTTTTTGCTGCTGGGGCTTCAGTCAGCCGCAGCGGCGGCGCGCAACGATGCGGCTCGCTCGGCACCCAGATAGCGGGTGATGGCACGCCGCATCAGGTACAGCAACGGAATCAGGGCGATCGCAAAGCCCATCTTGTAGATGTAGTTGACGCTGCTGACCGCCAGGAACAGCGAGGTCGGCCAGTGTTGCGGGCCCAGCACGAAGGCGATCCAGATCACCACGAAGCTGTCCACCACCTGCGAGATCGCGGTGGACCCGGTCGCACGCAGCCACACGTGGCGCTCGCCGGTGGCCTGGCGGATGCGATGGAACACCGCCACGTCGATCAGCTGGCCGAGCAGGAAGGCCACCAGCGAACCGGCGATGGTCCACATGCCCTGGCCGAACACCGCTGCGAATGCCGCCTGGTAGTCCGGCACGCCGTGGCCATCCATCGACGTGACCCACCAACTGGCCGGCGCCAGCGAAATGGCCGCGAAGGCGAACAGGAAGCCGTAGCCGATCAGCACCACCGCCAGCCACGAGATGAAGCGCACGCCGCGCTTGCCGAAGAACTCGTTGATGGTGTCGGTCATGATGAACACCACCGGCCACAACAGGGTGCCGGCGGTGAAGCTGAGCGAGCCGGTCTGGCCGAACAGGTTCCAGTTCAGCGGAGCGATGCCCAGGGTGTCTTCCAGCGCGAAGATCTTCACCCCGATCAGCTCGGCCAGCACCGCATTGCCGCAGAAGAACGCGGCCAGCACGATGAACAGCAGGACCGCGCGGTCCTGCAGCGGGCGCTCGATCGGCGCCGGGGTCATTCGGTGCGTTCGCCGGTGCGTTCGCCGGCACGGGTGAACGGCACGCTGGACGGCGCCACGGCACCGCCGGAAATGATGAAGCTCATGGCCTGGTCGACGGTCCAGTCGGTCGGCGTCAGCAGTTCCACCGGCACGATTTCCAGGTAGCCCGAGGTCGGGTTCGGCGTGGTTGGCACATACACCGCGGCCAGCTCACGGTCGGTGCCGTGTTCCTTGATCACGCGGGTGACCAGGCCGACCGATTTCATGTCGCGGTGCGGGAAGTCGATCAGCACCACGCGCTGGGTGCTGCCCGGCTCGGTCTGCAGCATGTCCAGCAGCTTCTTGGCGCTGTCGTAGATGATGCTGGCCAGCGGAATGCGCTTGATGACCGCGCCCACCCAGCGCAGCAGGCGCTGGCCGAGCACGCGGCGGCTGGCCACGCCCACCGCCAGGATCACCAGCAGGGTGGCCAGCAGGGCGATGGTGTCCTGGATCCATTCGGCGCGGACCCAGCCGAGGTAGTGCGGGAAGCTTGTCGCGATCTGCTCGGACAGCGGTACCACCAAGGGGCTGGAAATGCCCGACAGCAGCACGAACACGAACTTGACCACGACCCAGGTCAGCCAGATCGGCAGCAGGGTCAGCAGGCCGGTCAGGAACAGGCGCTGCAGGGAGGGGCGGGGGACCAGGGCGGGGGCTTCGAGCGACATGCGCGCATTGTAGCGGTCACTGCCGGTCGATTACGCTGGGGAATCGACTGCGGCAACGGCACATGGAAGGGAAGCTGTGTTGAAGATTCTGCGCGGACTGGGCTGGACCCTGGCAGGCCTGCTGGTGCTGGCCATCGTGGTGTGGTGCGCCTCGCGCATGTGGCCGGTGCCCGAATCGCGGCTGCAGGCGCAGCAGCGACTGGAAGCACGCCTGCCGGCGACTGGCCACAACGGTTATGCCCTGTTGTGGACGCTGCCGTTCGACGATCTGGATGCCCGCCAGCGCGAGCAGGCGTTGGCCGAGGACGTGCGCCGTTGGGAGGCCGACCTGCGGGGCAGCAGCGGCGGCCAGACACACCTGGTGGCCAACCATGCCGAGCTGCGCTCGCGGCCCGGTGCCAGTTGCGGGCCGGCCGCCAGCGGCTGCCTCGCCCAGGTCCGCGCGGACCCGCAACGCTTCGTGGAGGCCCATGCCGGGCACCAGCAGTTGCATGCGCGGCTGGATCAGCTGGCCGAAGCGGACTACTTCATGTCGCCGTTCCCGCCGAAGGGCGAGGGCGTTCTGGTTCCGTTGCCGACCTATGGCGTGGTGATGGACGCCACCAGTGCACGCGCGCTGGCGTACGTGCAGGGCGATATCGACGGTGCCCTGCGAGGTGCCTGCCGTGGCTTGCAACTGGGCCGGCGGCTGTTGCCCGGCAGCAGCTATCTGGTCGAGAGCATCATCGGTGCCAGCCTGGTGCAGGCCAATGCCCAGCTGCTGGCCGACATGCTGGTCGAACTGCCGGCCGACCACCCCTTGCCGGCGGAGTGCGAACAGGCCATGCAGCCGCTGCGGGCCGAGGAACAGAGCCTGTGCCGTGCCATGCAGGGTGAGTACGCGATGAGCCGGGCGGCGATCGAGACATCGGCGCGGGAGTTCGGCGGCGTGCTGGTGCTGGATCGCAGCAGCACCCTGGCCCGCGCGGCCGGCAATCTTGGCTGGGCCTGTGGCGCGGCAGCCACATCGGCGCTGGAAGCGGATCGCCCGTTGCCAGTGCCGGCGCCACCGCAGCATGACTTCGGCTGCCTGTCGAACGTCATGGGCTGCGTGCTGACCGATATCGCCGCGCCGATCTATCCTGCCTATTCGTCACGGCCACAGGATGCCGCGGCGATGGTGCGGCTGCTGGGGGCGCAGCGTTGGCTGCGGCAGCAGACGGATGATCCGGTGGACGCACTGCAGCGGCTGCCGGTGCAGTTCCGCTCGCCGGTGCGGGCGCCGCAGCTGTCGGCCGACGGCCGCCACCTGCAGGTGCCGCGTCGCTCTCCAGCGCGCAGCGCTGAAGAGAACCCGTGGCTGTCGGTGCCGTTGCAGAAGGAATCGGCTTCGACTGCGGCGGGACGCGACTGAAGCGCGCTCAGCGTGCGTGTGGCTTCAACCGCAGGTAGACCTGCTTGCGCACCTGGGCGACCACCTCGCCGCTTTCATCGACGACATCATTGCTGAACCATCTCAGCACTTTGTCACCAGCGGCCGCTTCGGCGCGCAGTTCGTCCAGCAGTGCGTCATCGATGCGGAACGACGTACGTACGGTGCCTCTGCCGGGCTTGAGGAAATCGATGGCACCGGCACGGTCCCACACGTAGTAGTCGCGGCCGAGGATGTGCAGCAGGCCAAGCATCCAGAACGGATCGGTCATCGCAAACAGGCTGCCGCCGAAATGCGTGCCGACGTAGTTGCGGTTCCAGGGCCGCATGCGCAGTTCGACGTCGATCTGCCGGTAGTCCGGCGAGACCCGGGTGACGTGGATGCCGGTGAACAGGAACGGCGGCCAGAGATTGATACCGAAGCGGAACAGGCGGGCGTTCATGCGGGTCCGGGGGCGCAGGGCGAGGCGCCCAGTCTAACCATTCGCATGCGTATGTTGCACCCCGGGCGACGAGGGTCACGCCTCGCCGTCGATGACATACCCGTCGCGGCCGTTGGCCTTGGCCTGGTACAACGCGGTGTCGGCGCCTTCGACGAAATGGTGTGGTTGCAGCGTGCCGTCGGGTACGCGGGTGAACACGCCGATGGTGAGGGTGACGCCTGCTTCGCTGCCGTCACCGGGCGCCGGCAGTGCACGCACGCAGGCGATCAGGTCCTCGATGACCTGGCGCGCGCCCTCGGCCGGGGTATCGGGCAGCACCAGTGCGAACTCGTCGCCACCGTAGCGCGCGGCCATGTCGCGTGGGCGTCGCGCATGCGCACCGATCAGGCGTGCAACATCGCGCAGCACGCGGTCGCCGACCTGATGGCCGTGGCGGTCGTTGTGGCGCTTGAAATGGTCAACGTCGATCAGTGCGAGGCTCAAGGACTTGCCACTGCGTCTCGCGGCATCGCATTCCTGTTGCAGCGACTGCTCGAAACGCAGGCGATTGCCGAGACCGGTCAGCGCATCGCGGTTGGCCAGGCGGTGCCAGGCCGAGACGCGCCAGGTCGCCCAGGCCAGCAGCACCAGCAGGATGCCCAGCATGGCGCTGGCCGGTGCCCACCACAGGTCACCGGCGCGCAACAGCAACCAGCTCAGCAGCGGTGGAAGCGGCAGCGAGCACAGCGCCGCGAGCCATGGCAGGCGCAGGCCGAGCAGGATCACGCACAGTGCCACCAGGACGCCACTGATGGCGTGCTGCCAGAGGCGGGGCAGCAGGTCGATCTGCTTGTGCTGCAGCAGCATCGAAGCGATGTTGGCCTGGTACTCACTGCCGCTCATCCAGAACTCGCGGGTGGTCGGGGTCAGCAGCCGCGGTGCGATGCCGCTGGCGGTCATGCCCACCACGATGCGGCGGCCGTGCAGCATCGCCATGTCCACGTGACCATCCAGCACATCGGCATAGGACACCTGCGGCAGGCGTTCGGGCGGTCCGGCATAACGCACCCGCACGTAGTCGTTGCGCCGCCATTGATAGGGCGAACCGATCTCCGGGTCGGGGTCGGGCAGGCCGTGCACCGCGCCCGCCGGCAGGTCGGCCAGCGCCAGGCCCAGTGCTGGCCAGTGGGCCTGGCCGATGCCGGCACGCAGGTACACGCCGCGCGCGACACCATCGCCATCCACTTCCACATCGGTGTGGCCGATCGCTGCGGCACTGGCCGCGATCTGCGGAATCGGCAGCATTTCCTCGGCCATGCGGTCGCCGGCGGCCGGTGCCGCGAGTACCGGCAGCACCACCCGGCCGTTGCGGCGTATCGCGGCGGCCAGTTCATCGTCCTGGCGGCTGTCGCGACGATCAGGTTCGGACAGCATCAGGTCCAGTGCGACGCGCTCGGCACCGGCATCGGTCAGCCGGTCGAGCAGGCGGGCATGGATCGAGCGGGGCCAGGGCCATTGGCCGATGCGCTGCAGGCTGCCCTCGTCGATGGCCACGATCAGCACGCTGGGGTCGGGGCGGTAGTCCCAGTTGCCGACCATGGCGTCGTAGGCCGCTTCGTCCTGTCGCCACAGCCACTGGCCCTGGCTGGCGATCACCGTCAGCACCCCGGCCAGCAGTGCCAGCAGGATCCGCTTCGGCCACGGCAGCGGCGAGCGCCTCATAACAACAGCAACAGCAGCAGGGCACCACCACCGGCGCCGTAGCACAGGCGGCAGGGCAGCTTGATCTGCTGGGCCGGTGAGTACTCACCCGCATGACCATCGTCGTCGATGTACTGCACACGCACATGCAGGGTGCCGCTCCACGGCCGCTTGAAGCTGACCTGCGGCTCGCTCACGGTCTGGTCGACCAGGGGCGCCCTGAAGTCGCCACGACGGTCCACCTGCACCCGGTACTGCTGGCCTTCGCTGCCGGCCTGCCAGCGCAGGGTCAGTTCGCCATGCGCGGCCTCAGGCGGCTGCAGGGCAGGGTCGACCGGTTCATTGCTCAGTTGCAGGGGCAGGGCCTGGCCGTAGCGGCCCTGATGGCCGTTGCCGTCGCGCGACGCCACCCGCCAGAAGTACTCGCCGGGCGGCAGCGGCTGCGCCAGGCGCAGGTCGGTACCTGGGGTGCTCTGTTCCTGCAGTGGCTGCACGAAGCTCGGCTCGGCGGCGATCTGCAGCACGCTGCTGCGCGCGCCCGGCGCCTGGCTCCAACGGAAGCGCGGGCGGTCGCTGTTGACGGTCTGCCCATGCAGGGGGGCCACGGTGAGCGGCGGCGGGGGCTGGTCGCTGAGTTCGAAATCGGCGCTGGCGTCGAGGCCTTCCACGCCCTGTGCATCCACCGCGCGCAACAGGATGCGCAGCTGGCCGGGGGGCAGGTCACCGATCGCCAGCCGGGTGTCGGCGGTGGTGGCGGCAAACAGCAGGATTTCCGGCGTCGCTGCCTGTACCACTTCCACGCGGTAGCGCGCGGCGCCGTCGACGGGGTCCCAGGCAAGCAGGGTCGGCAGGGGCGCCAGGCGCACCTCGTCGCTACGCAGCTGCGGCGCTGGAAGAAGGGCGGAGACAGCGTCCGGTGCGGCATCGGCGCTGCTGCTGCGGCTGGCCTGTCCAGGCTGGACCAGGCGCTTGCCGTGGGTGTTGCCGACCTGGACCTTGCCCTGTAGTACTTCGGTGGCAGCCACCTGGCCGGTGTCACCGGCGCTGACCCGGAAGACGGTGCCGCGCACGCTGCTGGTCGCCGTAGGTGCATCGATGATGTAGCGCGAGGCCGGGCCACGGGCAGGTGTCACCCGATTGCTGGCGCGGCCCTGCTGCAGGCGCAGGCGGGTATCGACCATGCCGGTGTGGCCGTAGCGGCTGAGCTGGTCCAGGCGCAGCCGGGAGTACTCGCGCAGCTGCAGGCGCGAGGCGTCAGCGAATTCAAGCGTGACGCTGGAGTCGCCTTCGGTCTGCACGGTGTCACCGATGCGAAGTTGTTCCCCGGCGAGTATCGCGCGCGAGGCGCTGCCATCGGCGCCTGACAGTTCGACCTTGCCGCGCACCGACAGCACGCGGGCAGGTGCCGGTTCGATGCGCAGCCAGCTGATCGGGAAGCGCAGCAGCTGCCCCGGTGGCAGCTGGTAGGGGTTGTCGATGCGGTTGTGCTGTTGCAGCTGCTGCCAGCGCACCGAGGGCTTGAGGTACAGGCCTCCCAGATCCCACAGGGTATCGCCGGGACGGACCCGGTAGTTCCAGTCCTGGGCGGCGGCCATGGCCGGCAGGAAGAGAAGAGCGCAGAGCAGCGCGCCCTGGAAGCGCATGGCGAACGACAGCGAGCGGACGAAGGTCACAGTTTGCAATCCCGGCAATGCGGGGGCGCAGCTGCAAGACCCCATGGCCCCGACCTCATCCCCCCGAACGGATCGTGGCGACCGTACGGCCGCCATCCCGCGCATTATTGCCCGCGTTCAGTGCAGGGATTCTGAACGAAGTGGGTTCCCGTTCAGAACAGCAGGGAGGCCATCCGGCGGCGGTACTGGCCGACCAGGTCCTCGTCGGAGATCACATTGAAGGCGTCGATCAGGGCCTTGCGCGGCAGTCCGTCCTCGAACGTGCGGTCGATCCGCAGCATTTCCAGGAACTGGGCCAGCGCGGCTTCGTCGTGGCCACCGAGCAGCAGCTGTACGCCACGCAGGTGGCGTGCCTTGAGGTCCTTGCCATCGGCGGCGATGCGCGCGTCCAGCACTTCGGCGGCCGGGGCGTCCTTCAGGGCCGAGGCGAAGGCCAGCCGGGCGCGTGCACGCACGGCACGGTCGTCGGTGGCCAGATTGGCGGGCAGGCCATCGATCAGCAGACCGGCTTCATCCACGCCACCGATCTGCAGCAGGGCCAGCGCCAGGTCGAGCTTCAGCTCGTCCTTGTCCGGCTCGGCGGCGATCTGCGCGCGCAGCACGTCCACCTGCGCCTGCGGGTCCAGCGGCGCTTCGTCTTCGGCGACGGCGTCGCCGATGTCGGCCGGCACGACGCCGTGCTGGGCCAGGAATTCACGCAGCTGGCCTTCCGGGATGGCCCCCGGGAAGCCGTCCACCAGCTGGCCGCCCTTGACCAGAAACACGGTCGGCACCGAGCGGATCTGGAAGGCGGCGGCGATCTGCTGTTCCTTGTCGACGTCGACCTTGGCCAGTTCGAAGGCGCCGTTGTACTCGGCAGCCAGCTTTTCCAGCATCGGCCCGAGGGTCTTGCACGGCCCGCACCAGGTGGCCCAGAAGTCGACCAGCACCGGCGTCTGCAGCGACTTCTGCAGGACTTCGGCCTCGAAGGTCGCAGTGGTGGCGTCGAATACGTAGGTCGTCTCGGTCATGGGGGGAAGCATCGTTTGGCGTCTGGAGACTGATTCTATGGTGACGATCGATGCCGGTCTCAACCCGGGTTGTAGTAAATGCCTGACAATGCCGCCTTCCTGTCGCCGTCCTTTCCGGAGCCTGCATGTCGTCCCTGTCCCCGTTGCTGCGCCTGTCCGGTCTGGTCGCCGCACTGCTGTTCGTGCTGGCGGTGCTCGGTTTCGGCGCCGGCCTGGATGGCTACGCACAGGCTCGCCACCCGGTGGCGCTGCTGGGAGCACAGGGGGTGCCGCATGCGCTGGCCTTCAATCTGCTGGGCTTGGTGCTGCCGGGCCTGCTGGCGGTGGTTGTGGCCGAGTGCCTGCGCCGTGGGCTGTCGGCAACCGCCGGCTGGGCGCCCCGGGTGGGCAGCCAGATGCTGCTGCTGGCCGGGTTGGCGTTCGCCGCGATGGGGCTGCTGCCGCTGGATGTGGATGACCTGCACGGGCCGGTCAGCCAGCTGCATGCCAGCGCCTGGATGATCTGGGTGCTGGGTTTCGTTGCCGGGACCCTGTTGCTGGGCACGTCGCAGTTGCGCCAGGCGCATGGCCGCGCGCTGGGCGCAGTGGCGCTCGCCTGTGGCGTACTGGCCGCGCTGGCGGCGTTTGCCCTGCAGGGCGTGTTGGCGGCGCCGCTGGCACAACGGCTTGCGTTCGCCTGCTGGACGGCCTGGCTGGCCCTGGCCCTGCCGTTGTCGCGGCCGCGCTGAGACCGGCCTCGGGCGCTCGCGGAGCCGGCCTTCAGCGGGCGGGATTGGAGACGTTTGCCGCACTGCGGTACGCTGTACCGCTTTGCCGCCGCATCCGCGTGTTCCATGACCAGCGCTGAAACCAACGCCTACGACCCGCAGCAGGTTGAATCCGCCGCCCAGCAGTACTGGGACGCCACCCGTGCCTTCGAAGTCGACGAGACTTCGGACAAGCCGAAGTACTACTGCCTGTCGATGCTTCCGTACCCGTCCGGTGCGCTGCACATGGGCCACGTGCGCAATTACACGATCGGCGACGTGATCAGCCGCTACAAGCGCATGACCGGCCACAACGTGCTGCAGCCGATGGGCTGGGACGCGTTCGGCCTGCCGGCGGAAAACGCCGCGATCAAGAACAAGACCGCACCGGCGGCCTGGACCTACAAGAACATCGAGCACATGCGTGGCCAGTTCAAGGCCATGGGCTATGCCGTTGACTGGTCGCGCGAGTTCGCCACCTGCCGCCCGGACTACTACGTCCACGAGCAGCGCATGTTCACCCGCCTGATGCGCAAGGGCCTGGCCTACCGCCGCAATGCGGTGGTGAACTGGGACCCGGTCGACCAGACCGTGCTGGCCAACGAGCAGGTGATTGACGGCCGCGGCTGGCGCTCCGGCGCCCTGGTCGAGAAGCGCGAGATCCCGCAGTGGTTCCTGCGCATCACCGATTACGCCCAGGAACTGCTGGACGGCCTGGACGAGCTGGACGGCTGGCCGGATTCGGTCAAGACCATGCAGCGCAACTGGATCGGCCGCTCCGAGGGCCTGGAAATCCAGTTCGATGTACGTGACGTTGACGGCGGCGTGCTGGATCCGCTGCGCGTGTTCACCACCCGTCCGGATACCGTGATGGGCGTGACCTTCGTGTCGATCGCCGCCGAACATCCGCTGGCGCTGCATGCGGCGAAGAACAACCCGGAACTGGCCGCGATGCTGGCCGACCTGAAGCAGGGTGGCGTGTCCGAGGCGGAACTGGAAACCCAGGAAAAGCGCGGCATGGACACCGGCCTGCGTGCGCTGCATCCGGTCACCGGCGAGCCGGTGCCGGTGTGGGTCGCCAACTTCGTGCTGATGGGCTACGGCACCGGCGCGGTGATGGCCGTGCCGGGTCATGACCAGCGCGACAACGAAGTGGCCAACAAGTACGGCCTGCCGATCAAGCAGGTGATCGCGCTGAAGGATGCGCGCACCGAAGAAGAGCGCACCTGGGATGGCAGCCGCTGGCAGGACTGGTACAGCGACAAGAGCCGTGCCTTCGAGCTGGTCAACTCGGCCGAGTTCGATGGCCTGGATTTCCAGGGTGCCTTCGAAGCCCTGGCCGAACGATTCGAGCGCAAGGCGCAGGGCCAGCGCCGCGTCAACTACCGCCTGCGCGACTGGGGCGTGAGCCGCCAGCGCTACTGGGGCTGCCCGATTCCGGTGATCTACTGCGCCAAGTGCGGTGCGGTGCCGGTGCCGGAAGAACAGCTGCCGGTGGTGCTGCCGGAGGACGTGGCATTCTCGGGTACCGGTTCGCCGATCAAGACCGATCCGGAATGGCGCAAGACCACCTGCCCGGACTGCGGCGGCGCGGCCGAGCGCGAGACCGACACCTTCGACACCTTCATGGAGTCGAGCTGGTACTACGCCCGCTACACCTCGCCGGGTGCCCGTGATGCCGTCGACAAGCGCGGCAACTACTGGCTGCCGGTGGACCAGTACATCGGTGGCATCGAGCACGCGATCCTGCACCTGATGTATTTCCGCTTCTATCACAAGCTGCTGCGCGACGCGCGGATGGTGGACAGCAACGAACCGGCGCGCAATCTGCTGTGCCAGGGCATGGTGATTGCCGAGACCTACTACCGCCCGAACCCGGATGGCTCGAAGGACTGGATCAACCCGGCCGATGTGGAAGTGCAGCGCGACGAGCGCGGCCGCATCACCGGCGCGACCCTGATCGCCGACGGCCAGCCGGTGGTGGTCGGTGGCACCGAGAAGATGTCCAAGTCGAAGAACAACGGCGTGGACCCGCAGGCGATGGTCGACAAGTACGGCGCCGACACCGTGCGCCTGTTCTCGATGTTCGCCGCGCCGCCGGAACAGTCGCTGGAGTGGAACGAAGCCGGCGTGGATGGCATGGCCCGCTTCCTGCGCCGCCTGTGGGCCCAGGTGCAGAAGCATGCTGCCGATGGCGCCGCTCCGGCGCTGGATGTTGCAGCACTGGATGCCAACCAGAAGGCACTGCGCCGCAAGACCCACGAGACCGTCGGCAAGGTCGGTGACGACTATGGCCGCCGCCACAGCTTCAACACCGCCATTGCCGCGGTGATGGAACTGATGAACGCGCTGGCCAAGTTCGAGGACGGCAGTGCGCAGGGGCGCGCGGTGCGCCAGGAAGCGCTGCAGGCCATCGTGCTGCTGCTCAACCCGATCACCCCGCACGCCAGCCATGCCCTGTGGCAGGTGCTGGGCCATGGCGAGACCCTGCTGGAAGACCAGCCGTTCCCGCAGGCCGATGCCGGTGCGCTGGTGCGCGACGCGCTGACCCTGGCCGTGCAGGTCAACGGCAAGCTGCGTGGCACCATCGACGTGGCGGCCGACGCCGCGCGCGAGCAGGTCGAGGCACTGGCCCTGGCCGAGCCCAACGCGGCCAAGTTCATGGAAGGCCTGACGGTGCGCAAGATCATCATCGTGCCGGGCAAGATCGTGAACATCGTCGCCGCCTGATGTACCCCGTACCGGCCACCCGCGTGGTGGCCGGTACCATTCCGGTGCAGGGCCCGGCGTTTGATGGCCCTGCATTCACGCGGCTTCGGGCACGCTGTGTGTTGCCGTGATCGCCCGGCTCCGCCAGACTGTCTCCATGACCCGAATCCTGCTTGCCCTCGTTCTTGTCCTCGGCCTTGCCGGCTGCGGTTTCCATCTGCGCAACAAGCTGATGCTGCCGACCGACACGGCACCGGTGAAGGTGGTTTCCACTGCGCCGTACAGCGAACTGGTCAAGCTGCTCAACCGCAGCCTGCTGGCCTCCGGCGCCAGGCTGGCCGATGAGGACAGCAAGGAGCCCAGCGCCCAGCTGCAGGTACTGTCCGAGCGCTGGGGCGACCTGCCGATCGCCATCGACTCGCAGGGCCGTGCGCAGGAATACAGCCTGCGCTACGCGGTGATCTTCATCTTCCGTCGCGAAGACGGCAGCGAACTGGTGCCCCAGCAGGTGATCGAGCTGTCGCGCGACTACGTGTCGCCGCCGACCGACGCCACCGGTACCACCACCGAACGTGAAATCCTGGCCAATGAACTGCGCCGGGAAATGTCCGCCTCGATCATCCGCCGCATCGACAGCGTGGTGCGTGCCGAGATCGAGAAGGGCGGCAGCCTGTCGGCGCCGAAGGACAAGCCCATCGAAGGCGCGGTACCGGCCGAGCCGGTCCCCGCAGCCAAGCACTGAGCCGCGCGCATGGAACTGCGTCCGGAGCAGCTGGCCAGCCAGGGCGCTGATACCGCGCTGGCGCCGGTCTACCTGATTGCCGGCCCGGAAACCCTGCGCGTGCTGGAGGCGGCCGACGCCATCCGCGCACGTGCGCGCGCCTCGGGCATTGGCGAACGTGAAGTGTTCGACGCCGATGGGCGTGATTTCGACTGGAACCAGCTCGACGCCAGTTTCAATGCCCCCAGCCTGTTCAGCGCCCGTCGCCTGGTCGAGGTGCGCCTGCCCAGCGGCAAGCCGGGCAAGGACGGTGCCGAGGTGATCAGCCAGTTCTGCGCCAATCCGGCGCCGGACGTGGTGTTGATGATCACCGCCAACGAATGGAGCAAGGCGCACCAGGGCAAGTGGGCCGAAGCGGTCAACCGCATCGGCGTGCTGTCGGTGGCGTGGGCGATCAAGCCGCACGAACTGCCGGACTGGATCGAGCGCCGCCTGCGTGGCAAGGGCCTGCGCGCGGACCCGGCCGCCGTGCAGCGCCTGGCCGAGCGGGTGGAAGGCAACCTGCTGGCTGCCGCCCAGGAAATTGACAAGCTGGCGCTGTTGGCCGATGGCCAGCCGCTGGATGTGGAGCGCATGGAGTCGCTGGTGGCCGACGCCGCCCGCTATGACGTGTTCCGGCTGGTGGAGGCGACATTCTCCGGGCAACCGCCGGCGGTGCTGCGCATGCTGGCCGGCCTGCGAGGCGAGGGTGAGGCGGTGGCTGCGTTGATGCCGATGGTGATCCGCGAGCTGCTGGCCGGTGCTGGCCTGGCCCGGGTGCAGGCCCGGGGTGGCAACCTGGCCGCCGAAATGAAATCGCGCGGCATCTGGGAATCGCGGCAGGCGCCGTACAAGCGCGCGCTGCAGCGGCATCCGGAAAGCAAGCGCTGGGAGCGCTTCGTGGCTGAAGCGGGACTGGTCGACCGTATCGCCAAGGGGCGCGCCGACGGCGACGCCTGGCTGGCGCTGGAGCGCCTGCTGGTGGCTGTGGCCGAACCGCGTGCCGTGCGCCTGCTGGCGCGGGCCTGAGCAATGAGCCTGCGGATCTACTACGGGGGCACCTTTGATCCGGTGCACCTCGGGCACCTGGCGATCGCGCGGGCTGCCCGTGATGAACTGCAGGTTGCCGTGCGCATGCTGCCGGCCGCAGATCCGCCGCACCGTGCCGTGCCCGGCGCCACGGCCGAGCAGCGCTGCACCATGCTGTCGCTGGCCATCGGCGACGAACCGGGCCTGCTGCTGGACCGGCGCGAGCTGGATCGCGCGGTGCGTTTCCCCGGTCGGCCGTCCTACACCGTGGACACCCTGCGCGAGCTGCGCGGCGAGCTGGGGCCGAGCCGGCCGCTGGCCTGGCTGGTCGGCGCCGACAGCCTGCTTGGCCTGTCCCGCTGGCACGAATGGGAGGCGTTGTTCGGGCTGGCTCATTTCGTGGTGGCGGAGCGCCCGGGTAGTCCGTTGCAGGCCGCGGTGGATGGCGAGCTGGGCCGGGCGCTGGAAGGGCGTTGGGCCGACACCGAGCAGGCCCTGTTCGCCAGCCCGGCCGGGCGCATCCTGCGCCTGCACCACCCGCTGCGCGAGGAATCGGCCAGCGCCGTGCGCTCGCAGATCGCCGCCGGCGGCCCCTGGCGCGCCCTGCTGCCACCCGGCGTGGCGGACTATGTGGCTGCACACGGGCTGTACCGCCCGGCCAGGCCGTGAATGGCGCAGCGGCGCCATCCCCGTATAATCGCCCCCACGTTTATCGAGTCGATCCACTTTGAGCAACCAGACCCAGCCCCAGACCATCAAGGTCGATCTGCCCAGCCCGCCGCCGTCCGTGCCGGAACTGCTGGCCAGCGTCCGCCAAGCCACCGAAGACCTGAAGGCCAAGGACCTGGTCGAGATCGACGTGCGCGGCCGGTCCAGCGTTGCCGACTACATGATCGTCGTTTCGGGCACCTCGACCCGCCACGTCAAGTCGATTGCCGACGAAGTCGTGCGCTTCGCCAAGAACATCGACGTGATGCCGCTGGGCGTGGAAGGCGAGCGCGAAGCCGAGTGGGTGCTGGTCGACCTGGGCGACGTGATCGTCCATGTGATGCTGCCGCGCGTGCGTGAGTTCTACGCCCTCGAGCGCCTGTGGACCGTCGGCGACCAGCCGCCGTCCAGCGACGACGAAGTGGCCTGAGCCACGCGTTGATGCATCCCTTCGACGGCGCCGATGGCGCCGTCGACGTTTTGGAGGACCGTTGATGAAAGCCCGCCTGATCGCCACCGGTGAACGCGCCCCCAGCTGGGTGGCGCAGGGCTTCGCCGAGTACCAGAAGCGGCTGTCGCACTGGCTGCCGTTCGAGCTGGTGGAAATCGAGCCCGGCCTGCGTGGCAAGGGGCGCGATCCGCGTCGCGCCACCGAAGATGAAGGCAAGCGGGTCATCGCTGCGCTGCCGAAGAATGCCTATGTGGTGGCGCTGGACGTGCCGGGCCGCCAGCTCAGTTCCGAACAGCTGGCGCAGCGCCTGGAACACTGGCGCGGGCAGGGAAGGGACCTGGCGTTCCTGATCGGTGGCCCGGAAGGGCATTCGCCGGAGGTGTCCGCGCTGGCCGATGAGAAGTGGTCGATCGGTCCGCTGACGCTGCCGCATATGCTGGTGCGCCTGGTGGTGGCCGAGCAGTTGTATCGGGCTGCCGCAATGATTGCCAATCACCCCTACCATCGCGCGTGAAGAGTGGTTATACTAGTCGTCTGCCCGAATAGCTCAGCCGGTTAGAGCACTTGACTGTTAATCAGGGGGTCGTTGGTTCGAGTCCAACTTCGGGCGCCACCTTGAAAAACCTGCATCGCGAGATGCAGGTTTTTTTTGCGTCTTTGTAGCGTCGAGGTTGCGCGACTGCTGTTGTGGAGCCGAGCCATGCTCGGCTGCTGCGGATGAACCAGCCGAGCGTGGGCTCGGGTCTACAGCGCGAGATTGCCTCGCCAGAACGCCACCAGCGTGGCGATCGCCACGATCAGGATCGCAGCGAACAGCACCCCCTCCCAACGCGTGAATACCTGTTCGCCGCGTTGGCGCCTGGTCAGCGCGAACAGCACCACACCGGGCACGTACAGCAGCACCGACAGCAGCAGGTTGTCCAGGCCACCGGCATACACCAGCCACAGCGCATAGGCGCTGGCCAGCAGTGCGACCACGAAATCGCGCCAGCGCACGCCTGGTTCACCGGCATAGGCCTGCCCACGCCAGGCCAGCTGCACACCGAACGCGGTGGACAGGAAGTAGGGCACCAGGCTCATCGACGCGGCCAGCAGCACCAGCCCGGTATAGCTGCCGGAATTGACCAGCACCAGCAGCAGGAACAACTGGATCAGCCCGTTGCTCAACCACAGTGCATTGGCCGGCACGCCGCGCGCGTTCTCACGCCCCAGGAAGGCCGGCATGGTGCCGTCACCTGCGGCGGCATAGAGCACTTCGGCGCACAGCAGCACCCAGGCCAGCAATGCACCGAGAACGGAGATGATCGAACCGATGATGATCACCGTCGCGCCCCATTCGCCGACAATGGCGCGCAGCACATAGGCCATCGACGGATTGGGCAGTCCGGCCAGTTCCGCCTGCGACAGCACGCCCATCGACAACAGGCTGACCAGCACCAGCAGCAGCCACACGCCGAGGAAGCCGATCACCGTGGCGCGACCCACGTCGGCACGGCGTGCGGCGCGCCGCGAGTAGATGCTGGCGCCCTCGATGCCAATGAACACCCACACGGTCACCAGCATCATCCCGCGCAGCTGCTGGCCGAGGTCGCCGAGTGCAGGCGCGCCGAGGAAATCGGCGCGGAACACGTCCATGCGGAACGCGCCGGCGGCCAGGACCAGGAACAGGGCGATCGGCAGCAGCTTGGCCACGGTCACCAGGCCGTTGACGATGGCTGCAGTGCGCAGGCCACGCAGCACCAACAGGTGCACGGTCCACAACAACAATGACGATGCGGCCACGGCGGCCGGGGTATTGCCTTCGCCGAACACGGGCATGAAGTGGCCCAGGCCACTGAAGATCAGTACGAAGAAGCTGGCGTTGCCGAGCACCGAGGCGACCCAGTAGCCCCACGCAGCTGAGAAGCCGATGTAGTTGCCGAAGCCTTCGCGCGCATATGCGTAGATGCCGGTATCGAGATCAGGCCGGCGGTTGGCCAGGGCCTGGAACACGAAGGCCAGCATCAGCATGCCCGCGCCACTTACCGCCCAGCCGATCAGCGCCGCAGCCGGGCCGGCGCTGCGCGCCACGTTCTGCGGCAATGAAAAGATGCCGGCGCCGACCATCGAGCCGACCACCAGTGCAGTCAACGCGGGCAGGCCCAGGTGTTGCGAAGTTGCGGCCATGCAGATCCCCTGCGGCGGTGATGCCGCGTGCACACGGTAGCCATGTGCCCGTGAACATGCCTGCAAGGGGCGGAACGACGAAGGCCCGGGCAGCTGCCCGGGCCTTCGAAGTTGCTGCGTTGAAAGGTGTTGCCTGTATTACTTGAAGGTGTACTTGGCACCGACGGTGAAGTAGCGACCGATGGCACCACTGAAGTGCATCGGGTTGTAGTTCACGCCGCCATAGGTCAGCGGATCCAGCGGAGCAATGCGGTCGAAGACGTTCTCGACCGAAGCATTCAGCTCGAACGCTTCGGTGATTGCCCAGCGGCCGGAAAGGTCGAAGGTGGTGAACGAAGAGATCTTCTTCACCGGCGAGCCGTCGGCATAGAAGAACTGGTACTTGCCGCCGCGCTTGTCGGTGTTTTCCATGCTGGAGATGTAGTTGGCCACGCCGCTGACACTCCACGGGCCCTGCTTCCAGGTGGTACCGAAGTTGATGCGGTCCTTCGGCGTGCCGATGCAGTTGGTCACGTCGCAGTTGCCGTGCGTGCCCAGGAAGTCATCGGTGCTGGTACCGCTGGTGCGCTCGAACTTCAGCAGGTGGCTCCACTGCAGATCCATCTCCAGCTGGCCCGGGCCGATGTCGAAGGTCTGGCGGATGTCGGTGTCGATACCGCGAACGCGCGAGGAACTGGCGTTGATGTAGGCGGTGTTGACGGCCAGGATGCTGCCGGTACCGGCGACGCCGTTGAGCAGGTTGTTGTCGCGCAGGACGTTGCCAGCCCGGATCGCGTCATCGGTATCGCCCTGGGCGATCTCGTTGGTGCGCTTGATCTCCCACGCATCGACGGTCAGCGAGGTGGAGCGGGTAGGCTGCAGCACGATACCCACCGAGTAGCTCTTCGACTCTTCCGGCTTCAGGTCCTTGTTCGGACGGGTGATGATCGCAACCGACTGCGAGCCGCAGTCGTCCGGCGAAGCGCCCGGGGCAGGGTTTTCACCGTCCGGGCAACGGATCGGATCCGAGGCCGTGGAGAACGCGGCCAGGCCACCGTCGCCGTTCTCGGCCGGGTTCGGTGCACGGAAGCCTTCGGCGTAGCTGGCGCGCAGGGCGATCCAGTCGGCCGGCGTCCACTTCACACCCAGCTTCGGCGTGGCCTTGCCTTCACCACTTTCATACTTGTCGTAGCGCAGGGCAGCGGACAGTTCCAATTGCTCCAACACCGGTGCCGACAGTTCGACGTAACCGGCGTACACGTTCTGGGTGCCGTCGTAGGCCGAGTAGCCCAGGCCGATGATGTCACCCGTGTCGGTGTAGGTCTGCGGGGTCAGGCTGTTGCTGGTCTTGCGCCACTCGGTACCGATCGCCAGGCCCAGCGGGCCACCCTTCAGGTCCATCAGGCTGCGCGACACGGTGAAGTCGAACATATCCAGGCTGGACTTGGCACGTGCGCTGATCTTCGGCGAGATGTAGTCATACAGCGCCTGGGAGTTCAGGTTGGCATTGTCGCCAATGCGCCATACGCCACCGGCACAGTTCGCGTCACCCAGTGCACATTTCACGGCGCTGTAGCGCAGGAAGCCGGTGCGCTCGTTGACCAGGTCGGTGCCCGAGTGCAGGTAGGCGGTGTCGTAGCTCCAATCACCCCAGTTGCCCTTGACGCCGACCAGGAAACGATTGAACTCGTTGGTGTTGTCGGTCACGCGGGGGCCGACGTCCCAAGCGCTATAGCGCAGGCGCAACGGGCCAGTACCGAGGCCGGCAGGCCGGTCAGGATGATTGGGACCAAGCACCACGGCGCCCGGACCGCTGTTGCCGTTGACCGGGCCGCCGGGATAACCCCAGCCGCCGGACGCGGCGGACGGCGTGTTGCTGAAGGTGGTTTCCTTCTTCGAGTAGCCGATCTCGGTGTAGATTTCGCCACCTTCACCGAACGCGAAGCTGGCGCGGCCGAACACATTGACGTACTTCTCTTCCGGCGAGATATCGCGATACAGCTGTGCCGGATCCCACAGGCAGCCCTGCGCGGCGACAGAGGCGTCGGTCTGGCCACCGATGGTGGTCAAGCCCTGGCAGCCCGGCAGCGGTACGAGGGTGGCCGGATTCGTGTCGGTGACATTGCGGTCGTCGTACACCGAGCCATTGGGACCAACGCCGCCGCGGGTCTTGCCGCTGAGGAAGGCGCCGCCCAGGAACTGGGCATTGTTGCCATAGCCCCACTGGCGGGTGTCGCCGGTGCCGATCCACTTGCGGTTCTTGCGGTCGCTGATCTTGATCGCGTCGCTCTTGCCGACGTCAAGGCTGAAGAAAGCGTTCCAGCCGTCGGTGGCCATGTCGCCGGTACCGGCGGTCAGGGTCGCCTTCTTGGTATCGCCATCGCTGTCGCCGGACAGGCCGTAGGAGCCGCGAAGGATCGCGCCCTGGAAGTCGCTGCGCAGGATGATGTTGACCACGCCGGCGATGGCGTCGGAACCATAGATCGCCGACGCGCCATCCTTCAGCACTTCCACACGTTCAACGGCGTCGAGCGGGATGGTGCTCAGGTCGGTGAAGACCTTCTGGCCGTCATCGGCCAGGCCGTAGGTGGCCATGCGGCGGCCATTCAACAGCACAAGGGTCGAACCCGCGCCCAGGCCACGCAGCGAAATGCCGGCGCCACCACCGGCGAAGCCGTTGCCGAACGATTTGGGAATCGAGCCGGCGCCATTGGCGGTGATGGTCTGCAGGTACTCGGCAACCGTGGTCTTGCCCGTACGGTCGATTTCCTGGCGGGTCACCACCTGCACCGGGGACGGTGTTTCAGTGTTGGTGCGCGGGATGTTCGAACCGGTGACCGTGATGCGGTCCAGGTTGGTGGCCTTTTCCTGCGCGAAAGCGGAGGTGGAAGCCACGGCGCCAACCAGCAGCAGCGTGCCGCCGGTAAGGATATGGGTGATGGACGATGCCAGGGTGGTGCGGCGGCGGCTGGCGGGCCGTTGGATCAGGTGTTTCACAGCTTCTCTCCTAACTGGAAAACCGTAGCGTTGAGGGCTGTCTCCGGAAGATTCCGGGACGGACCAATCTAGGTTTCCGACAGGTGACGAAGTCGTGAATTTTTGCTTAATCAATAACAGTTGATCCTGTTCCGTCCGTACCCGTCCGGACGGAAGCGCCGGCCCGGCAAGCAGCCGGGCCGGCGATCACCTCAGTCCGGCAGCGAGAACTGCACCGGTACCATGCCGATGGCCGGCACGGCCACGCCATCACGCTGGGCCGGCTCGAAGCGCCAGTGCCTGAGCACCTGTTGGCGTGCGGCCTGGTCCAGGCTGCGCGAGCCACTGCTGCGCTCGATGCTGACCACCGCCGGCTGCCCGTGGGAGTCCACCTCTACCCGCAACAGCACCGTCCCCTGCTCGCGGTTGCGCAGTGCCGCCAGCGGGTAGGCTGGCGGCGGGGCGCTGCGGTACTGCAGCTGGGCGCCGGCCAGAGGCGTGGAGGTGTCGATGCTCGGTGCCAGCTGGGGCGGAGCCGGTTCGGCGGCCGGCAGTGCGATGCCCTGGGTCTCCTCCACGGTCGCGGTAGGTGCGGGCAGGGGCGGTGCTACCGGCTGCGTCCGGGGTTTCGGCATCACCTGGACGATCTCTTTCGGCGTGATCGGAACCGGCGGCGTGGGCGGTGGCGGGATCTTCTCGATCAGCCTGACCGCAGTCTTGTCACGTGGGACCTGCACGGCCTGGTAGGTCGCCGGGATCAGCAGCAACAGGAAGGCCAGCAGATGCAGGGCGATGGCCGCGCTCCAGGCGGCAACGCGGGCGGGGTCGAAATGCGGGGATGCAACGGGATACGTACGAACCATGGTCCACCTCCATGCCAGTGACGAAGTCCTCAACGCACCAGGGCCCGTGGCGGGGTTGCCGCACGCGGCTGGCAGTCCATCAGTAGCGCGACAGGGCGGCCACTGCCTAGAGGCAGGGGGGCGATCGTTGGGCTGGCCTTCAGCCAACGCCGGCTGCGGGCATGAAAAAGGCGGACCCCCTGCGGGATCCGCCTTTGTCGGCAATGGCGAACGGGATCAGCGACCCAGTTCGAACACCACGTCCAGGTTGACCGAGACGGTCGACTCACCCGGTGCGACCGGGGTGGCCTTGTCCATCGCCGCGCCGGCCGACATGGCCCGCATCATCGGCATCGGGCGGTAGCCGCCGCCAGCGTTCTCGGAAATGCTGACGATGCGGCGCACCTGCAGGCCCAGCGACTTCGCATAGGTCTGGGCGCGGGCCTGGGCCTTCTTCAGTGCAGCCAGGCGCGCTTCGTCGTAGACCGGTTCCGGCTGGTCGATCTCGAAGCTGGGGCCGTTGATCTGATTGGCGCCCTGCGCAGCCAGTGCGTCCAGCACCTTGCCCAGCTTGGCGATGTCGCGCACCTTCAGACTGACCGTGTTGCTGGCCTGGTAGCCGGTGATCTTCGGTGCTTCGTTGTCGGCATAGCGGTACTGCGGGTTGAGGCTGACGCCACTGGTCTGCACGTCGCGCTCGGCGATGCCGGCGGCCTTGATCGCGGCCAGTACCTTGTCCATCTGCTGGGCGTTCTGGCGCATGGCGCTGTTGCCATCGGCAGCCTGGGTGACCACGCCGGCCGACAGGGTGGCCACGTCCGGTACGCGGGTGGCTTCGGCATTGGCCGAGATGTTCAGCAGGGTGCCTTCGGCCGGGGCGGCGATCGACGGCGACGACGGGGCAGCATGGGCGGTCATCGAGGTTCCAAGGGCGAGGGACAGGGCGAGCAGCAGCGGGGTGGCGGTCAGGCGCATGGAGAACTCCTTGTTGTGCCGTTGAGGGTGGTGTCGTAGCGATGAACGCGCTGTGAGCCCGTTCGGGGTTGCGCACGTTCCGGGACGGGTTGCCGACGATTCAGGTGGCGGCCTCAGGTTATGCTGTGCCGATGCTCTATCTTGCTTCCCGCTCCCCCCGACGCAACCAGCTGCTGGCCCGACTCGGACGCCCCTTCCAGGCCCTGGACCTGGAGGTCGTCGAGCAGCGCGCGCCCGCTGAAAGCGCCGAACAGTATGTCTGCCGGGTCGCCGCCGACAAGGCGCGCGCCGGGCTGGCCCGGGTGCTGGCCGATGACCCGCAGGCGCGCGTGCTCGGCTCGGACACCGAGGTGGTACTGGATGGCGACGTGTTCGGAAAGCCCACTGACGCCGCCGATGCGCGGGCGATGCTGGCGCGCCTTGCCGGGCGTACCCATCAGGTGATGACCGCCGTGGTGGTGGTCGGCGCGGACGGGCTGGACAGCGAACTGGTCATTTCCGAAGTGACCTTCGCCCCGATCGACGCTGCCGACATCGCCGCCTACGTGGCCACCGGCGAGCCGTTGGACAAGGCCGGGGCCTACGCCATCCAGGGCGGGGCCGAGCGCTGGATCGAACATCTTTCCGGCAGCTACTCCGGCGTCATGGGGCTGCCATTGCTGCATACCGATCGTCTGCTGGCGCGCTGCGGCGTGCCGGCCACAACTGCCGATGCCGCCAGGGAGGCTGCCGATGTCTGAGGAAATCCTGGTCAATGTGACCCCGCGCGAAACCCGGGTCGCGGTGATCGAGAACGGCATGCTGCAGGAACTGCACATCGAGCGCGGTTGGCGCCGGGGTGTGGTCGGCAACATCTACAAGGGCAAGGTGCAGCGGGTGATGCCCGGCATGCAGGCCGCCTTCGTCGAAGTCGGGCTGGAGCGTGCCGCGTTCCTGCATGCCAACGACGTGGTGCGGCCGGCGCCGGTGGCCAGTGCCGATACCGAGAACACCACGCTGCCGCCGCCGTCCAGCGTGCCGATCGTCGAGCTGCTGCGCGACGGCCAGGACATCGTGGTGCAGGTGGTGAAGGACCCCATCGGGACCAAGGGCGCACGCCTGACCACCCAGATCAGCATTCCCTCGCGCTACATGGTGCTGCTGCCGCAATCCAAGGTCGTGGGCGTTTCCGCACGCATCGAGGATGAAACCGAGCGCGCCCGCCTGAAGGCGCTGGTGACCGAACTGTCGGCGCAGCACGGGGGCTACGGCTACATCGTGCGTACCAATGCCGAGGGCCAGCCGGCAGAGGCCATCGCCGAGGACATCGCCTACCTGTCGCGCGTTTGGAACGTGGTCGAGCGTCGTGGCCGCGAAGCGGCCTCGTGCAGCAACATCTATGAAGACCTGAGCCTGCCGCTGCGATCGGTACGCGACCTGATCCGCAAGGACGTTGACAAGGTGAAGGTGGACTCCAAGGAGACCTTCGCGCAGTTGCAGGCCTTTGTTGCCAAGTACATGCCGGTGCTGGCCGAGAAGATCGAGCTGTACAGCGGTGATCGCCCGATCTTCGACATGTTCGGGGTGGAGGACGAGATCGGCCGCGCGCTGGACAAGCAGGTGCCGCTGAAATCCGGTGGCTACCTGGTGATCGACCAGACCGAGGCGATGACCACCATCGACGTCAACACCGGTTCGTTCCTCGGCCAGCGCAACCTGGAAGAGACGGTGTTCCGCACCAACCTGGAAGCGGCACAGGCGGTGGCACGGCAGCTGCGGCTGCGCAACCTGGGCGGCATCATCATCATCGATTTCATCGACATGGACGATGCCGAGCATCGCCGCCAGGTGCTGCGCACCCTGGAAAAGGCGCTGGCCCGCGACCATGCCAAGACCACGGTGTACGACTTCTCGCCACTGGGCCTGGTGGAGATGACCCGCAAGCGCACGGTGGAAAGCCTGGAGCGCCAGCTGTCGGAGACCTGCCCGCAGTGCAGCGGCCGCGGCAGCATCAAGACCACCGAGACGGTGACCTACGAGATCTTCCGCGAGATCACCCGTGCCGTGCGCCAGTTCGATGCCGCGCGCCTGTTGGTGATTGCCTCGACCAAGGTGGTCGCGCGCATCACCGACGAGGAATCCGCGGCGGTGGCCGAGCTGGAGGAATTCCTCGGCAAGAGCATCCGCTTCCAGGCGGACGAGCAGTACCTGCAGGAGCAATTCGATGTCGTTCTGCTCTGATCCTCGCCGGCCGCAGGCCGGCGGTGGCCGATGAGCGCGCCGCCGCGCCTGCGACTGCGAAGGATCCGCCGTCATTTCATTGCCGCCTGCGCGGTGGGCCTGGTCGGGCTTGCACTGCTGGTGGGCACCTTCAGCCAGCTGCTGCCGCTGGCCGAGCGCCATCCCGACAGGATTGCCGCCTGGCTGAGCGAGCGTGCTGGCCAGCCGGTGCGTTTCGACCAGCTGCAGACCGCCTGGACCCGGCGTGGTCCGCTGCTGCAGCTCAAGGGCCTGCGCATCGGCGCCGGCCAGGGCCTGGCGATCGGCGAGGCCGAGGTGCTGGTATCGATGTACAGCGGCCTGTTGCCTGGCCGGTCGCTGACCGAGCTGCGCCTGCGTGGCCTGGCGCTCGACCTGCAGCAGGGCGAGGATGGTCGCTGGTCGGTACGTGGCCTGCCGCAGGCCGCCAATGGCGGGGACCCGCTGGATGCGCTGCGCCGGCTGGGCGAGCTGCAGGTGATCGGAGGCCGCCTGGGCGTGCATGCGCCGGGGCTGGGAATCGACACCACGCTGCCACGCATCGACGTGCGCCTGCGGGTCAATGGCGACCGCCTGCGTGTAGGCGTGCGTGCCTGGGCCCAGACCGAAGCGCTGCCGTTGACGGCGGTGCTGGACGTGGACCGCGTGCGCGGCAATGGCCAGGCCTGGCTGGGCGCCGAGCCGGTCGATTTCCATGCCTGGTCGCCGCTGCTGGCGGCCGGCGGTGTGCGCCTGCGCGAAGGCAAGGGCGAACTCAACCTGTGGCTGACCCTGCGCGATTTCGCGCCGGTGGCGGTGACCACCGATTCGGACCTGCGTGATGTCCGCATCGATGGCGCATCGATGCCCTCGATGGCGGCTCCGCAGCTGCAGCTGCAGCGGTTGCAGGCACGCCTGCGCTGGCAGCGCCAGGCTGATGGCTGGGCGTTGCAGGTGCCGCGCCTGCGCCTGAAAACCGAAGAGGGCGAGCAGCAGCTCGATGGCCTGCAGCTGCAGCTTGGCAAGCAGCTCCGGGTCCGTTCTGGCGAAGTGCAGGCCGGCACCGCGCTGCGTGCGCTGGCCCTGAGCGATCGTCTCGAACCGGGCCTGCGTCGCTGGCTGTTCCTGTCCAGGCCGCAGCTGGATGTGCGCGAGTTGCAGCTGGCGGGCGATCGCGATGGCCCGCTGTGGGCGCAGGGCGAACTGCAGTCGCTGGGCTTCGCCAGCGTGGGCAATTCGCCCGGCCTGCGCGGCCTGGGCGGGCGCTTCGAAGGCGACGCGGATGGCTTCAGCCTGCAGTTGCAGCCGCAACGGCAGCTGCAGTTCGATTGGCCGACCGGCTTTGGTGTGCGTCATGACCTGCATCTGGCGGGACAGGTGGTGGGCTGGCGCGACGAGGGCGGTGGTTGGCGTATCGGTACTGCGGCGATGCGCGTGGAAGGCACCGACTATGCGGCCGACGTGCGCGGCGGGGTCTGGTTCCAGGGGGACGGTACGCGGCCGTGGCTGCAGCTGGCGGCCAAGCTGGACGACGTGCCGATGACTGCGGCCAAGCGCTTCTGGATCCACTCCAAGATGAGCAAGGGCGCCACCGACTGGCTGGACATGGCGCTGGCCGGCGGCCAGGTGCGCAATGGCATCGGCCTGGTCAGTGGCGACCTGGACGACTGGCCGTTCGACAACAACGATGGCCGCTTCGAGGCCACCGGCCATATCACCAACGGTGACATCCGTTTCCAGCACGATTGGCCGTTGATGAGCCAGGTCGACGCCGATATCGCCTTCATCGGCCCCGGCTTCGACATGCATGGGCGCGGCGATCTGGCCGGTGTGGCGGTGCAGAAGTTCGAGGCGGGCATTCCGGATTTCGGGCAGCAGCCGCTGTATGTGCGCGCCGATGCGCAGAGCGAGGCGGGCAAGCTGCTGGCGATGCTGCGGCAGAGCCCGCTGCACAAGGATTATGGCGACACCCTGGACAACCTCACTGCTGCCGGCCCGGCGCATGTGACCTTCGATCTGCTGCAGCCACTGCACCACGATGAAGGTGGCGGCCACCTGCAGGGGACGGTTGATCTGGCCGGCGTGAAGCTGGTCGACAAGCGCTTCCAGCTCGCCTTCGACAACATGCAGGGGCAGGCGCGCTACAGCAATGGCGGTTTCGATGCCGAGGCACTGTCGGTGCGCCACCTTGGCCAGGACGGTCGCCTGAGCCTGCGTGCCGGTGGCTACGTGCACGACAGCAGACTGGCCTTCGAATCGCAGCTGTCGGCCACGCTGGATGCTGGCGTGCTGATCGACCGCGCGCCGGAGATGGCCTGGCTCAAGCCCTACATCACCGGAACCTCGCCGTGGACCATCGCGGTCAGCCTGCCCAAGGTCGCTCCAGGGGCGCCTGCGCCGCCCAGCGAGCTGCGGTTGAGCTCCGATCTGGTCGGGACCCGGCTGGACCTGCCGGCGCCGCTGGACAAACCGGCTGCCGAGCCGTTGGCGACCACCGTGGCTGCACAGCTGCCGATGGGGGCCGGCCGCATCGACGTTGCGTTCGGCCAGCGCCTGGCGCTGGCCGCACGCAGCCACAACAACCAGACCGGTGTGCAGGTGACGCTGGGCAGCGACCATGTCGACCGCGAGCCGCCGCCGAGCGGATTGACCGTCAATGGCCGCAGTCCGACCCTGGACGCTCTGGAGTGGATCAGTCTGGCGCGGGGAGGCAGTGATGACGACGCCATGCCGCTGCGTGCGGTGGACGTGCAGGTCGGCCAGTTGAAGCTGATCGGTGGCGTGTTCGAGCAGACCCGGTTGCAGCTGCGCCCGGGCGCGCAGGCACTGGATGTGCGCCTGGACGGCCCGTCGCTGGCCGGGCGCCTGACCGTCCCCAATGCAGACGGCGGCACCATCAGTGGCCAGCTCGACCGCGTGCACTGGCAATCCCTGCCGGCGGCTCCGGGTGCATCGGCCGCACCGGCACGGGTACAGGCCGGCGCCAACGACATGGACCCGGCCAAGCTGCCGCCGTTCGCGCTGGACATCGCCGACCTGAAGTTCGGCAAGGTGGTGCTGGGCCAGGCGGTACTGCGTACGCGGCCGCTGGCCAATGGCCTGAACGTGGACGAGCTGCGCTTCCGTGCGCCCGACCAGGAGATCGACATCAGCGGTCGCTGGCTGGGCCGCACCGGTGGTGCCCGCACCGAGCTGACCGCACAGGTGCGCAGCGAGGACCTGGGCGGACTGATGCAGAACCTCGACTACGGCGGCCAGCTGCGTGGCGGTTCCGGCCAGGCGCAGCTGCAGGCCACGTGGAGTGGGGGGCCGTCGGACTTCCAGCTGGGCAACCTGCAGGGCCGCCTGGACCTGCACGCGCGCAACGGCCAGCTGCTGGAGCTGGAACCGGGCGCCGGCCGGGTGCTGGGCCTGCTCAGTGTCACCCAGCTGCCGCGGCGCCTGATGTTCGACTTCCGCGACTTCTTCTCCAAGGGCTTCGCGTTCAACCAGATCGACGGCAGCATGCAGTTCGGCCAGGGCATGGCACGCACCGACAAAGTGCTGATCGAAGGCCCGGCAGCCAACATCACCATCCGCGGCCAGGCCGACCTGCGCAACCAGCAGTTCGACCAGACCATCGACGTCAACCCGCGTGCAGGCAATCTGCTGACCGTGGTGGGTGCGGTCGCCGGTGGCCCGGTGGGGGCGGCGCTGGGCGCGGCCACCAATGCGGTATTGTCCAAGCCATTGGGCGAGATTGGCGCCCGTACCTACAAGGTGACCGGTCCATGGAAGGAACCGAAGGTGGAAGTGATCGAGCGCAGCCGCGACAAGGCTCCGCCACCCGTACCGGCACCGGCGCCGGCCATTCCGCCGACCGTCACCGGCCTGCCGCGCTCGCGTTGAGCGCGGCTTTCCTGTTCACGGGGCTTGCCTGAGCGCCCCCGCATCCCCAGATCGAGAACCATGACTGATATCGCCCTGACGCTTGCCCAAGACCGCCTGCTGCGCCCCGGCGGCCTGGATACCGCTGGCCTGGAGCGCACCTTCGGCCAGCTGCTCGGCCCCGGTGTGGACTTCGGCGACCTTTATTTCCAGCATGCCCGCCGCGAGAGCTGGAGCGTGGAAGACGGCATCGTCAAGGACGGCGCCCATTCCATCGAGCAGGGCGTGGGCGTGCGGGCGATTTCCGGCGAGAAGACCGGCTTCGCCTACTCCGACGACATCCATGCCGATGCGCTGCTGACGGCGGCGCAGTCGGCGCGTGCGATCTCGCGTGAAGGTGGCGCCCAGTCCGGGCGGTCGCTGCTGCGCGGCAACGCGCGCGCGCTGTACCCGGCGCTGGACCCGATCGATGGCATCGGCAACGAGGCCAAGGTCGAGGTGCTCAAGCGCCTGGATGGCTACCTGCGCGCCGCCGACCCGCGCGTGAAGCAGGTGATGGTGAGCCTGTCCGGCGGCGTCGATACGGTACTGATCGCCCGCAGCGACGGTGTGCTGGGCGCTGACGTGCGCCCGTTGGTGCGCCTGAACGTGCAGGTGATCGTCGAGCACAACGGCCGCCGCGAGTCCGGCTATGCCGGCGGTGGTGGCCGCTACGGGTATGAGGAGCTGTTCGCGGACGGTCGCCCCGAGGCCTTTGCCCGCGAGGCGCTGCGCCAGGCGCTGGTGAACCTGGACGCCGTTCCGGCACCGGCTGGGGTGATGCCGGTGGTGCTTGGTCCGGGCTGGCCCGGCGTGCTGCTGCATGAAGCGGTCGGCCATGGCCTGGAAGGCGACTTCAACCGCAAGGGCACCAGCGTCTACGCGGGCCGCATCGGCGAGCGCGTTGCCGCCCCGGGCGTGACCATCGTCGATGACGGCACGCTGGACGGACGCCGTGGTTCGTTGAACATCGACGATGAGGGCCACCCGAGCCAGTGCACCACCTTGATCGAGGACGGCATTCTGGTGGGATACATGCAGGACAGCCTCAATGCGCGGCTGATGGGCATGGCGCCGACCGGCAACGGCCGCCGCGAATCGTTCGCGCACCTGACCATGCCGCGCATGACCAACACCTACATGCGCGCCGGCCAGCACGACCCACAGGAAATGATCCGTTCGGTGAAGAAGGGCCTGTACGCAGTCAACTTCGGTGGCGGTCAGGTCGACATCACCAGCGGCAAGTACGTGTTCTCGGCCACTGAGGCCTACCTGATCGAGGATGGCCGCATCACCACGCCGGTGAAGGGTGCGACGCTGATCGGCAACGGTCCGGAAACCATGCAGAAGGTGCGCATGGTCGGCAACGATCTGGCCCTGGACGAGGGCGTGGGCATCTGTGGCAAGGACGGGCAGAGCGTGCCCGTGGGTGTCGGCCAGCCCTCGCTGCTGATCGAGGGCATCACGGTCGGCGGTACCCAGGCCTGAGCCGGGCGATGGCCAGCGCCACCGCCCAGGCCGGCGCGGACTCAGTCCTCGTCGGCTTCGTCGCTGTCGACGGGGTCGGCGTCTTCGGCGCTGGCCTTCAGGCCCAGTGCGGCCGGCAGCATCAGGGCGCGCAGCACCTGGAAGATTTCGCGGTAGGCGCGCGGCGGCTTGTTCCTGGCCTTCTCGGCCTGCGCATTGCGCACCAGCGTGCGCAGCTGCTGGCGGTCGGCCTGCGGGTAGTCGTCCAGCAGTGCAGCCAGCGCCTTGTCACCCTCGGCCAGCAGGCGCTCGCGCCAGTCTTCCGCGCGGTGCATCATCGCCACTTCGCGGCGGCCGGTTTCGCTGTTGGCATCCAGCGCATCGCGGATCGCATCCAGCGTGGCTTCTTCTTCGCGGCGCATGTGCTTGGCCAGGAACGCCAGCTGGCGCTTGTGGGCGATGTGGGCGGTGATGCGCTTGCACTCGGCGATATGCGGCAGCAGGTCTTCCGGGATCGGCAGGCGTGCCAGCTGGGCCGGGGTCAACGACACCAGCTTCTCGCCCAGGGCCAGAACGTCGAGCGCGTCGCGCCGGTTCTGGCTGCGGCTCTTGTCGTGGAATTCACCGGTTTCTTCGTCGCGTCCGCGCATCGTTCCTACCTGATCTCAAAAAAAGTCGCCCGGCGTGATGCCGGGCCCAACCCGCACAGGATAAAGCATTGAACGTGATCGCCCCTGAAGTCGCTGTCGGCGACGACAGCCTGGCCCGGCTGGAACGGCTGGCCGACCTCTCCCAGCAGCTGCTCGACCGCGCCCGTGCGCTGGGCGCCAGCCAGGCCGAGGTCAGCTGCAGCGAGGATCGTGGCCTGGAGGTCAATGTCCGCCTTGGCGAGGTGGAGACCGTGCAGTCCACCCGTGACCGCGGTATCGCCGTCACCGTCTATTTCGGCCAACGCAAGGGCAGCGCCAGCACCGGCGACCTGAACGAGGCCAGCCTTGCCGCCACTGTCGAGCAGGCCTGTGCGATCGCCCGGCACACCGAAGATGACCCGGCTGCCGGCCTGGCCGAGGCCGCACTGATGGCCACCGATTTCCCGGATCTGGATGCCTGGCACCCCTGGGCGCTGCAGGCCGACGAGGCGGTGGACCTGGCCCTGGCCTGCGAGAACGCAGGCCGTGAGGCCGATGCGCAGATCCGTAATTCCGACGGCGCCTCGGTTTCGTGCATGCAGAGCCTGTCGGTGTACGCCAATTCGCATGGCTTTTTCGGCCGTGAGCGTGGCACCCATCATTCGGTGGGCTGTGCGCTGATCGCCGGCCAGGGCGATGGCATGCAGCGCGATGGCTGGTACACCAGCGCGTTGGCCCGGGAGGACCTGGAAGACGTGGGCCTGGTCGGCCGTCGTGCTGCCGAGCGCACCGTCGCCCGCCTGCAGCCTCGCTCGATGGCCACCGGCACCATGCCGGTGCTGTTCGCCCCGGAAGTAGCGCGCAGCCTGGTTGGCCACCTGCTGTCGGCGGTGTCCGGCGGAGCGCTGTACCGCCAGGCCAGCTTCCTGCTGGACAGCGTTGGCCAGCAGCTGTTCCCGGACTGGATGCAGATCGAGGAACTGCCCCACCTGCGCCGTGGCCTGCGCTCGGCCGCCTTCGACGGTGACGGTGTGGCCACGCGTGCTTCGGCCCTGGTCCGTGACGGCGTGCTGCAGCGCTATGTGCTGGGCAGCTACTCGGCACGCAAGCTGGGGCTGCAGACCACCGCCAATGCCGGTGGCGTGCACAACCTGCAGCTGGCCGCCAACGCGGGCTCCCTGCAGGACATCGCCCGGCAGATGGGCGATGGCCTGCTGGTGACCGAACTGATGGGGCAGGGCGTGAACGGGGTGACCGGCGACTACTCGCGCGGTGCCGGCGGCTTCCGCGTCGAGAATGGTGAGATCCAGTACCCGGTGGATGGCATCACCATCGCCGGCAACCTGCGCGAGATGTTCAGCAGCATCGAAGCGGTCGGCAGTGACGTCGACCCGCGCTCGCACATCCGGACCGGTTCGATCCTGCTGGGGCGGATGACCATCGCCGGTAATGATTGATGGCGTCGATGGCGTAAGCTATGCCCGCCTGACGCAACCAGCTTGGTGCTGGTGGGTCAAGACCACCCAATGAAAAGGAGTTTTGTCGTGAGCGAATTCGATAACGTCCCGCCGCCGCCGGCCACCACCGACGTGCCGGCCGACCAGCGCACCATGGCCCTGGCCGCGCACCTGCTGGGCATCTTCACCGGCTTCATCGGCGCGCTGATCATCTGGCTGATCAACAAGGATGACGCGGGCAAGGCCTTCGTGACCGACCAGGCCAAGGAAGCCCTGAACTTCCAGATCACCGTGACCATCGCCATGGTCATCAGCATGATCCTGACCATCGTGATCATCGGCGTGTTCCTGGCCCCGATCGTGGGCATCATCAGCCTGGTGTTCAGCATCATCGCAGCGGTCAAGGCCAACAACGGCGAAGCCTATCGCTACCCGTTCGCACTGCGCCTGATCAAGTAATACCGGCGGCATGCGGAATTGAAAACGCCCGGCATTGCCGGGCGTTTTCATGTGCGGGGAGCGACGGGCGGTGCCCGGCGAGCGATCAATGATCGCGTTCGACCGCCAGCGTCGCCAGTGCACGCAGTGCATCGGCCTCTTCGCCATATCCGGCCAGGATCGCCTGCATGCGTGCCGCGAGTTCGTGCAGCTGGGCCTTCGCCCCGTCCAGGCCGAGCAGGGCGGGGAAGGTGCTCTTGTCCTGCGCCTGGTCCTTGCCGGCGGTCTTGCCCAGTTGCTCGGAACTGGCCTCGACATCGAGGATGTCGTCGCGTACCTGGAAGGCCAGGCCGAGTGCGTCGGCGAAGCTGTCCAGCTGGGCCAGCTGAGGTTCGTGGGCCTGGCCGCACAGCGCGCCCATGCGCACCGCCGCACGGATCAGCGCGCCGGTCTTCAGGGCATGCATGCGGGTCAATGCCGCCAGCGTCTGCTGCTGGCCGGTGGCATCGATATCCAGCGCCTGGCCACCGCACATGCCAGCGGCGCCGGAAGCGTGGGCCAGGGTCTGCAGGCAGGCCACGCGCAGCGTGGCAGGCAGCGGTGCATCGGCCAGCAGGCCGAAGGCACGCGTCTGCAGTGCATCGCCTGCCAGAATCGCGGTGGCTTCGTCGAAGGCGATGTGGGTGGTCGGCTTGCCGCGACGCAGCGCGTCGTCATCCATTGCCGGCAGGTCGTCATGCACCAGCGAGTAGGCGTGGATGAGTTCGACGGACATGGCGGCCGCATCCAGGCTTTCCGGCTGCGCACCGAACAGGTGGCCACTGGCGTAGACCAGCAGCGGGCGCATGCGTTTGCCACCGCCCAGCACCGAATAGCGCATGGCCTGGTGCAGGCGCTGCGGTGCTTCGGCAGGCGAGGGCAGCGCGGCGTCGAGCTGGCTTTCGATACGGTCGCGCCAGCGCGCGAACAGAACCTCAGCCGTCATGGCTGGGCGGATCGAAAGGCTCGGATGCTTCCGGCTGCGCCGGATCGCTGAGCAGGCGCACGCGCAGCTCGGCCTGCTCCAGCGCCTGCTGGCACTGGCGATACAGACCGACGCCACGTTCGTAAGCACTGAGCGAAGCTTCCAGGCTCAGCTCGCCGGTTTCCATCTGCTCCACCAGCTGCTCCAGCGATTCGAGCGACTGCTCGAACTGGGCGACCGGGGAGGCGTTTTCGGGGGACTTCTTGGCCATGCGGCAAGTGTGGACGGGCCGCGCGCGGGGGTCAATTCACCAGCCGCCCGGGCGCCACTGCAACTGTGCGCCATGCGCCTGCAGCCAGGCCTGCAGTGGTGCGGCGATGACCACGTCGGCGGCGGCCAGCAACTGCGGGCCATCAAAGATCAGCGGCAGCTGCGCGCGTCGCCAGGGGGCGAGGTGTTCGCGTTGCAGGCAGTCCTTCAACGCGTGCGAATGCTGGCGACCGGGCAGCAGAATGCGCTCACCGCCCACGCGTGCACGGACCTGCAGCGGGCGATCGAAGGCCGGGGTGCCCTGCAGGCGCAGCTGTCCGCCATCGGGCAGTGCCAGCGGTGCGCGTCCATCCCATTCGGCCTGCCACTCGTGGGGAAGCGCAGGCAGCCGGGCCGGCAGCAGGTAGGCGTGGTCGCGCCACTGTTGGATCGCGTGATCGTGCCAGCGCACCCGCGCCTGGCGATCGTTGTCGGCCGGCAGCAACTCGTCCAGCGCCTGCTGCAGCACGGTGGCCGGCAGCGGTGCCGCGTCGTGGCCGGCCACCCAGGCACGCAGTACGCGCGCGGCGCGCCCCGGTGAGACCTGGCGTAGCAGCTGCAGCGACAGCACGCGTGGAGCGACTTCCAGGTGTGCGATCAGCTCGGCGTCTTCCTCGTCAAGCAGTTCGCGGGTCTGCCCGCAGTGCGTTGCGCTGCCCGCCATCGCCGCAGCGGCATGCGGCCAGCGCTGGCGCAACAGCGGCAGCACCTGCAGGCGCAGGAAGTTGCGATCGGCGTGGTCGTCGGCGTTGCTGGGGTCTTCGATCCAGTGCAGTGCATGCTGGCGGGCGTAGTCGAGGAGTGCACTGCGTGGCACCGCCAGCAGCGGTCGCCATAGAGGCTTTTCGCCAAGGCGGCTGTGCGTGGACATCGCCGCCAGGCCATCGACGCCGGAAGCGCGCAGGGCGCGCAACAGGAAGGTCTCGGCCTGGTCGTCCTGGTGCTGTGCCAGCGCCAGGGTTTCGCCGTCGCGCAGTTCGGCCGCGAACGCGGCGCGTCGTGCCAGTCGCGCGGCACCCTCGGTGCCCAGGCCTGTGCCGTTCTCGACCTGCACGCGGCGCACGGCCAGTTCGATGCCCCAGGCGTCGCATTGCTGCTGGCAGTGCAGCACCCAGTCATCTGCATCGGGCTGCAGCCCGTGGTGCACGTGCACCGCGCGCAGCGCCGTGCCGGAAGCTTGCGCGCAGCACCACAGCCAATGCAGCAGCACGGTGGAGTCGACACCACCGCTGTAGCCCACCAGCAGCGGCGCATCCAGCGGAACGAGGGCAGGGAATTCACTCACGCCGGCAAGTATAGGGTTGGTCGGCAGGGCTGCGCCCTGCACCCGCAGACGCGCAAGCAACGGCAACGGCCGAAGCAACAGCAGAAGCGGGTTTCCTGAGGGTTGGCGGGGTGGGGCCGGTTGCGGGGGCCGCTGCAAGTCCCCCTCCGGGGCCCGGCCCAGCCGCTGGCGGCTGTGCGTTCGGGCGCTTGCGAAGCCGTGCTTCGCAAGCAAAGCGCCCTCACCCATGTAAGCTCGGTCGCCGCTTGCTCGTGTGCGCAGTCCTGCGCACACGGCAAGACCGGGGTTGGGCGTCCTGCCCAACCCGCCCGAGGCATGCCTCGGGC
>NZ_JAWIRT010000033.1:0-39673 GCF_036320045.1 Stenotrophomonas sp. SMYL20 | reverse complement strand
GGGGGGGTGCGCCCCGTGGGCCCGCAGGGCCCCGGCCGGCCCCCGCCCACCGGTCGGGCGCTACCCATGTGGCGGCGGACGCTGCCGGCCAGCGGCCGGCACATCGCACGGGTGGTACCGCCCGCTGGCCGGCAACCGGATCACTCAGGCCGCACGCGCCAACGCGTCCTTCGCTGCCGCCGTGGTCGACAGATCGAACACATCCACCGCATCGATCAACCGGTTCGCCTGTTGTTCCAGGCTGCGTGCGGCGGCACTGGCTTCCTCCACCAGCGCGGCGTTCTGCTGGGTGGTGCCATCCATCTGGATCACGGTCTGGCTGACCTGCTCGATACCCGCGCTCTGCTCCTGCGAGGCCGCCGAAATCTCGGCCATGATGTCGGTCACGCGCTGCACCGATGCCACGATCTCGGCCATGGTGTCACCGGCCTCGCGCACGCGCTGCGCGCCGTGGCCGACCTGCTCAACCGAGGCTTCGATCAACGCCTTGATCTCCTTCGCGGCCGCCGCCGAGCGCTGCGCCAGCGTGCGCACTTCACTGGCGACCACCGCGAAGCCGCGGCCCTGTTCGCCGGCCCGCGCGGCTTCCACTGCCGCGTTCAGCGCCAGGATGTTGGTCTGGAATGCGATGCCATCGATCACGCTGATGATCTCGGCGATCTGCCGTGACGAGGTCTCGATCGCACCCATCGTCGCCACCACCTGGCCGACCACGCTGCCGCCCTGCGAGGCGACCGTGTGCGCGCCGATCGCCAGCTGGTTGGCCTGGCGTGCATGCTCGGCGTTCTGGCGCACGGTGGAGGTCAGTTCTTCCATCGACGCGGCGGTTTCTTCCAGATTGGCCGCCTGCTGCTCGGTACGGCGCGACAGATCATTGTTGCCGGCGGCGATCTCTGCAGCCGCAGTGTGGATGTTGCCGGAGGCGTGCTTGATGTCGGTGACGATGGTCGCCAGCTGCGCGGCGGTGGTGTTGGCATCGCCGGCGATGCGCGCGAAAACGCCCTGGAAATCGCCATGCATGCGCGCGCCGAGGCGGCCATCGGCAATCGCGCGCAGCATGCTGGAGACCTCGCCGAGGTTCAGTTCGGTCGTCTGCATCAATCGGTTCAAGCCGTCGACCATCGCGCGGAAGTCATGCTCGAAGCGCGCGCTGTCGCCACGCTGGCCGAAGTCACCCATGGCAGCGGCTTCGGCCAGGCGGCGGATCTCGCCATTGATCATGCCGAGATTGACCTTGGCGGTATCCAGTGCGTCGGTGATCACTGCCTTCTCGCCGGGCAGGCGTTCCATGTCCTGGCTGAGGTCGCCGATGGCGTAACGGCCCATGATCGCAATCGCGCGCAGCTTTACCTGGATGTGCGCATCGACCAGCGCGTTGCTGTCGGCCACCATCGTGCCGAACGCGCCGGGGAAGGCACTGGCATCCATGCGGTGGCTGATGGTGCCGGCGTCATGCGCCTGTGCCATCGTGGCCTGTGCATCGAGCACACCGCGCAGCGTGGACTGCACCGCCTGCATGGCCTGCGCGAGGCGACCGATCTCATCGCGGCTGCGCACCTGCACAACATGCTGCAGATCACCGGCGGCCACTGCACGCGCAGCGGCTTCCACCGCCAGCACCGGCTGCACCACCGCACGCCGCAGCCACCAGCCCAGGCCCATCAGCAGCAGCACGGCGGCCAGCACGGTCAGCGCCGCGCACAGCAGCAGCGTCTGCCGCGCCTGCTGCGAACGGGCCGCTACCGCCGCTTCGGCCACCTGCGTGGCGTGCGTACTCAACGCATCCAGCGCGGTTGCCACCGGGCGGTCCTTGCCCCGCACGAGGTTGTCGCCGGCGGCGGGATCGTAGCTGGCCTCGGCGAACGCCTGCAGCGCCGCGTGATAGTCCTGCTGCAGCTGCGCGTGCAGGCCGATGAAGGCCTGCGCCAGTTCGCGCGTGCGTGCATCCGGGCTGCTGACCAGGCCCTTGGCCAGCTGCTCGACCAGACGACCCTCGCTGTCGAAGGCGTCCAGGTGGCGTTGGCGCAACGCGTCGTCGTGGCCGCGCAGCAGCACGTTCTTCCATTCCTGCACCTGGCCGCGGAACTCGCGCTGCAGGCGTTCGGCATCGCGGCTGTGCGCGACTTCGGGTGGAACCTCGGTGGACAACTTCAACCAGGCGGAGGCCAGGCCGGCCAGAGCGCACAGCAGGACCACAGCCAGACCAACAGAAACCGCGCCGAGCAGCTTGGACTGCAGGCGCGGAGCACGGACAGACGCATTCATGTGGAAGGACTCTCGGGAAGGGGCACTGCGGTATCGACCCGATGCGCACACCCTGAAGTGAGATGCGCATCACATTCGCGTTTCGTTTAGTGATGTGAAGGAGATGTTTCATAGGACAGATGTGTCCATATGGAACGAAAGCAGACCCTCGACAGAGGAATTAAATGTAACTAATGTTGTTACATGAAATCCGCGAACCCACTCTCCGACGCCCTGCACGTGATGGCGCACCTGGTCGGCCATACCGCCCCGCGCACGTCCGAACAGCTGGCGTCCTGCCTGCCGACCCATCCGGTGGTGATCCGTCGTCTGCTGGCACAGCTGCACAAGGCCGGCCTGGTGCGCAGCACCCGTGGTCACGGCGGCGGCAGTCAGCTGGCACGCGATGCCGCGGCGATCACCCTGCATGACATCTATCTGGCGGTGGGAGCACCGCCGCTGGTCCAGGTCGGCGCTCGCGATTCCGGCGGTGGCTGCCCGATCCAGCAGCTGGTCAACAGCGCCCTGCTCGAAGGCGCACGCGAGGCGCAGCGGCTGCTTGAGCAGCGCCTGCAGGCGACCACGCTGGACCAGCTCGGCGCCGACTTCGCCCGCCATCTTGCCCATCACCGTTCCCTGGAAGGTCACCATGAATCCTGATGTGCTCATCGTCGGCGGCAGCTACGCCGGCATTGCCGCCGGCCTGATCCTGGCCCGTGCCCGTCGCCCGGTCACCGTCATCGATGCCGGTTCACCGCGCAATCGTTTTGCCAGTCATTCGCACGGGGTGCTGGGGCTGGATGGCATCAGTGGCGCCGAGCTGCTGAAGACCGCGCGTCAGCAGCTGCTGGACTACCCCACGGTGCGTTGGGTGCATGCCGAAGTGGAGCACGCCCGCACCACCGCCGAAGGCGTGGAAGTGCGTACCGCCGATGGCCAGGTGCTGGCCGCGCGCAAGCTGCTGCTGGCCAGCGGCATCGCCGACCAGCTGCCGGAACTGCCCGGACTGGCCGAGCGCTGGGGCAGCACCGTGCTGCACTGCCCCTACTGCCACGGCTATGAAGTCGGTGGTGGTGCCATCGGCCTGCTCGGCGGCCATCCGATGTCCGCCAGCAAGGCGCCGCTGTTCGCCGATTGGGGCAATGTCACGTTCTTCAGCATGGGTCTGGAGATCACCGATGAGGAACGCGCCGCCATGCAGCAGCGCGGCGTGCACATCGAGACGTCACCCGTGCTGGGTGTGCAGGGCGATCAGCCGACCTGGCTGGAAGTGGAGCTGGCCGACGGTCGCCGCATCGCACAGCGTGCGCTGTTCGTGCCGGCCACCCAGGCGATGGCCACGCCGCTGGTGCAGCAGCTGGGGTGCACATTGGTCGAGAGCCCGCTGGGGGTGCTGATCGAGGTCGACATGATGAAGCAGACCTCGGTGCCGAACGTGTACGCCGCAGGCGATGCGACCACGGTCGGCAACATCACCCTGGCCACCGCCGAGGGCGTGCGTGCGGGGATCGGCGTGCATCATGCGCTGGTGGCCGAGGACAGCGTGCCGCGCTGACCCCCGACGCGACGTGCTGCTCTGGTAGATGCCGACCTTGGTCGGCGCCGTTTCATCCACGCATGGCGTGGAAGAGCAGTCGAGCAAGCTCGACTCTACGGATCCCGGGCATCCATTCGCCCGTGCCCGTCGAGCAGGTGCCGGCCTTGGCCGGCACCGTTCCATCATCCCTTCACGCACAGCACCTGGCGGAGCGTGTGCACCACGTCGACCAGGTCGAGCTGCGCCGCCATCACGTCGTCGATCGACTTGTACGCGGCCGGCGATTCATCCAGCACGCCGCTGTCCTTGCGGCATTCCACATGCGCGGTGGCCTCGCGGTGCTGGGCCAGCGTGATCTGCTGCCGCGCAGTGCCACGGCTCATCACCCGGCCGGCACCGTGGCTACAGCTGTGGAAGCTGTCCGCGTTGCCCTTGCCACGCACGATGTAGCTGCGCGTGCCCATGCTGCCGGGAATGATGCCCAGCTCGCCCTCGCGCGCACTGACCGCACCCTTGCGCGTCACCAGCAGCTCCTGGTCGTGGTGCGTCTCCTTCTGCACGTAGTTGTGATGGCAGTTCACCGCCATCGTTGCCAGTTGGAACTTCGGCAGGCGATGGCGCATCTCGGCCAGCACCCGCGACATCATTGCCTCGCGGTTGTGCCGGGCGTAGTCCTGCGCCCACGACACTGCTTCGACGTAGTCATCGAACAGCGGCTCGCCTTCCATGAAGAACGCCAGGTCCTTGTCTGGCAGGTGGAAGCCGAGCACACGGCGCGCAAGCTCTTCGCGCGCCTTCTCGATGAAGTAGGTGCCGATCAGGTTGCCGGTGCCGCGAGAACCGCTGTGCAGCATCACCCACACCGTGTCCGTCTCGTCCAGGCACAGTTCGATGAAGTGGTTGCCGCCGCCCAGCGTACCCAGCTGGCGGTCGAGCTTGTCGGTGCGGATCCTGCGGTGCTTGTCCTTGATGTTCTCCAGGCCGGCGGCCAGCCCGGACTGCACCAGCCGCGTATGGATGCTGTCGGGCATGCGGTGGTGCTCGCCGCCACGGCCGTTGCCGACCGGGATGCTGCGCTCGATGCTGTTGCGCAGCTGCCGCAGGTCATCGGGCAGGTCGTTGGCACGCAGCGTGGTACGCACCGCGGCCATGCCGCAGCCGATGTCGACGCCGACCGCGGCCGGGATGATCGCACCGCGGGTCGGGATCACCGAGCCCACGGTCGCGCCCTTGCCCAGGTGCACGTCCGGCATCACGGCCACCCACGGCCCGACGAACGGGATCGCGGCGATGTTGCGCAGCTGCTCATGCGCCTGCGCTTCCAGCGGCACACCGTTGACCCAGCCCTTGATCGGCGTGGTGCCCTCGGCGTGCAGCCATTGATAGTTGTGTTGAGTGTCCATGTCTTCGTGTTTGTCCTTGATGGGCCGGCGGCGCGTCCCTGCGCCGCCGCGACCCCTACCTGATCGTCACCAGCTGCTTCAGCACGCCATCCAGGCCGCCGAACACGGTGAGCTTGTCGATCTTCTCGGTGACCTTCTCCAGTGCCTCCAGCTCCTTCAAGCGCATCAGCACCGGGTTGTCCTCGATCAGCTTTGCGGTGTTGAGCTGCGAACGCGTGGCGTTGGCCTCTTCGCGACGGCGGATCACGCTGGCCTGGGCCTGCTTCTCGGCCAGCACCACACCGTTGAGGATCTCCTTCATCTCACCCGGCAGGATCACGTCCTTGATGCCCACGCCGAGCAGCCGCACGCCGTGGCCCTCGATCGCCGCCTGCACATGGGCGGCGATCTCGCCGTCCAGTGCCGCCTTGTCACCCAGCAGCTCGTCCAGGCTGCGCGCGGCAATCGCCTGGCGCAGGCCGAACTGCAGCTGCCGGTAGACGAACTCGTCGGCATTGCTGAGCGTTCGGTGTGCACGCACCGGGTCGACCACCTGCACGGTCGCGGCCAGGTTCACCCGCAGGGTCACCTTGTCGCGGCTGAGCAGTTCCTGGCCGGACACGTCCAGCGAACGCGCACGCAGCTCCACACGCTCCACCGACACGTTGCCGTTGAAGTTCCAGAACGCGTGCAGGCCGGCGTCCAGCGTCTGTCGCAGCGTGCCATCGATGAACAGCAGGCCGACCGACTCGCTTGGCACGGTGCTGATCACCGCCACACGCGGCAGCACGCCCAACTGGCCCAGGCGCTGCTGCACGTCCGCCGGAATGCGCGGCTCGTCACCCAGCGCCATCACGCGCACCTGGGTGTCGACCGAACCCCGCCAGTACAGACGGCGGCTGCCCGGCGGCAGCACTTCATCGATGCGGCCGTTGCGCAGCAACAGGCCGACCTCGCTGGCGCCGACGTTGGCCAGCACGAAGTGCGTGTCCAGCTCGGTGCCCAGCGCTTCGATCAGGCTGTCCTGGTCGCTGCCGGTATAGGCCGCGCCCTTCGATGCGGTGTGGATGTCCACGTGCGGGCGGCCGCCGAACGGCGACAGGCGGTGCACGCCCGGCAGCAGGATCTGCTGGAAACGACGGTTGCGATACACCAGGCCGCGCTCGCCGTCGCCGATCACGACCTTGATGGTCCAGAACATGGGAGTCTCTCCTTGTATGGCTCTGGTGGTTCGACCCGATGGAATGAATGCCATGACCCGGGCCGATCAGATCGTGGCAGGGCTGGCTGCACACCTTGTGCAGCTGGCGGAAGAGGGCGGCCATCGGGGAACGGTCCACGCGCGGAGCCTTCGGTGCACCGGCACTGCTGCCATCGTCGTTCCCGGCAGGCAGCACCGGTGCGGAACGTGGCTGGCAGTGGCGGCGGGCCGGGGCCCGGCGTGCGGTCCGTTGCCTTCCACGTTCCTGCCCGAAGGCGTTGTCCGTGGACGGCGGCGATGGCCGCTGGGGCTTGCGCCCCGGGTGTTGCTTCAAGTCATGACGTGACAGGTCATGTGGTTTGGAGTGGGAATCGAACCCACGACAGACGGATTACGGATCCGTTGCTCTGACCAAGCTGAGCTATCCAGTTGGGGACCGCGCGGAATCGAACCGCGTACCGGCGAACCGATGCCTGCTTCCAGCAGGCGATCCAGGCGATGGCATGTCCGAGACCTCCGGCATACGCCACGGCAACGCCGCGCGCACCAGCCCGTGGTGGAAACGGGACCGTTGGAGAATCGAGGGTGCAGGCCACCGACATTATCGCGAGCGATAATGTTTGGGTGCGATGCAGATAATGTCCAGGCGCTGCCGATCGCGCGAAGTAAATCCTTCGGCGGGGCGGGAAAAACCTGGGTCAGTGAGCGGCGGGTTGCCGCGCGGGGTGCAGTTCTGGCATCGCGGGTCCTTGTGCCGACGCAAACGAAAACGCCCCCGGGACTTGCGTTCCGAGGGCGTCGTCAAGCCTCGGAGATCGGGGTGGCCGATCTCCGCAGGGCGGGTATCAGGCCGTTGTCAGCTGGACTTCCTTGCCGAACGCGCGCGCCAGCACGTCCATGCGCAGGCATGGCAGCAGTTTGGCGATGGCGACGGAATGCGCGTTCAAGGGAAGTTTCCAGTGGTTGTTGAAACGAGGTGCGCACGATAAACCACGATTTACTCGCGCGCAACCATTTTGTTCAATTATTTTCTTCTTTACCGCGCAATGCCGGCCAGCGGCCGGCACTACCGGACTGTGGAATGCCGGCCAGCGGCCGGCACTACCGGGTCTCAAGCTTCCGTGCTGGCGGCATCCAGCTGCGCGACATCCTGCACGCTCAGCGACACGTTGGCTGCGGCCAGCAGATCGTGCAGCTGCTCGACGCTGGTGGCGCTGACGATCGGCGCGGTGATTGACGGCCGTGCGATCTGCCATGCCAGTGCGATCTGCGCGGCACTGGCGTTGTGCTTGCTGGCCACGTCATCCAGCGCCTGCAGGATGCGCAGGCCACGCGGATTCAGATAGCGCTTCACCACGTTCTCGCCACGTGCCGGGCTCTTGGCCGCATCGGCCGGCGTGCGGTATTTGCCGCTGAGGAAGCCGCTGGCCAGGGCGTAGTAGCCGATCACGCCGATCTGTTCGCGCTGCACCAGCGGTTCCAGCTCCTTCTCGTAGCCGGCGCGGTCGTACAGGTTGTACTCGGGCTGCAGGGTTTCGTAACGCGGCAGCTTGTAGTCGGTGGATACCTTCAGCGCATCGGCCAGGCGCGTGGCGCTGTAGTTGGACGCACCGATCGCACGCACCTTGCCGGCTTCGATCAGCCGGCCGAATGCGGCCAGGGTCGCTTCCAGCGGCGTTGACTCGTCATCCTCGTGGGCCTGGTACAGATCGATCACGTCGGTCTGCAGGCGGCGCAGCGAATCTTCCACTGCGGCATTGATGTTGTCCGGGGTCAGGCCGGGGCGTTCGGCCCACTTGGCCACCTTGGTCGCCAGCACCACCTTGTCGCGCTTGCCGCTGCGGGCGAACCACTTGCCGATCAACGTTTCCGATTCGCCGCCGGCATTGCCCGGCACCCACGCCGAATACACATCGGCGGTGTCGACCAGGTTGAAGCCGGCATCGACGAAGGCATCGAGCAGGGCGAAGCTGGCCTTCTCATCGGCGCTCCAGCCGAACACGTTGCCACCGAAGGCGAGCGGACGTACATGCAGGCCGGAACGGCCCAGTTCGCGGGTTGCCGTCATGGGCACGGACTCCTTGGGGGAAGTGCTCCAGAATAGAACGCGTTGTGTGACCGTGCTGCGGCGGTGACCACAAAACAGTGTTCCGCGATGCGCACGCAGCTAACGTTTTGTGAACACCTGGGACGCCGCGGCTGCTAGTCTCGCCGCATCTTCCGCTGGAGTCGCTCCGATGATGCCTGCTTCGTCCCTGCATGGTTGCCGCCTGCTGCTTGCTTCGGCCCTGCTTGCCGCTGTTCCCGCGTTCGCCGCACCGGCCACGGTGGCACCGGCGAAGATCCAGGTGTCACCGGCCATCGATGCGGCGGTGAAGGCGTCGACCCGTGATGCCAACAACGTCAAGCGCGATGGCTTCCGTCATCCGGCGCAGACGCTGTCGTTCTTCAAGGTGACGCCGGAAAAGACCGTCATCGAGATCACCCCCGGCAACGGCTGGTACTCGGAAATCCTGGCGCCGCTGCTGCAGGACAAGGGCCACTATGTTGCCGCCGTGGTCGACCCGATGGCGGTGCCCGAGGGCCGCGGCCGTGACTACCAGCAGCGCAGCCGCGACAGCCTGGAAAAGAAGTACGCCGGTGCGCCGGCACAGTTCGGCAAGACCGCCGTGGTCGCCTACGATCCGGCCAAGCCGGTGTTCGGCCCAGCCAGTTCAGCCGACGTGGTGCTGACCTTCCGCAACGTGCACAACTGGCGCAAGGCCGGCCAGGCGCAGGGCATGTTCCAGGGCTTCTTCAACGTGCTCAAGCCGGGCGGCGTGCTGGGCGTGGTCGAGCATCGCGCCAAGGCCGACGTGGCCGACGACGATGACACCGGCTATGTCGGCCAGCAGCAGGTGATTGCGATGGCCGAAGCCGCCGGCTTCAAGTTGGACGCGCGCAGCGAGGTCAATGCCAACCCGCGCGATACCAAGGACCACCCGAACGGCGTGTGGACGCTGCCACCGACCAACCAGCACGACAAGGCCGATGATGCGAAGTACCAGGCGATCGGCGAAAGCGACCGCATGACCCTGCGCTTCATCAAGCCGTAAGAGGGGTGCCGGTCAGGACGGCCGACATCGTTCCTGCTCGGCTCATCGCGCGTAGCGCGGCGCATGGCTGGTCCCAAGACCGGCCATGCGCCGGAATTCGATCGTATGCAAGGACATGAATTGTTGAAGAAGGTCTTTTACATCGCTGTCGCGGTGCTGGTGCTGGGGCGGTTGATCGATTTTGTGTTCTACGGTGGTCATGCCCACGATCTGATGGCGACGGTAGGGTTTGCCGTGCTGTTCGCGGGTGCCCTTCTGGAGGAACGTTCGCGCAGGGCCGACCCGCCGGCCGCAGGCCTGCGGCGGCGGGCCAATGTCATCGCCGCGTGCGGCATCGCACTGGTGCTGGGCTCGTTCCTGCTGGAATGGAAGGTTTTCGGCTGAGCCGGCCGAGATTGGGGCGGCAGGAAAGCGCAGCCGCAACCACGCTCACCGCGCGCAGCGCAACGTATGGCTGGCCCCAGGTCCGGCCATGCGCCGGAGTCCAATCGAACTCAAGGACATGGACCGTTGAAGAAGGTGCTGTATATCGTCATCGCGGTGCTGGTGCTGCCGCGGCTGTATGACTTTGTGTACCACGGTGGGCATGCTTACGACCTGCTGGGAGCGACGGGTTTTGCGGTGCTGTTCTTTGGCGGGGTGCTGGACGAACGCGCCCGCATGACCAGTCCGCCACCCGCGGCGCTGCGTCGCCGGGCCAATGTCGTCACGGCATGCGGTTTCGTGTTGGTGCTGGGGTCGTTCCTGCTGCAGTGGAAGGTATTCGGCTGAGCCCTTCGTGTTCGTGGTCGCAGGAAAGCGCAGCCGGGCATGGGCTATGCCGGCCGACTTGACCGGCACCTTTCGAGCCGCCGCACGCGGCATGGGACAATGCCCCACCCGCCGCCTGCCGTGCCCGCAATGCTGATCGCCTTCAACAAGCCCTTCAACGTGCTCTGCCAGTTCACCGACCGCAGCGTGCCGCCGCGGCCGACCCTGGCCGGGTTCGGCCTGCCGCCGCGCGTGTATGCCGCCGGTCGCCTGGACCATGACAGCGAAGGCCTGCTGCTGCTGACCGACAACGGTACGCTGGCGCACAAGCTGACCGACCCGAGGCACAAGGCTGACAAGACCTACTGGGTGCAGGTGGAAGGCATGCCCAGCGACGAACAGCTGCAACAGCTGCGCGACGGCGTGGTGCTCAATGACGGGCCGACCCTGCCGGCGAAGATCGAGCGCCTCGATCCGGCGCCGTCGCTGTGGACACGCGATCCGCCGGTGCGCTTCCGCAAGACCGTGCCTGACAGCTGGTTGGCGATCACGATCCGGGAAGGCCGCAACCGGCAGGTGCGGCGGATGACCGCGGCGGTGAACCTGCCGACGCTGCGGCTGGTCCGCGTGTCGATGGGGCCTTACCGGCTGGACGACCTGCAGCCGGGACAGTGGCTGCAGATCGGTTGATGCAGAAAGGGCCGGATACCTTCCGGTGTCCGGCCCTCATGTAGTGCCTTGGGGGTCAGCGCCCTTCCTGTGGAAAGGATCCGACCCCGGCAGGCTCAGGCGTCGCTGCCGATATCGCTGTGCTCGTCCACCACGGTGTCGTTGCGGCGGTCACGTGCGTTGATGCGCTGCGCCTGCCCATTCACCACGTGGCCATTGGCGGCCTTCTTCTTCTGCTGCTTGCGGTACAGCGCGTAGCCGAGCAGGCCTACACCGACCGCAGCGGCGGCCACGGCCACTGCCGGATTGCGGCGCACGAACTTGGTTGCGGCCTTGCCGCCGGTCTTCACTGCGCCGATGGCGGCGCCGGTCTTGATCCAGTCCGCATTGCGCAGGCTGCCACCGGCGCTCTTCAGGCCATCGCCGGCGGTGTGGGCCAGCTCCAGGGCGCGCTCCAGAGCGCGGTCGGTGATTACGGTCAGCTTGCTCATGCGGGGGTCCTTTGCCTCGGGTCGAAGTCCAGTGTCGCGTGTTGCCCGTAAACGGTATGTCAGTCGAGGTCACACGTGGCGTGACTTTACCGCAGCCATTCAGGATCAGGCAGGGTCCACAGCCGGCCCCACTGGTCAGGTCCCGCGCGGCTTGGCCCGATGGGTGGCCGTCGCCGTCCACGGGTCATCCGGCCACGGATGGCGCGGGTAGCGGCCCTTCATTTCCTTTTTCACTTCCGCGTAGGTGTTTTCCCAGAAATTGCGCAGGTCCTGGGTGACCTGCAGTGGGCGGCCACCGGGCGAGAGCAGGTGCAGGGTCAGCGGCACGCGGCCGTCGGCGATGCGCGGGGTGTCAGCCAGGCCGAACAGTTCCTGCAGCTTCACCGCCAGCACCGGCGGCAGCGGTTCGCCGCTCTCGCTGTCCAGCGCATAGGTGATCGGCCGCTCCAGCCCGGACGGCACCGTGATGCGGGTCGGCGCATGACGCTCGACCAGCTGACGCTGTGACCACTCCAGAGGCGACTTCAGCGCTTCGCCGAAGCTGGACTCGTCCAGCGCATCCAGGCGGCTCTTGCCGGCGAACGCGGGCTGCAGCCATTGCGCACGCGTGGCCAGCAGGGCGTCGTCGCTGCAGTCGGGCAGGCCGAGTTCGGGCATCCAGCGCCGCAGCGACTCCACGCGTGCCTGCCATTGGCGCAGGCCTTCGGTCCACGGCAGCGCCTGCAGGCCGAGTTCGGCCACCGCGTCGGTCAGCGCCTGTGCGGCGTGCTGCGGATCAACCCGCCCGGCCGAGCGGCTGTCCAGCACGATGCGGTCGAAACGGGTCTCGCGCAGTGCCACCAGGGCGCGACGCTCGCTGTCCCAGCGCACCACATCCTCGGTCACGAAGCGCTCCGGCCACGCCTTGCGCAGCTGGCCCTCGTCCACCGGTGCGGCACGCAGCAGCAGCGCGTCGCGTGCCTCGAAGCGCAGTTCACTGGCTACCAGCCACGGCTCGCCGCGCAGGTCGCTCAGATCGTGCAGGCGTGCGCTGCGACCATTGGCCAGCAGGTAGCGCAGCGGATCGCTGGGGTGCTGGACACCGATGCGGTCGGGGAACGCATGTGCGAGCAGATCCCCCAATTCGTGCGCCTCGATGCTGGCCGGCGGCGTGGCCTCGCAGCGCAGGCGGCGACGCCACTGCTTGGCGGCGGCATCGATCGCGGCCAGGCCGCTGCGGTTGGCGTCGCCCGGTGCGCGGCCATTGCGGAATGCCGCCAGCGCACGCCAACGCGCGGCCAGCGCATCACCGCCCTGGCGCAACGGATCGCGCGCCTCCAGCAGGGCGGCCAGATCGGCGGCCAGCGCCTGTGCGCGGGCATCGGGCGCGGCCAGCAGCATCGCCGCCATCCGCGGATGCGTGCCCAGCGCCAGCACACGGCGGCCAAGTGCGGTGATCGCACCGCTGCTGGACAGCGCGCCGAGCCGCTGCAGCAGTTCGCGGGCGGCACCCATCGGGCCGGCTGGTGGCGGATCGAGGAAGCGCAGGTCGCTGCTGCCCCAGGCGGCCAGTTCCAGCGCCAGTCCGGCCAGCTCGACCTGATCGATTTCGGCGCGGCGCTGCGGCTCCAGCCGCTGCGACTGCGGCCACAGCCGCCACGCCACGCCCTCGGCGACACGGCCGGCGCGGCCCGCGCGCTGGTCGGCCGATGCCTGCGCGATGGCCACCACGTCCAGCCGGGTGAAGCCGCTGTTGGGGTCGTAGCGCGGCTCGCGTGCCTGGCCGCTGTCGATCACCACGCGCACGCCCGGCAGCGTCACCGAGGACTCGGCCACGTTGGTGGCCAGCACCACACGCCGACGACCATCACTGGCCGCCTGCAGGACCCGCGCCTGCTGCTCCACCGGCAGTTCACCGTGCAGGGCCAGCACTTCAACACCCGCATCCAGCGATTCCTGCAGCCCGGCCTGCACCCGCGCGATCTCGCGCTGGCCGGGCAGGAATACCAGCAGGTCACCCGGGTGCTCGGCCAATGCCTGCTGCACCGCGCGGCGAACCTGCAGTTCCAGCGCCTCATCGCGGCGCGCCGGGAAATGGCTGATCGCCACCGGGTAGCTGCGGCCTTCGCTGCTCAGGCGCGGTGCATCGAGGAAGCGGGCCAGGCGCTCACCATCCAGCGTCGCCGACATCACCACCAGGCGCAGGTCATCGCGCAGCTGTGCCTGCACGTCCAACGCCAGCGCCAGGCCCAGATCGCCACTGAGGTGGCGTTCGTGGAATTCGTCGAACAGGATCGCGCCGACCTCTTCCAGCATCGGGTCGTCCTGCAGCATGCGGGTCAGGATGCCTTCGGTAACCACCTCGATGCGGGTGCGCGACGAGACCTTGTTCTCGAAGCGGATGCGGTAGCCGACCGTGCCGCCCACCTCCTCGCCCAGCTGCCGCGCCATGAACAGCGCGGCGCTGCGTGCGGCGACGCGGCGCGGTTCCAGCAGGATGATCTTCCGCCCCTGCAGCCACGGTGCATCGAGCAGCGCCAGTGGCACCTGGGTGGTCTTGCCGGCGCCGGGCGGCGCCTCCAGCACCAGCCGCGGCTGCGCGGCCAGATGCTGCTGGATCTGTGGCAGCAGCGGGGAGATAGGGAAGAGCGGGGCGTTCATGTGCAAAGGATAAGGGGCCACGGCAGCCGCAGGTACAATGCGCGGGCACTTTTCCCCCGCGATGACCATGCACCTGATCGATATCGGCGCCAACCTGACCCACGACTCCTTCGACCGTGACCGCGATGCCGTGCTGGACCGCGCACGGCAGGCCGGCGTGGTGCAGATGGTCATTACCGGTGCCAGCCGCGAGCACTCGCCACTGGCCCTGCAGCTGGCGCAGCAGCACCCGGGCTTCCTGTATGCGACCGCCGGCGTGCACCCGCACCATGCGGTGGAATACACCGAGGAATGCGATGCCGAGATGCGCGCGCTGCATGCCCACCCGGAAGTGGTGGCGGTGGGCGAGTGCGGACTGGACTACTTCCGTGACTTCTCGCCGCGCCCGGCCCAGCACCGCGCGTTCGAACGCCAGCTGCAGCTGGCCGCAGACAACGGCAAGCCGCTGTTCCTGCACCAGCGCGACGCGCATGCCGACTTCATGGCACAGATGAAGAACTTCGAAGGTCGCATCGGCCCGGCGGTGGTGCATTGCTTCACCGGTGAGCGTGACGAGCTGTTCGACTACCTGGACCAGGACTGGTACATCGGCATCACCGGCTGGCTGTGCGACGAGCGCCGTGGCGCGCACCTGCGCGAACTGGTGAAGAACATCCCGGCCAACCGCTTGATGATCGAGACCGACGCGCCGTACCTGCTGCCGCGCACGCTGAAGCCGATGCCGAAGGACCGCCGCAACGAACCGATGTTCCTCTCGCACATCGTGGAAGAACTGGCGCGTGACCGTGGCGAAGACGTGGCGGTGACCGCCGCGAATGCAACTGCCGCGACGCGTGCGTTCTTCCGCCTGCCGGACGCGGGTTGATTCCCTTCGTCGCGGCGACCCTGCGTCGTAGAGTCGCGGGGGGGGGGGGGGGGGGGGCGCCCCCCCCCCCCCCCCCGCCCCGCCAAGACGCGGGGGGGGGCGGGGGGCCGCGGCTCGGGGGGTGCGTGTCCCCGGGGGGGCCCGCCCCCCCCCACCCCCCCCCCCCCCCCCCTCGACTCTACAGAAGCGGTGGTAGCGCTGGGCCATGCCCGGCGAACGCGGCGGCCAGATCTTCCAATCCTTCCCGATACGTCGGAAACCGCGGCTCCCAGCCCAGCGCCTCGCGCGTACCGGTGCTGTCGATGCGCTTGCTGCTCTCGTAGAAGCGCCGCAGTGTCGGGCTCAGCGCGGGATCGTCCCAGGGCATGGCAGGTGGCATCGCAAACCCGCCCAGCTGCGCGGCGAAGGCCAGTACCTGCTGCGGCGGTGCCGGCTCGTCATCGGCTGGCAGATACAGCCCATCCACACACGGCCGCTGCATCGATGCGGTAACGACCGTTGCCAGGTCATCCACGTGCAGTCGGTTGAACACCAGCCCAGGACGCACTACGTGGCGCGCACGTCCCTGCGCCAGCTGCAACAGCGCATTGCGCCCCGGTCCGTACAGGCCGGGCAGGCGGAATACCGCCGAGGCGATACCGCGCTGCTCCGCCAGCGCACGCCACTGGTCCTCGGCGCGTCTGCGTTGCATGCCGGTCGTTTCAGTAGCATCGGCCACGCTGGTTTCGTTGACCCAGCCGCCGGCCCGATCGGCATAGACCGACGTGGATGACAGATAGCCCACCCAGCGAAGTGTTGGACTTTCCTGCAGTGCCGGCAGCAGCAGACGCAGTGCCGGGTCACCCTCGGCATCGGGCGGCACGCTGCACAGCACGGCCTCGGCCTGCGCGATCTCATCGAGCAGGGCGGGCGACGGTGGCATGTCAGCTCGCAGCTGATGGCGCGGCAGGCCATCGTGCGGTGCCGACGCCGGGTCGCGCACCGTGCCGGCCACGTGTACGCCCAACGCCCGCAGATGCGTAGCCAGCACGCACCCGCTCCAGCCCATGCCGAGGATCAGCACCCGCGCCGGCAGCGCGTTGGTCTGCAACGCGGCGCTCACGCGCTGCGCAGCGCCTGGTAGGCCTGCAGGCTGCTGTAGGCGACCTGCAGCAGCAAAGCTTCCTGGTCGGCCTTGCGCGCGCGCGCAAGCATGTCGCCGACGATCTGTTCTGCCTCCACCTGCTGGCCGGCTTCCAGATCGCGCAGCATCGAAGCCTTCAACGCAGAGCCGGCCTGGGTCAGGGTGCCGCGTGCGGTGTCCTGCGCAGCATCGGGAATCGGCTCACCGGCAGCTTCGGCCACGGCCAGGCATTCGTCGTACAGGCCACGCACGATCGCCTCGCCATCATCGGTGGCGACGATGCTGCCGATATCCGCGCGCAGCAGGCAGGTCGAGGCGGCCAGCGCGGTCAGGAAGGTGTATTTGATCCACTGTTCCTGGCCGATGTGCTCGCTGGCCAGGTGATCGAGGTTGGCCCGCGCGCAGGCGGCGGCGAAGGCACGCACGCGTTCGGAGATGGCACCGCCGTCGCGCTCGCCGAAGGTGAGCTTGGCCGGCTTGCCCAGGTGCAGCACGGCGCCGTCGGGGGCTTTGGTGGCGCTGATGAAGCATAGGCCACCGAGCACAGCGTCGCGGCCGAAGCGCAGGTCCAGCGCGTTGTAGTGATGCAGGCCGTTGAGGATCGGCAGCACGGTGGTGTTCGCGCCCACAGCCGGAGCGATGGCATCGATCGAGCTGTCCAGGTCGTAGGCCTTGCAGCTGAGGATGACCAGATCGAACGGCTTCTGCGCGGCCAATGCCGGGAGCGCATCGGCGGTGACGTGCTGCACCGGGAAACTGGCGTCGCCGAGCGGGCTGCGGATGACCAGACCATCGCGGTCCAGCTGGGCGGCGCGTGCGGGGCGCACCAGGAAGGTCACGTCCACGCCAGCCTGAGCCAGGCGACCGCCGAAGTAACCGCCGGTACCGCCGGCGCCGAGGATCAGGATGCGCATTGCACGTTCACCGTTTTCTGGGGAATCAGGAGTGCGATTGTGCCGGAGATTGCGGCCAACGGCGGAGCCCCTCGTGGTGGTTCGCGGAATGCACTGTTCATTGGGGTTGGCCGGGCGGGTAGGCCGCGCAGGGGACGCTGCAAGTACATCCATGTAAGCTCGGTCGCCGCATCCATGCGGCTCACGCCCCTGCGCAACCTACCCGCCCGGCCACGGACATGTTCCGGGTGCGGCCACCACGGAAGACAGATCAAAAGCGAAGGCGGAAGCGGGTCGCTCGCTGCGCTCGCTCGTGTAGAGCGGTGCTCAGGGTAGTTGTTCGCTGAAGTCTTCGGTGTAGCCCAATAGCAGTGTGGTGCGGTTGGCCAGCGTTGCAGCCAGTTGTGACCACGTGTCGTGCGTTCCGGCCGCGTAGACGCGCTGCAGGTCCGCGACCAACGCGCCCGCCTCTGCAGACGACGGTGCGCGGTCGCGCTGGAAACCGAGCCACGATGCGCCGAGTCCGAACAGACGGTAGTCGTAGCGCTCCTGCAGATGCCGGATCAGGGCGTGGTTCTGGAAGATGTCCCAGTCCGCGCTGAAGTAGCCGTTGGGCAGGGCGGCGATCAGCAGGTCATCACGGGTCACGGGCACCTGCTGCACGCAGACCGCGTCATCGATGATGAGATCAGGTGTCGCATTGGCAGCGACCAGCGCCTCGATGTCCTCGTCGCTGCACATCAACGTACCCGCCAACGCGGTCCACTGCAGCCGATGCGTGGAATGCTCAAGCTGCGCGACGACGTGCGCCAGCAACCGCTCGCGTGCCGCCAACGCATCTTCCGGCGTCGCCGGGTCTTCGTCCTCGTACAGCGCGATGCGCTCGTCGTCGGACGCGTGCATGCTGGTGTAGCGGCACTGGCCGACTTCGTCGAGCGTGCACAGATAACGATGAATGGGATCAGCCACGTGCAGCGAGGCCAGGCAATCCAGCACCTCATCCAGCATGGGCGAATCGCTCAGCAGGACATGGCTGAACGCATCGATCGGACCATCCGACACGGCCTTGTCCAACGCAATGGAAGTGATCTTCATCGCTACAGCCTAGCCGTAATCCGAAACGAAAAGAGCCAAGCATCGGCCTTACCGTGAACGCTCCATCCACGCATGGCGTGGATCTACCGTGTCGACCAAGGTCGACACCTACCAACAGCGGTCCATGCCGTTCCGACAGATCGCCGGAAACTGTCGAAGGCGGGGTGGGTACGGTTGCGGGGGCGTGAGCCGCATGGGCCCGAGGCATGCCTCGGGCGGGTTGGGCAGGACGCCCAACCCCGGTCTTGCCGTGTGCGCAGGAAAGCGCACACGAACAAGGGGCGACCGAGCTTACATGGGTGAGGGCGCTTTGCTTGCGAAGCACTGCTTCGCAAGCGCCCGAACGCACAGCCGCCAGCGGCTGGGCCGGGCCCCGGAGGGGGACTTGCAGCGTCCCCCGCAACCGGACCCACCCCGCCATCCCACGGATCGTCAGCTTATGCCGTTGAAGTTGAAGTTGACGTTGACGTTGACGTTGATTCGGCGGGTGCAGGGCCGCAGGCCCTGCAGGCACCCCTCAGCTGCGCATGCCCACGCCACGGCGCAGCAGCCACAGCGCCAGCGCCGTCAGCACCACCACGAATCCGATCATCAGCCCGTAGGCCACCGGCAGCGGCACATCGCTGCTGCCCAGCAGGCCATAGCGGAATGCATTGACCATGTAGAAGATCGGATTCGCGTGCGTGGCGGCCTCGGCCCAGCCCGGCAGCAGCTTCACCGAATAGAACACGCCACCCAGGTAAGTCAGCGGGGTCAGGATGAAGGTCGGCACGATCGCCACGTCATCGAACTTCTTCGCATACACCGCGTTGATGAAACCGGCCAGCGAGAAGATCGTCGCACCCAGGATCACCGTGGTCAGCATCACCAGCGGGTGCGGAATGCGCACCGGGGTGAAGAACATCGCGATGATCAGCACGATCACGCCCACCATCAGGCCGCGCAGCACCGCACCGGCCACGTAGCCCCACAGGATCACCCAGTTCGGCATCGGGCTGACCAGCAGCTCTTCCACGTGGCGGCCGAACTTGGCGCCGAAGAACGAGGAGCTGATGTTGCCGTAACTGTTCTGGATCACGCTCATCATCACCAGGCCCGGCACGATGAACTGCATGTAGGTGTAGCCGCCCATGTCCCCCACGCGCGACCCGATCAGGTTGCCGAAGATCAGGAAGTACAGGGTCATGGTGATCGCCGGCGGCACCAGGGTCTGGCCCCAGATGCGCATGATGCGGGCGACTTCGCGGCGCACGATGGTCATCAGTGCGACGCGGTTGCGCTGGCCGTCGGTCAGCTCGGTGGTGCTCATGCAGGCTTCTCCAGGTTGCCGGTGAGGCGCACGAACAGCTCCTCCAGGCGGTTGCTCTTGGTACGCATCGAACGTACACGGATACCGGACTCGTTGAGCGTGGCAAACACGCGGTTGAGGTCCATTGCGCGCGGCATGTCGATGTCCAGCGTGTGCGGGTCCGGTGCGGTCAGCGTCGCGCCCTCGATCACCGGCAGCTGCGCCGGCAGGTCACCGTCGATGTCCAGCAGGAAGCCTTCCACGTCCAGCTTGGCCAGCAGGGTGCGCATCGGCCCCTGCTCGACGATCTGGCCATGATTGATGATCGCCAGGTGGCGGCACAGGTACTCGGCTTCTTCCAGGTAGTGCGTGGTGAGGATGATCGTGGTGCCGGCGGCGTTGATCTCCTTCAGCACGCGCCACATGTCGCGGCGGATCTCGATGTCCACGCCGGCGGTCGGCTCGTCCAGGATCAGCAGGCGCGGGCGGGTCATCATCGCGCGGGCGATCATCAGCCGGCGCTTCATGCCACCGGACAGCGTACGGCTCATCACCTGTGCCTTTTCCCACAGGTGCGCCCGCTTCAGTTCCTCTTCGGCACGCTGCTCGGCTTCCTCGCGCGGCACGCCATAGAAACCGGCGTAGTTCACCAGGATGTCGAAGGGCTTTTCGAACAGGTTGAAGTTGATTTCCTGCGGCACCAGCCCGATCAGGCGCATGGTGGCGCTGCGGTTGCGCACCAGGTCGCTGCCGAACACTTCTACCTGGCCCTCGCTGAGGTTGACCAGGGAGCTGATGATGCCGATCAGGGTGGACTTGCCGGCACCGTTGGGGCCGAGCAGGGCGAAGAAGTCGCCCGGGGCCACTTCCAGGGAAACCCCCTTCAGGGCCTGGGTGCCGTTGTCATAGGTCTTGCGCAGGTCGCGCACGCGCAGGGCGGGCGCCGTATCGTTCTGGGATGCCAAGCTCGAAGCCTTCGCGCCCATGGGCTGGCGCTGGAGAGGGGCGGGGAGGGGCTATTATAGAAGACCCCGAGGGCTTGCCCCGGCTACACACTGTCCCGAAAAGTCGTGCCTGTTCAATTCCCCCTCAAGCTGGTCGGCTGCCGCATGCTGGCCCCGACCGTCGGCCACTACCAGTTCGTGCGTGACGATGGACAGCCGCTGGATTTCCAGCCCGGCCAGTTCATCCAGGTCCATTTCAGCTACGCAGACGGCACCGAAACCAAGCGCAGCTACTCGCTGGCGACCATCCACGACCACGCGCTGGGCCCGGGCGAGGCGGTGGATATCGCGGTCAGTTTCGTACCCGGCGGCGCCGCCACGGCCCTGTTCGAGGCGCTGGAGCAGGGCGGCCAGATCAGTGCGTCCGGCCCCTATGGCCGGTTCTGCCTGAATCCCGGTGATCACAACGCCCGCTACCTGCTGATCGCCACCGGTACTGGCGTTACCCCGTACCGCTCGATGCTGCCGCTGCTGGAAACGGCCATGGCCGAGCGCGGCGTGCAGATCGTGCTGCTGCAGGGCGCGCGCAGCCCGGGCGAGCTGCTGTATAGCGAAGATTTCTACAGCTTCGCCGAAAAACACCCGAACTTCCGTTATGTTCCATGCCTGTCGCGCGAACTGCCGGCCGATCCGCATCCAGACGTGCAGCACGGCTACGTGCAGCAGGCGCTGGCCGGCTTCACCCCGGACCCGGCCACTGACATCGCCTATCTGTGCGGCAACCCGGACATGGTCGATGCCTGTGCCGAACTGCTGAAGGCCGCTGGCCTGGGCAACCCGCAGATCCGCCGCGAGAAGTACGTCAGCAGCAAGTAAGCCTGCGTAGTGCCGGCCGCTGGCCGGCAACCGCATGGACTTAAGCCTGCGTAGTGCCGGCCGCTGGCCGGCAACCGCATGGACTCTGGTAGTGCCGGCCGCTGGCCGGCAACCCCATGAAACGGAGGCGGCATCACGCCGCCCCCGGTGTCCTGCCTCAGTACGCGATCCAGGCGTCGCGCCACGCATAGCCGGTGCCCGGACGATAGGCATCGGCATTGATGTTGCACCAGGCGCCTTCCGGGAACGGGCGGCAGGCATACAGCTTGCCGTCAGTGCCCTTCACCACGGTCTCGCCCGGCTTGTAGCTGCCGAGGCCGGCCGGGTACACGAAGTCGAAGTCGCCGCCCGGCGGATCGACCGGATCGATCGGGCCCGGACCGGGTACCTGGGTTTCCAGCTGGAAGCGGTTGCCCGGCTTCAGGTACACGCGGTTGTCGGTGGCCGAGGCGACCGGCGTGATCACGCCGTTCTTCATCACACCCACGCGCGCGTGCTGTGCGCTGGCGTTGACCTTGCGGGCCAGGGCCAGCGGCCACTGCGTCGGGCTGGTCTGGCCAGCGGCCAGTTTGGTTTCCACGCGCTCCAGGTCGTTGCCGTTGGCATTGAACACACGCAGGGTCACGGTGCTGTCCACGTCCAGTGCGCCATTGGCGGTCACCGCGCCGGCATCCTGCCACTGCGGCGGCGGAACCACGCCACCGCCACCTTCGAAGCGCACGTCCATGCAGGTGTAGAAGGCTTCCTGCGAATCCGAGCGCTGCCAGGTGTTGTAGATGATGTGCTGGCCAGTGCGCTTGGGCAGCGGGCAGTCCAGCTTGTAGACACCGCCTTCGGACAGCGGCACGTTGCCCAGGGTGCAGAATTCCTGCAGGTCGGCCCAGCGCAGCGGGCTGCCCGGCTGCCAACCGTCACGGGTGACGTAGAACTTCCACTCGCGGGTGGCGTGCGGCGCCGGCGCCAGGAATTCGAAGGTGTAGCGGCCACGCGAATCGGCGCGCACCGGCGTGGTCGGCCAGTCGCTGCGATTCAGATCGAGGCCGCGGTACTTGGGGATGCTGGCGCTGCACAGCTCGCCATCGCGCACCAGGTCGCGGTGGTTGCCATTGGCGTTGCCGTGGGCGATCGCGCTCCAGTCATAGAACGGCTGCGCGCCGCCGATGGCCTTGGCCGCGGCACAGGCCGGGTTGGTCGGGTTTTCCGGATTGCCTTCGTGGCACTGCTTCACGCGGCTGAGCGGCTTGGACATGGTGCCGTGGGCGAGGGCGCTGCCGGACAGGGCCAGGCCGGCAACGACGGACAGAGCGAGGACTGCCCGGTGGGACAGGTGCATGCAGGAACTCCTTTGCGAAGTGTGGGAAACCTCGCGCAGTCTTCACATGCAGGGCCGTCGGCAACATCGGACAAGTTTGAAATCGATGGCGGCTGTGTTCGATCTGCAACACGGTGCTCACTGTGCCGCCTTCCGGGCGAAAGGCGGTGCACTGTGCACCGCCTCCCGCATCACTGCCTCAGTACGCGATCCACGCATCACGCCAAGCCGCGCCGGCACCCGGCCGGTAGGCTTCGGCGTTGACGTTGCACCATGCACCTTCCGGGAACGGGCGGCAGGCATAAAGCTTGCCGTCGCCGCCCTTCACCACGGTCTGGCCCGGCACGTAGCTGCCGATTCCAGCGGGATACACGTGGTCAAAATCACCGCCCGGTGATGGCGTGCCGGGGTCGGGCACCTGGGTATCGAGCTGGAAGCGGTTGCCATCCTTCAGGTACACGCGGTTGGCGGTGGCCGAGGCCGTCGGTGTGATCACGCCATTGCTGAGCACGCCCACGCGTGCGTGCTGGGCGCTGGTATTGACCTTGCGGGCCAGCGCCAACGGCCACTGCGCGGCCGCAGTCTGGCCACTGGCCAGGGTCGCTTCCACGCGTTCGACATCATTGCCGTTGGCGTTGAACACGCGCAACGCCAGGGTGGTGCCGACCGGCAGCTCGCCGCGCGCGGTGACCGGGCCGGCATCCTGCCACTGCGCTGCGGGCGGGGTGCTGCCACCGCCTCCTTCAAAGCGCACGTCCATGCAGGTGTAGAACGCTTCGGTCGAATCCGAGCGCTGCCAGGTGTTGTAGATCACATGCTGGCCGCTGCGCTGTGGCAGCGTGCACTGCAGCTTGTAGGTGCCATCGGCCGACAGCGGCGTGTTGCCCAGCGTGCAGAACTCCTGCAGATCGGCCCAGCGCAGCGGGCTGCCCGGTTGCCAGCCGTCGCGGGTGACGAAGAAGCGCCAGTCACGCGTGGCGTGCGGCGCGGTCGCCTTGAACACGAAGGTGAACTTGCCGCTGGCGTCTGGCTGGATCGGTGTGGTCTGCCAGTCGCTGCGGTTAACATCCAGCCCGCGGAAGGTCGGGTTGTTGCCGCTGCACAGCTTGCCATCGGGCACCACGGCCTGGTGGTTGCCGTTGGCGTTGGCCTGGTTGATGCCGTTCCAGTCGTAGAACGCCTGCGAACCGCCCACCGCTTTCGCGGCGGCGCAGGCCGGGTTGGTCGGGTTCTCCGGATTGCCTTGGAAACAGGCATAGACGCGGCTGACCGGCGTGGTCATGGTGCCGTGGGCGAATGCGTTGCCGGCCAGGCACAGGCCCGCAGCGGCGAACGAGGTGGCCAGCAACAGCGGTGTGGATCGGAATGACATGGCGCTTCCTTGTGGTCGTCGAAAGAGAACGGTGACCGCAGGAGCTGCGCTGCACGGCGGACTTTCGGCGGCACCACGGCGAGTATCGAGTCGCGATGCAGACTGAGGAACCACGGAAGCGCCGATCCGTGACTGGGGGTGTGAAGCCCTTCCCGCCGGCTTCACGCGGGACTGAACGGATGCGTTGGCGATCACGTCTTCGGCGTGGCATCGATCACGTCGTGGAGATCCTGCTACGTCGCCGGCATACCCACTCGATCCGCTTGGCATGAGAAGCAGCCGTGGGCCGCGTTGTGCAGTTGCACGAAGGCCACGGCAGGGTCGGCAAACAGCGCGTCCAGCCGGGCGGCAACATCAGTGCCCGCGCTGATCTCTGCGGCCAGCATCAATGCAGCCTGGTCATAGGCGCGCAACGAGATCGTACGGCGCTGTACATAGGCGGGTACCTCACCCGGCGGCAGCACGCAGCGCGTTACGCCACGCTGCACGAAGATCGGGCCCGAGGCGTGATAGGGCGAGTGCAGCGGCAGGTGCACATGGGACAACAGCAGCAGCTCGCTGCCACTGGGCGGATCGCTCAGGCCGATCCGGCAGGGGTGTCCTCCTGTTTCGCCGGCCCAGCGACGCTGGATGCCCAGCGCAGCCAGCGCGGTGTCACTCTTCTCGAACAGGTGCTGGAAGGGGCGGTGGTCGAGGCCACCGAGGTACCACGCATGCATGGGCGTCTCCTTGGTTTTCCCCGGATTCTGCGCACGCACCGGCCGTCATGCTCGCCGTTTTCAGACCCGGCATCGCCATCGGGCCAGGCAGTGCCACGGGGATCGCACCGCAAGGCGCTAAGATGCGCGCGCCGCCCCGGCCGATGAGCGCCGCATGTCCCTGGATTTCCCCACCATCACCGTGCTTGGCTTCCTGCTCTGCATCGGCATCGCCGTGGGGTTCTCATTGCTGCTGGTGGTGCTGCGCGGGCAACCGGTGCTGCGCCTGTGGACCGCCAGCCTGTGGCTGCTGACCCTGGGCGTGACCCTGCTTGCGCTGCGCCCCTACCTACCGTTGGCGCCGGCCATACTGGCCGGGAATGCGGCGATGGCCGGTTGCGCGGTGCTGATGCTGCGCGGCGTGGCGCTGCATCTGGAACAGCCGCTGCCGCTGTGGCGGCCGTTGTTGATGGCAGCCGCGTTCATGGCCTGCATCTTCGCCTTCCTGGTGCTCTGGCCGGACCTGGGCGTGCGCCTGCAGGTGTTCAGTGTGTTCACGCTGCTGGTCGATGGCTGGATCGCATGGCTGCTGCTGCGGCATGCCCCCGTGCAGCAGCGCACCAGCTGCCGTCTGGCGGCGGCGGTGTTCCTGGCCGAGGCGGCACTGTACACGGTGCGCCTGTTCCTGCCGGTGGCGCCCGATGCCGGCGAGGACATCATGCGCACCGGCACGCCGATGTTCGTCACCTACATTGCCGGGGTGATGCTGGAGCTGGCGCGATGTTTCGCGATGGTACTGCTGCTGGTCGAGCGCATGCTGGTCGATCTGCGGCGTGCGGCACGCACCGATGGCCTGACCGGGCTGCTCAACCGCAGCGCGGTGCTGGCCGATGGCCAGGCGCAGTTGCAGCGGCTGCGTCGGCAGGGCCGGCCGCTGGCCCTGCTGCTGGTCGACGTCGATCACTTCAAGCAGATCAACGACCGCTGGGGCCACCTGGCCGGTGACCAGGTACTGCGTCACTTCGCTGCGCTGCTGCAGCATGGTTTGCAGGGCCACGACACGCTGCTGGGCCGCTACGGTGGCGAGGAGTTCGTGCTGGTGCTGGCCGGCAGCACACAGGGTGAAGCGATGGCGTGGGCCGCGGCGATCCGTACCGCTCTGCAGCAGAAGCCGGCGCGGCTGGGTACCGGGCCGGTGACGGTCACCGCCAGCATTGGCCTGGCCATGGACGACGGCCACGGCGACCTGTCCACGCTGTTGGCAGCGGCGGATGCGGCGCTGTACCGGGCCAAGGCCGCAGGCCGCGACCGCCTGGCCTGCGCCACGCCGGCGGAGATTTCGCGTCTGCCCATCGCCGACGACGCCGTGCCCGTGTAAGTTGAGTCACATCTTCCGCGGCAGCCCGTCGTGGTTGCCAGGAACGTCCTCCAGGGGAAACGAGCACGATGCAAAGACACCACCTCGCGTTGGCCGCAGCGTTGGCCAGCCTGATGCTTGCCGGTTGCAGCCAGTCACCGTCACCCGGCGCCGAAAGCGCCAGCGATGCACCCAGCCGCCGTTTCGGCACGATCGACTTCCAGCCCTGCACGCTGTCCACCGAAGGCGCCAGCGCCAACGTGGAAGCGCAGTGCGCCACCCTGCAGGTGCCGGAAGACCGGGCCCAGCCCGATGGCCGACGTATTGGCCTGCGCATCGCCTGGCTGGAATCGGGCAGCAGCGGCTCCAGCCAGCCCGATCCGGTGTTCTTCCTGGCCGGTGGCCCCGGCCAGGCGGCCAGCGAAGTGGCGGTCATCGTCGATACCGCGCTGCGCCAGGTGCGCAAGCAGCGCGACATCTTACTTGTCGACCAGCGGGGTACCGGTGGCTCCAACCCGCTCAGCTGCCTCGGCGCGGACGGCAAGGACCTGCAGATGGACGAGGACGCCGCTCCCACCGAGGCGTCGCTGCGCGACTACGCGCAGCGCTGCGCGGCCTCGCTGCAGGGGCGTGCCGATGCCCGCTTCTACACGACCACCGAAGCCATCGCCGACCTGGATGCGGTACGCCAGGCCTTGGGCGTGGACCGGATCAACCTGGTCGGCGGCTCCTACGGTACCCGCGTGGCCCAGCGCTATGCCGGTGCCTATCCGCAGCACACCCGCAGCATCGTCATCGATGGCGTAGTGCCCAATGAACTGGTGGTGGGCGGCGACTTCGCCACGACGTTCGAGGATGCGATCGCCCTGCAGTCGGCGCAGTGCCGTAAGGATGCCGCCTGCAGCAAACGCTTCCCGACCGACACCCGCGCGCAGCTGCGCAGCGTGGTCGAGACCCTGCGCCGTGCGCCGGTCTCGGTGGAGTATCGCGACCCCGGCACCAACCAGACCCGGCAGGATGTGCTGAGTCCGGACAGCGTGATCGGCCTGGCGTTCGCCTTCTCCTATGTGCCGCAGTATTCCTCGCTGCTGCCGCTGGTGCTCGATGAAGCCGCGCATGGCCGCTATGCACCGCTGGCGTCGCTGGCACGCGGTGCGAACCGCAGCATGGATTTCCAGATCAACCGAGGCATGCAGTGGTCGGTGATCTGCAGCGAGGATGCGCCGCGTTACAAGGCGCCTGCCGAGGACCCGGAGCGACTGTTCGGCAACGACGTGGCCAGTGCCTTCTTCGCGGCCTGCCCGGTATGGCCGCACCAGCCGGCGTCAGCGTCCAATGCCGTGCCGCTGCGCAGCGACGTACCGGCGCTGCTGCTGTCCGGTGAACTCGACCCGGTGACGCCACCACGCTATGCCGAACAGGTCCTCAAGGGCCTGCCGAATGGCCGCGCGCTGGTCGCCCGCGGCCAGGGCCACGGCACGCTGAGTGCCGGCTGCATGCCGCGCCTGCTCGGCCAGTTCATCGACAAGACCGATGCCAAGGCGCTGGATGCCGGCTGCCTGGACACGCTGAGCTACGTGCCGGCGTTCACCTCGTTCAACGGATGGGAACCATGATCGTCGCCGACAACCTGCACAAGGCTTTCGACACCCGCACCGGCCGCATTCAGGCGGTCTCCAATGTCGGCTTCCGCGCCGAGGACGGCCGCATCACCGGCCTGCTGGGCCCCAATGGTGCCGGCAAGACCACCACCATGCGCATGCTGTACACGCTGATGACCCCGGACCAGGGCAGCATCAGCGTCGATGGTGTCGACGCCGCACGCAATCCGGTGGAAGTACGCCGCCACCTTGGCGTGCTGCCCGATGCGCGTGGCGTCTACAAGCGCCTGACCGCGCGCGAGAACATCGCCTACTTCGGCGAGCTGCATGGCCTGTCGGCCGAGCGCATCCGCGAACGCATCGAAGTGCTGTCGCATGCCCTGGACATGGGTGACATCCTCGACCGCCAGACCGATGGTTTCTCGCAGGGCCAGCGCACCAAGACCGCGATCGCCCGCGCGCTGGTGCACGACCCGCGCAACGTCATTCTGGATGAGCCGACCAACGGCCTGGACGTGATGACCACGCGCGCACTGCGCCGCTTCCTGCTGGGCCTGCGCGAAGAGGGCCGCTGCGTGATCCTGTCCAGCCACATCATGCAGGAGGTGGCCGCGCTGTGCGATCACATCGTGATCATCGCCAAGGGCACGGTGATGGCTGCCGGCAGCGCCGATGAACTGCGTGCGCAAGCCGGCGAATCCAACCTGGAAGACGCGTTCGTGAAACTGATCGGCAGCGAAGAGGGCCTGCACGCATGAGCATGATGTCGACCCTGATGACGGTGATGCGCAAGGAACTGCGCGACCTTTCCCGTGATCGCCGCACGCTGCTGCTGACCCTGCTGTTCGGGCCGCTGCTGTACCCGGTGCTGCTGCTGGGCATGGGCAAGCTGGCCGAGAGCCGGGTACGCACCCAGATCGAGCAGCCGCTGCAGATTCCGACCATCGGTGCGGAGAACGCCCCCAACCTGGTGCGTTTCCTCGCCGCGCAGGGGCTGAACACCGCACCGGCACCGAAGGACCTGGCCGAGGCCATCCGCAGCCAGGAGATCGACGTGGCGCTGCGCATCAGCGATGACTTCGGCAAGGACTGGGCCGATGGCAAGCCGGCGCTGGTGGAGGTGATCAAGGACAGTACCCGTCGTGCCGCCGAAGTGCCCAGCGCACGTCTGGAGGCGGCACTGGCCACCTACAACGGCCAGGTGGGGGCACTGCGATTGATGGCGCGCGGCATCGACGCACAGGTGGCGCGGCCGCTGGATGTGGCGCGCCAGGACCTGGCCAGTGCCGAGGCCAAGCGCGGCATGATCCTGTCGATGCTGCTGCCGGTGCTGCTCACGCTGACCTCGTTCATCGGCGGCGCCTATCTGGTGATGGATGCCACCGCCGGCGAGCGCGAGCGGCAGTCACTGGAACCGCTGCTGGCCACGCCCGGCTCGCGCAGCGCGATCGTCAGCGGCAAGATCGCGGCTGCCTGCGTGGTCGGGTTCGTATCGCTGCTGCTGACCCTGGTGGCGTTCAAGGTGAGCGCACAGATCGCGCCCGGCAACATCGGCCGCCAGTTCAACATGAACGTCGCCTCGATGCTGCAGATGCTGCTGGTGATGCTGCCGATGCTGATGATCGGCACCTCGCTGCTGACCTTCCTGTCGGCGGCGGCCAAGAGCATGAAGGAAGCGCAGAGCCACATGACCTGGCTGATGCTGCTGCCGATGATGCCCGGCTACGCGCTGGTGGCCTATCCGCTGAAGAGCGAGCTGTGGCAGTACGCCGTGCCGTTCCTGTCGCAGAACCAGATGCTGTTGAAGGTGATCCGCCACGAGACCATCACGCCGTCGGTCTGGGCCATCTATCTCGGTGCCAGCCTCGGCCTGGCCGCAGTGCTGTGGTTCGCCGCCGTGCGCCGTTACCACAACGAGCGTCTGGCGATCTCGGGCTGACTGCAAAAAGGGGACGGAGGGGATTAAGTCGTTTTTAACCCTCCGCCCCCTTCTTCTGAGGGCGCCCCCGCTTGCGCAGCACCACGGGGCGGCCCAGTGTCTGTTCCACCATCCGCAGGTAAGCTGCATTTCCCAACGGATGCTGCCCGGCACTGTGCGCGCGTATTGCCGGCAGGTCGGCGGACGCGTTCACGTCCCGCAGGAACTGCGCATAGAGCGTCGTCCGCTGTCGCTTGGTCGAGGCCAGTGCCTGAAAGGCGGGGTGTTCTGTCAGCATCGGATCATCGCGGCGCTGCAGGTTTCCATGCACGCTCGACCATGGGTGATCTTCCGGGGCGCCTGTCATGCCTGCACGAACTGGATTGAGTTCGATGTAGCGATAAACGCTGAGCAGATAGGCGTCGCTGTCCACCATCGAAGAATGGAAGCGGCCCTGCCAGAGTGGTCCGCTGCGCTCATGCCGCTGATTGAACGCCTGGACATAGTTGTTGCCCTGCATCCGCATCGCGTTGGCCAAGCCGGCCTGAGTGGAGGGTGTGGCCAATAGATGGACGTGATTGCCCATCAATACATAGGCATGCAGCGCGACCTGATGCTTCAGGAAGGCGCTGTGCAAAAGGTGCAGAAACAGCTGGCGGTCGATATCGTCAACGAAGATCGCCCCCTTGTTCACACCGCGCTGGGTTACGTGATACGGCTGTTCGGCCAACATCAGGCGTGCTTGTCGAGGCATGGCAGTTCAGGGGTTTCAAGGAATCATCAGCCTGCCGCCTCCGTGACCGCGAAGGGCATCAGGCGATGCCGCGAGTTGATGTGGGGGAGGGCAGAAGCGACTTAATCCCCTCCGTCCCCTTTTCCATACCGCGCAGGCGTCACCCCCATCTCGCGCTTGAACACGGCGATGAAGGCACTGGGTGTGTCGTAGCCCATCGACAGCGCGACGCTGATCACCGGTTCGCCGGACAGCAGGCGTGGCAGCGCCAGCAACACCCGCAGGCGTTGCCGCCACTGGCTCAGCGTCATCTGGGTCTCGGCCAGCCAGTGGCGCGCCAGGCTGCGGCTGGACAGTCCAATCGCGGCCGCCCAGTCCTCAACGCTGCGAAGGTCGTCCGGTGAACGTGCGAGTGCGGCAGCGATCCGTCGCAGGCGACGGTCACGCGGTTGTGGCAGGGCAAGCGGCAGAGGCTTGCTGGCGGCAATCTCATCGGCGATCACACCGGCCAGTCGTGCCTGTGTGGCATCCAGTGGAACATGCGGCCACTGCAGCGCCCGAATCACCGCGGCCTGCAGCAGCGGCCCCGGCTGGAAGATGCGAGGGGCTGCAGGCAGGTCGGTGCAGGCCTGCGCGCTGAAGTACAGGCTCCAGCCGTCGAACGCACTGGTACTGGCCAGTGCGTGGGGCAGCGAAGGTGGTATCCAGGCGACATGACCCGCCGGCAGCAGCCAGTGCAGGTCGCCCACCTCGATCCGCAGCAGGCCCTGATGTGCACCCAGCAGCTGCCCGCGGGCGTGCTGGTGGCGTGCCGTGCGGCGCGGACCCGGCAGGCGCAGCTGCGCCCCCAGCAACGCAGGCCCGTCGGCGGCATTGGCCAGTGCCGGGTCAATCAATGCGGTGGTTGTCTGATCTGCCATATCGATTGGCAGTTATACGGCAGAAACGTCGCGTCCGCGCCCCGACACTGGAGCCCACTTCAACGGAGCGCTTCCCCATGCAGCCACAGGACATTCTTCCGGACCATCAGAACGAGGTGCAGGTAAATGGCCTCACCGTGCGCAAGGGCAGCGTCGGTGCCTTCCTGGCCAGCGTCCGTGCCTGGCAGGATCCCACCAGCGATGATGCCACCCGCGCCACTGCCGAAGCCGACCTGCGTGCGTTGCTGCCCGGCCTGCATGCGCTAGGCCTGTTCCAGGTGCTGGCTGCGCGCGATCCGGCGTTGCAGCGCCTGATTGATGGCGCGGCCTGAAACGGACAAGGCCCGGACGGACCGGGCCTTGGCGTCATGGAGGTGGCAGAAACGACTTAATCCCCTCCGTCCCCTTTTTTGCGGTCAGCCGCCCGGTGCGAACACCAGGGTGCGGCGGGTGGTGACCGGCGCGTTGACCGGCTCGAAGCGCCAGCGCTTGACCGCGTTCAGGGCTTCGCGGTCGAAGGTCCGTCCCGACGTCGCGCGCAGCACGCGGGCGCTGACCACTGAGCCGTCGGTGCCGACGGTGATCTCCACCAGCACTTCGCCCGACGTTCCCGAACGCAGTGCCTCGGCCGGATAGCGCGGCGCCGGCGTGCTGACCGGGCGGAGGGTGGGAGCTGCCGCGGCGGCTGCCTGGCGTGCGGCGCTGGCCTGTTGGGCGGCGGCCTGCTGCTGTTTCTGTTCGGCATCGCGACGGGCCGCGGCCTGGCGCTCGGCCTCCTGGCGCTCGTTGTCGCGGCGTGCGGCATCCTGCTGCGCGGCAATCTGCTTGGCCGCATCGGCTTCCTTGGCGCGCTGCTCGGTCAGGCGCTGCTGTTCGGCCTGCTGCTTGGTCCGGTCTTCGGCGTCCTTCTTGGCCTTCTCGGCTTCGGTCTCGCTGCGCTTGGCCGCATTTTCCACGCCCTTGGCCAGGCCTTCCTTCAGGCGCGGCAGGGCGGGAGCGGAGGCGTCCACCTTCTCGATCAGTGCCACCAGGCGCTGCGCCTCGGTGTAGTCCTCGCGGCCCAGGTGCTGCTCGGCGGCGATCAGGGTGTAGGGCAGCAGGTCGGTCAGCGCGCTCTTCACCGACGCGTCGTCCGGTGTCTTGTCGCGCAGGGCGAGGTAGTACTCGATGGCGTTGTCGCCGGCCGGCGCGTACATGCGGTTCTCGCGCAGTGCCTGGCTGGCCGATTCACGCAGCTGTTCGGTGCCCATGGACTGCACCTTGGCGGCGACCACCGGTGCGGCCGGTGCAGCAGCGGCGGGTGCGGCGGCCGGGGCCGGTGCTGCAGATTCTTCCTTTCCCGAGCAGGCGGCCAGCGCCAGTGCCAAAGCAACCGGCAGCCACCGGCGCGCGGCGGTGATCGTTGAGACGTGCGACATCCTGCTCCCCTCTAGAAGACGACGTGACGTAAATCATTGATACGCATGGCCGGGACCTGTGGTCCGGGCGCGGAACGATGACGTTTCCCGACGCCACCGCCGGCAACGGCGAGGGTGCAATCTAGCATCCCGGCCACCGCCGCGTACAAGGGGCAGGGGCCGGGATGGGGCAGCGGCGAAGGACCGCTGCCGGTTGCCGCATCAGTGGTCGTGCGACTTGCTGTGGCTGTTGGACATCAGCTTGTCGGTCCAGGCAATACCGATCGCCGACAGGATGAACACGCAGTGGATGATGGTCTGCCACAGCACGCCTTCCTGGGTCATGGTCGTGCAGGTATCGACACCAGCGTTGTAGAAGCTGGTCGAAGCCGACGACACTGCTGCTGCCCATTGTTCCGGCTTGCACAGCGGCAGTCCCTTCAGCGCGCTGGTGGCGATGAAAGTCTTCAGCAGGTGGATCGAGGAGATGCCGATGATCGCCATTGCCAGCTTCACCTTCAGCACGCTGGCGTTGACGTGGCTCAGCCATTCCGGCTGGTCCGGGTGGCCTTCCAGGCGCAGGCGCGAGACGAAGGTCTCGTAGCCACCGACGATCACCATCACCAGCAGATTGGAGATCATCACCACGTCGATCAGGCCCAGCACGATCAGCATGATCTGCTGTTCGCCCATCGAGACCGAGTGGGACAGCAGGTGCCACAGTTCCTTGCCGAACAGGAACACGTAGACGCACTGGGCAAGGATCAGGCCCAGGTACAGCGGCAGCTGCAGCCAGCGCGAGGCGAAGATCAGCGAGGACAACGGGGACAGGGGGCGAGGACTGTGGCTCATGCAGGACAGTGCGTTTCGGGGGAGCCGCGAGGTTACCGGCCCGTCGTGACGGTGCCAACCCAACTCTCGCACTAGACTTCAGGTTCCTTTCCGCACCCCGAGCCGCCGCCATGATCGACCTGTATTACTGGCCCACCCCGAACGGCCACAAAGTGACCCTGTTGCTGGAAGAAGCCGGCCTGGAGTACCGCATCCATCCGGTCAACATCGGCTCGGGCGACCAGTTCAAGCCGGAATTCCTCGCCATTTCGCCGAACAACAAGATGCCTGCGATTGTCGACCACGCCCCGGCCGATGGCGGCGCCCCGCAGAGCGTGTTCGAGTCCGGTGCGATCCTGCTGTACCTGGCCGAGAAGACCGGCCAGTTCCTGCCCAGCGACCCGCGCGGCCGCGTCACCACTCTGGAGTGGCTGTTCTGGCAGATGGCCGGCCTGGGCCCGATGAGCGGCCAGATGGGCCACTTCAACGTGTATGCGCCGGAAAAGATCCCCTACGCGATCGAGCGCTACGACAACGAAGTGCGCCGCCTGCACGGGGTGATGGACAAGCGACTGGCCCAGCACGCCTTCCTGGCTGGCGACGCGTACACCATTGCCGACATGGCCAGCTACCCGTGGATCGGTGCCTACGACAAGCTGCCGGTGGATTTCGCCGCGTTCCCGAACCTCAAGCGCTGGCACGAAGCGATTGCTGCACGCCCGGCCACCCAGCGCGCCTATGCCCTGCGCCAGCAGGTGAACCCCAACGCCGGCAAGCCGCTCAGCGACGAAGAGCGCAAGCACCTGTTCGGCCAGCGTTGACCCGGAACGGTGGGTGCCGACCGTTGGTCGGCACGCCTCATGGGCAGAAGGTCATGCTGCCTTCCCGCACCGGCTTGGTTAGGATGGAGGCTGACCGCCCCGCGTCCATCGCGGTGGCGGACCTGCCGTTTGCCGGGATCCTCCATGCGCCACCTGTTCGCTTCGCTCGCCCTCATGCTCGCCACCAGTACCGCCGCCCACGCTGAAAAGCTGACCCTGGAAGCCATCACCGGCCCGCTGCCGCTTTCCGGCCCGACCCTGATGAAGCCGAAGGTCGCCCCCGATGGTTCGCAGGTCAGCTTCCTGCGCGGCAAGGACAGCGACCGCAACCAGCTGGACCTGTGGACCTATGACATCGGCAGCGGCCAGACCCGCCTGCTGGTGGATTCGAAGGTGGTGCTGCCCGGCACCGAGACCCTCAGCGATGAGGAAAAGGCCCGCCGCGAGCGCCAGCGCATCGCCGCGATGACCGGTATCGTCGATTACCAGTGGTCGCCGGACGCGCAGCGCCTGCTGTTCCCGTTGGGCGGCGAGCTGTACCTGTACGACCTCAAGCAGCAGGGCCAGGCCGCAGTGCGCCAGCTGACCCACGGCGAGGGCTTCGCTACCGACGCCAAGCTGTCGCCCAAGGGCGGTTTCGTCAGCTTCATCCGTGGCCGCAACCTGTGGGTGATCGACCTGGCCAGCGGCAAGCAGCTGCAGCTCACCCGCGACGGCAGCACCACCATCGGCAACGGCGTGGCCGAGTTCGTCGCCGACGAGGAAATGGACCGCCACACCGGCTACTGGTGGGCGCCGGATGATTCGGCCATCGCCTTCGCGCGCATCGATGAAGCACCGGTGCCGGTGCAGAAGCGCTACGAGGTCTACGCCGACCGCACCGACGTGATCGAGCAGCGTTACCCGGCCGCCGGCGACGCCAACGTGCGCGTGCAGCTGGGCGTGATCGCACCGGCCGCCGATGCGCAGCCGCGCTGGGTCGACCTCGGCAAGGAACAGGACATCTATCTGGCTCGTGTCGATTGGCGCGATGCGCAGCACCTGAGCTTCCAGCGCCAGTCGCGTGACCAGAAGCAGCTGGACCTGGTGGAAGTGGCACTCGACTCCAACCGCCAGCGCGTGCTCGCGCACGAAACCAGCCCGACCTGGGTGCCGCTGCACAACAGCCTGCGTTTCCTCGACGACGGCAGCGTGCTGTGGTCGTCCGAGCGCACCGGTTTCCAGCATCTGTACCGCATCGACAGCAAGGGCAAGGCCACCGCGTTGACCCACGGCAACTGGCCGGTGGACGAACTGCTGGCGGTCGATGAGAAGGCTGGCAAGGCCTACTTCCGCGCCGGCATCGAGACCTCGCGCGAAAGCCAGATCTACGCGGTGTCGCTGCAGGGCGGTGAGCCGCAGCGCCTGTCGAAGGCACCGGGCATGCACAGCGCCAGCTTCGCCCGCAATGCCAGCGTCTACGTCGACAGCTGGTCCAACAGCACCACGCCGCCGCAGATCGAACTGTTCCGCGCCAATGGCGAGAAGATCGCCACCCTGCTCGAGAACGATCTGGCGGACCCGAAGCATCCGTATGCGCGTTACCGCGATGCACAGCGCCCGATCGAGTTCGGCACGCTGACCGCGGCCGACGGCAAGACCCCGCTCAACTACAGCCTGATCAAGCCGGCCGGCTTCGATCCGTCCAAGCGTTACCCGGTGGCGGTGTACGTCTACGGTGGCCCGGCCAGCCAGACCGTCACCGACAGCTGGCCCGGTCGTGGCGACCACCTGTTCAACCAGTACCTGGCCCAGCAGGGCTACGTGGTGTTCTCGCTGGACAACCGCGGCACCCCGCGCCGTGGCCGTGACTTCGGTGGCGCGTTGTACGGCAAGCAGGGCACGGTGGAAGTGACCGACCAGCTGCGCGGCGTGACCTGGCTGAAGCAGCAATCGTGGGTGGACCCGGCGCGCATCGGCGTGCAGGGCTGGTCCAACGGTGGCTACATGACCCTGATGCTGCTGGCCAAGGCCTCGAACCAGTACGCCTGTGGCGTGGCCGGTGCGCCGGTGACCGATTGGGGCCTGTACGACAGCCACTACACCGAACGCTACATGGACCTGCCGGCGCGCAACGAAGCGGGTTACCGCGAAGCGCGCGTGCTGACCCATATCGACGGCCTGCGTTCGCCGCTGCTGCTGATCCACGGCATGGCCGACGACAACGTCTTGTTCACCAATTCGACCAGCCTGATGAGCGCGTTGCAGAAGCGTGCACAGCCGTTCGAGCTGATGACCTACCCGGGTGCCAAGCATGGCCTGTCCGGCGCCGATGCCCTGCATCGCTACCGCGTGGCCGAAGCCTTCCTGGGACGCTGCCTGAAACCCTGATCCACAGCCGGGAAGGAGCCCGCCGATGACCCTGCCACCACCGATTCCCGCCCATCGACAGACGTCCGCCGGTTGGTGGTGCCGTCATTGGCGCTGGGCGATGCCGTTGACGGTGGTGCTGGTACTGGGCGGCGCCGGTGGCGTGGTGACCTGGAGCGTGCTGCGCTGGAGCGAGGCGGCACGCGAGAGCCCGCCGATGCGCGAAGCGTTGCGCCGCGCGGGCTGCAGCATCGAACTGGTGGAAGCCTTTGGCGAGCCGCTGCATATCGAATCGATGCCGCTGGGCAGCATGCAGACCGCGATGAACGGCCAGCGCGACGTCGGCCTGACCGTTGCGCTGGAAGGACCGCATGCGCACGGCCGGCTGTTCGTGCAGGGCAGCCGTCGCGATGAAGTCTGGGATTACCCGGTGATGTATGTACTGGCCGAAGACAAGCAGACCTTCGACCTGACTGCACTGGATGACGACGAGGCTGCGGGGGAGTGCGAGCTGCAGGCCTGCCGTGAGCGTGGCGAATGCCCGCTGACCGCCGCGCTGTGACCGCAGGTCGCGCGGCCGGGTAAGGGCGGCCATGTAGAGTCGACTGCTCTCCACAAGACGCCTGAAAACCCCGCGCTGCGCGCGATAGTCGACTGACAGTCGACTCTACCCATCAGCCGCGCCGTGACCTCCAGCCGATTGTCGCCATCGCCGTGAGCGCGTAAGTTGCGGGCAACCCTTTGCTGGAGTGTCCCATGAAGCCGATTGCGCTCGCTGTTGCCCTGGCCCTGACTGCCGCCCCGTTGCTGTCCGCACCGCCGGCCCTGGCCGCGCCGGCTGCCAAGGCCGCGACTCCCGCCAGCCCTGCCTGGGTCGCCCGCAGCAATGCACTGGCGCAGATCCTGCTTGATGCACAGGGTCCGTTCCAGCCGGAGGAAACCGGCTTCTTCGGCGTTCCCGGCTACGACGACAAGGTGGCCGACCTCGGCCCGAACAACGGCAAGCGCTACCGCGCCGCGATGGCCAAGGCCCGCGACGAACTGAAGGCGAAGCTGGCCACCGAGCAGGATCCCAACGTCCGCCAGGACCTGGAGATCATGATCCATGCCGCCAGCCAGAACATCGAAGGCAGCGAGCTCAACGAGAAGTACCTGTTGCCGTGGAGCGATGCGCCGCAGACGGTGTTCAGCGGCCTCAACCTGCTGCTGTCCGACCAGGTGCCGGCCGAGCGCCGGGCCAAGGCGATCGACCGCCTCAAGGCCTATGCCGGCCTGCAGCCCGGCGGCACCGCGTTCACAACGCTGGCGCGCCAGCGCTATGAAGAGCGCTTGAAGGACAGCAGCCTGCTGCAGCCGACAAGGATCGAAGTGCAGCAGTCGCTGGACAACGTCGAGACCTACATCACCGGTATCGAGTCGCTGCTGAAGAAGTACCAGATCGCCGGTGCCGATGAAGCAATGAAGGCGCTGGCCGGGCAGATGAAGGACTACGCCAGCTGGACGCGCACCACCGTGCTGCCGAAGGCTCGCACCGACGCACGCCTGCCGGCACCGTTGTACGCGTACCAGCTCAAGCAGGTCGGCATCGACATCGACCCGAAGCTGTTGATGCAGCGCGCGCAGCTGGAGTTCATGGAAACCCGCTCGGCGATGCAGCAGCTGGCGCCGCTGGTGGCGAAGGACAAGGGCCTGAAGGTGGCCGACCCGAGCGACCCGGTGGCGGTGATCCGCGCGCTGAAGGCCGACAAGATTGCCGACGATCAACTGGAAGGCCACTACCGCAAGGTGATCGACGCGATTGATCCGCTGATCCGCGAGCACGCCATCGTCGACGTGCCCAAGCGTGCCATGCAGATGCGACTGGGTTCGGCCGCCGAGAGCGCCGCAAGCCCGGCGCCGCACTTCCTGCCGGCGCCGCTGGTCAACAATACCGGGCAGCAGGGCACCTTCGTGCTGCCGCTGGGCAACCCGGCCGCCGGTCCGGGTGCGCAGTACGACGACTTCAACTTCGGCGCGGCGGCGTGGACGCTGAGCGCGCATGAAGGCCGCCCCGGCCACGAGCTGCAGTTCACCGCCATGGTCGAGCGCGGCGTGTCGCTGGCACGCACGATGTTCGCGTTCAATTCGGTGAACGTGGAAGGCTGGGCGCTGTATGCCGAAGCCGAGATGGTGCCGTACGAGCCGCTGGACGGGCAGATGATCGCCCTGCAGTTCCGCCTGCTGCGGGCTGCGCGCGCGATGCTGGACCCGATGCTCAACCTCGGCCTGACCGACCGCGCCAACGGCGAGCGTGTGCTGATCGAGCAGGTCGGCCTGTCCAAGGCGATGGCCACCCAGGAACTGGACCGCTACATGGTGCGCATGCCGGGCCAGGCCGGTAGCTACTTCTACGGCTACACCCGCATCCTCGAACTGCGCATGCAGACCGAGCTGGCACTGGGCGCGAAGTTCGACCGCCTGGCGTTCAACAACTTCCTGCTCGACCAGGGCCTGCTGCCGCCGGACCAGCTGGCCGATGCGGTGAACAAGGTGTTCGTGCCGAAGTACAAGCGCTGAGCATCACCGGTAGTGCCGGCCACTGGCCGGCGCCGCGGGTTTCGTGCCAACCAAGGTTGGCACCTACCAGAGCGATGCGTCGGTTGTTGCAGGGGTAGTGCCGGCCGCTGGCCGGCAATCGCCGTTGGTAGATGCCAACCTTGGTCGGCGCTGTGGGTTTGTGCCAACCAAGGTTGGCACAAACCAGAGCGATACGTCGGTTGTTGCAGGGGTAGTGCCGGCCGCTGGCCGGCAACCGGTGTTGGTAGATGCCGACCTTGGTCGGCGCCGCGGGTTTCGTGCCAACCAAGGTTGGCACCTACCAGAGCGATGCGTCGGTTGTTGCAGGGGTAGTGCCGGCCGCTGGCCGGCAATCGCCGTTGGTAGATGCCGACCTTGGTCGGCGCTGTGGGTTCGTGCCAACCAAGGTTGGCACCTACCAGAGCGATACGTCGGTTGTTGCAGGGGTAGTGCCGGCCACTGGCCGGCAACCGGTGTTGGTAGATGCCGACCTTGGTCGGCGCTGTGGGTTTCGTGCCAACCAAGGTTGGCACCTACCAGAGCGATACGTCGGTTGTTGCAGGGGTAGTGCCGGCCGCTGGCCGGCAATTGCCGTTGGTAGATGCCGACCTGGGTCGGCGCCGCGGGTTTCGTGCCAACCAAGGTTGGCACCTACCAGAGCGATGCGTCGGTTGTTGCAGGGGTAGTGCCGGCCGCTGGCCGGCATTTCCCTTGG
>NZ_JAWIRT010000032.1:34354-41382 GCF_036320045.1 Stenotrophomonas sp. SMYL20 | reverse complement strand
CGAGGCATGCCTCGGGCGGGTTGGGCAGGACGCCCAACCCCGGTCTTGCCGTGTGCGCAGGACTGCGCACACGAGCAAGCGGCGACCGAGCTTACATGGATGTACTTGCAGCGTCCCCCGCAACCGGACCCACCCCGCCATCCCACAGGAAACCAGTTTTTGACGTTGCTTTGGCTGCGGCCGTTGCCTCTGCGGGTGCAGGGCGCAGCCCTGCAGACAACACCCCTTCCCTGAGCATTCCGCGTAGTGGTTTGAGCGCCGCACACACGTCGACCACGGCACGCTATACGGCAACGGAACCGCCCGTCGTCCACCGAGAACCACCATGACCCTGCGTCCCCTGCCGCTGCACCGCGCCCTGCTGTTGGCCTTGTCATCCCTGCCACTGGCCGCGCTGGCCGAAACCACGTCGCCTGCCCCCACCCAGCAGGTCCCAGGCGTCTACCACCAGCGCGTCGGTGCGCTGCAGGTCACCGCCCTGTTCGATGGCGTGGTCGCGCTGGGCCGGCAGGAAGTCGTGGGCGTGCCGCCGACGCTGGTCAGCCGCCTGCTGGAAGGCCGTTACGTGCCCGAAGACAAGAAGGGCCTGCAGACCGCGATCAATGCTTTCCTGGTGCGCCAGGGCAACCACCTGACCCTGGTCGATACCGGTACCGCGCAGTGCTTCGGCCCCGGCCTGGGCCAGGTGCTGGGCAACCTGCGCGCCTCCGGCGTGGACCCGGCCGAGGTGGATGAGGTGCTGCTGACCCACGCCCATCCGGACCATCTGTGCGGCGTGCTCGACGCGCAGGGCAAGCCGGCCTACCCGAATGCCACGGTGTGGCTGTCCAAGGCCGATGCCGACTACTGGCTCAACCCGGCCAGCGAGGCCACCGCGCCGAAGGGCGTGCGCTTTGCCTTCCCGCTGGCGCGCAACGCGGTAGCGCCCTATCAGGCCAGCGGCCACCTGCGCACCTTCAGTCCCGGCGATGCCCTGCCCGGTGGCGCGGTGGCGATGGACACCCATGGCCATACGCCTGGCCATGTCTCCTACCGGTTCGACAGCCAGGGCCAGTCATTGCTGGTGTGGGGCGATGTGCTGCACTTCCACGCGGTGCAGTTCGCGCACCCGGAGGCGGCCTTCGAGGCCGATTCGGATCGCAAAGCCGCCATCGCCAGCCGGCGCGGCCTGCTGCAGCAGGCCACCGCCAACGGTTGGTGGGTGGCCGGTGCGCACCTGCCGTTCCCCGGTCTGGGCCATGTACGTGGCGAGGGCAAGGCCTATGCGTGGGTGCCGGCGGAGTATTCGCCGTTGAAATGAGGTGCCGCCGGGCCTGGTGGCGTTGCCGGCCAGCGGCCGGCACTACCGGGCATCAGAGCGGTAGCGCCCGGCTGCCAGCCGGGCGACCGGAAATGCCTTATTCCAGCCCCAGCCAGCCGCCGATGATGCCGCGGGCTTCGTCCACACCGGTGCGGGCGGCGCCGGAGAACACCTGCACGCTGACCGTATCACCGAAGGAGGAGTGCAGTTCCTTGCGCACCTTCTGCAGGGTCTGCATCTGCTGGCTGCGGCTCAGCTTGTCGGCCTTGGTCAGCAACGCATGCGCCGGCAGGCCACGCTGCACGGCATAGGCCAGCATCTGCCGGTCGTAGTCCTTCAGCGGGTGGCGGATATCCATCACCACCACCAGGCCCCTCAGCGCATTGCGGGTGCGGAAGTAGCGGTCGATGAAGGCCTGCCAGTGCGCCTGCAGGTCCAGCGGCACCTTGGCGTAGCCGTAACCGGGCAGATCGACCAGATGGGCTTCCGGGGTCACCTGGAAGAACACCAGCTGCTGGGTGCGGCCGGGGGTCTTGGAGACCCGGGCCAGGCTGTTCTGGCGGGTCAATGCGTTGAGAGCACTGGACTTGCCGGCGTTGGAGCGGCCCGCAAAGGCCACTTCGGCCCCCTCATCGGGCGGCAGCTGCCCCATGTTGTGGGCAGAGAGGTGGTATTGAGCGCGTTCGATGAGCAATGACATGTGCATAGGATCGCATGTTGTGGCACCGCGCGCCCGGCCCCGGGCCCTCCGCCGGGAAAATGCTGCACTGCTGCGTTGACCGTGCGCGGAAACGGCGTTGATAATCCGGACGATGCCGTGGCTGCCGCCCGGCCCGGTCCATACGGAGCTTTAGCATGCGCCACGCTCGCGTTCTTGCCGTATCCGCCCTTGCCACTGCCGTAGTCGTTGCCGCCGCTGCGTTCGCGCAGACCACGTTGACCCCGCTGCCCGACAACGGGCCGATCAACACCGCCTCGCTGGAGGTCGATTTCAGCAAGACCCACTGGGGCGATGCCAAGGCCGGCCAGACCAAGGCCTCGGCCTGCGCGGCCTGCCATGGCGCCGACGGCAATTCCACGGTGGAGATGTACCCGTCCATCGCCGGCCAGAGCGAACGCTACGTCGCCCAGCAGATGGCCCTGATCGCCAATGGGCAGCGCAGCTCCGGCGCGGCGGTGGCGATGGTGCCGTTCGTACAGAACCTCACCCCGCAGGACATGCGCGACATCGGCGCGTTCTTCGCCACGCAGAAGGCCACTGCCGGCATCGCCGATGACACGGCGGTCACCGACGGCCCCTACAAGGGCATGAAGTTCTACGAGATCGGCCAGCAGCTGTACCGTGGCGGTGACGCCAAACGCGGCCTGCCGGCCTGCATGGCCTGCCACGGCCCCAGTGGCGCCGGTAATCCGGGCCCGGCCTATCCGCACATCGGCGGCCAGCACGCCAGCTATGTCGCGCGCCGCCTGCAGGAATACCAGGCCGGCCAGACCAACGAGACCGACAAGGCGCACTTCCAGATCATGGCTGCGGTTGCGCAGAAGCTGAGCGAGCAGGAGGTGCAGGCGCTGTCGAGCTACCTGCAGGGCCTGCACAACAAGGCCGACGACGTGGCCGTTGCCACCACGCCGGCACAACCGGCTGCCGCCCCCTGACCACCACTGGTCGGCCCGGGTCGCCACGCCGGCCCGCGGCTGCGGTATGTTTCCTTCACGCCGGCGACCGCGCCGGCGTTGCTTTTTTCAACGGAGATGCGTGTCGATGAGGTTGATTTCCCGCCTGCTGTTGTCTGTGCTGGTGCTGCTGCCGCTGGTAGCCTGCGCCGCCACCCCCGCCAATGCCCCGCTGGTCGAAGGCAAGGACTACGAGCGCATCGCCCAGCCGGGCCCGTTCCAGCCGCTGGCCGGCAAGATCGAGGTGGTCGAGGTCTTCGGCTACACCTGCCCGCACTGCGCCCGTTTCGAACCGCAGCTGGAAGCCTGGGCAGCCAAGCTGCCGGCCGATGTGCGCTTCACTCCGGTTCCGGCAGCCTTCGGCGGCGCCTGGGATGCCTGGGCACTGGCCTACTACGCCGCCGACGAAGTCGGCGTGGCCAAGCGCAGCCATGCCGCCGTGTTCAAGGCCCTGCACCAGGACGGCTCGCTGCCGATGCAGAACGTCTCGGCCGATGAGCTCGCCACCTTCTACAAGGCCTACGGCGTGACCCCGGACCGTTACCTGCAGGCCCTGCGCGGCGATGCCGTACAGAAGAAGGTCGATGCCGCCCGCGCGTTCGCCCAGCGCACCAAGATCCCCGGGACCCCGGCGCTGATCATCAACGGCCAGTACCTGGTCCGTGGCGACAGCTTCGACGACCAGCTGCGCATCGCCTCGGCGCTGATCGCCCAGGCCCGCGCCGCCCGCGGCCGCTGAACCAACACCCACCACCGACACGGCGCTGTCGCCGCCGCGTGTCATCATTTCCCCCTGGCCGGCGCATGACGCCGGCCCCACCTTTCCAGATGCTGGAGACGTTTCCATGAAGATCCGTTACGCCCTCGCCCTCGCAGCGCTGCTGCCGATCCTGGCGGCCTGCAAGGCCGACGACGGCAGCACCAACACCACCGCGGCCCCGGCCGAACCGGCTGCAGCTCCGGCGACCACCGAACCGGCCGCTACGGCCGCGGGTACCGAAGGCGCCGCCCCGGCCGCTGCCGAAGGCGAGAAGGCGCCGGCTGAAGCCGCCCCGGCCGCTGCACCGGCCCCGACCACCACCGCACTGACCGGCCCGGCCCCGGTGGAAGGCGCCGACTACCAGGTGATCCCGAACGGCCAGCCGTTCCAGCCGGCCGCCGGCAAGATCGAAGTGACCGAGATCTTCGGCTATGTCTGCCCGGCCTGCGCCGCGTTCCAGCCGCTGGTCGGCCCGTGGAAGGCCGGCCTGCCGAGCGACGTGAACTTCGTCTACGTGCCGGCCATGTTCGGCGGTACCTGGGACAACTACGCCCGTGCCTTCTACGCCGCGCAGACCCTGGGCGTACAGGAGAAGACCCACGAAGCCCTGTACGCTGCCATCCATTCGCAGAAGACCCTGAAGGGCGAGCGCGGCACCGATTCGGTTGACGACATCGCCAAGTTCTACGGTGCCTACGGCGTGGATCCCAAGCAGTTCGCCGCCACCATGGGCAGCTTCGCGGTGAATGCCAAGACCAACTCGGCCAAGCAATTCGCCCAGCGCAGCCAGATCAGCGGCACCCCGTCGATCATCGTCAACGGCAAGTATCTGGTGAAGGGCAAGAGCTTCCCGGACATGCTGCGCATTGCCGACCACCTGATCGCCCGCGAACGCGGTGCGGCCCAGGCTCACTGATCCAAGAGAAGCGTTTCCCGGCCGTGAATTCCCCCCGTACACGGACCCTGCGCTTGCTGACGGCCAACATCCAGGCCGGCTCAAGTACCCGCCGCTACAGCGACTATGTGACCCGCAGCTGGTCACATGCGCTGCCGGCGGGCCGCAAGCGCAGCAGCCTGGACGCGATCGCCACCCTGGCGCGCGAACATGACATCGTCGGCCTGCAGGAGGCCGACCCGGGCAGCCTGCGCTCGGGCTTCACCAACCAGACCCACTACCTGGCCCAGCGTGCCGGCTTCAACTACTGGAGCCACCAGCCGAACCGGCGCATGGGCGGGGTCGCCTCCAGCGCCAACGGCCTGCTGAGCAAGCTGGAACCGGTGGAAGTGCAGGATCACGCCCTGCCCGGCCGCATCGGCGGGCGCGGCGTGCTGCTGGCCAAGTTCGGCGACGGCGCCGATGGCCTGGCGGTAGCGGTAGCCCATCTGTCGCTGGGCGCGGGTTCGCGGATGTCGCAGCTGGGCTTCATCGCCGAGCTGCTGTCCGACCATCCCAACGCGGTACTGATGGGCGACTTCAACTGCCTGGCCGAACGCCCGGAAATGCAGGTGCTGTACCAGAAGACCCGCCTGCAACCACCGGGCTGCATCGTGCCGACCTTCCCCAGCTGGCGCCCCGATCGCGCCATCGACCACATCCTGGTCAGCAGCGGCCTGCAGACCCGCACCGTGGAAGCCGTACCGGCCGCGTTCTCCGATCACCTCGCCCTGGCGATGCAGATCGACGTCCCGGCCGACGCCCTGCGCTGACCGCTCCTGGTGGGTGCCAACCTTGGTTGGCACGCTCTCCGCCGGGCATGGCCCGGCGCTACCCCGCCTGCACCACCGGCACCTTCAGCCGCCGCGCGGTCATCGTGCTGCCCACCGAGGCCAGCACCGTGCAGCCGATCGCCAGCCACTGCAATCCATGCAGGTGCTCGTGCAGCAGCAGCATCGCCCACAGCGCGGCTACTGCCGGCTCCATGCTGATCAGGATGCCGAAGGTCTCCTTGGGCAGGCGCTTGAGCGCCATCATCTCCAGCGACATCGGGATCGCGCTGGACACCAACGCCACCAGCAGGCCAGCGGCCAGGATCTTCGGATCGAGCAGTGCGGCGCCGGCATGCACCACGCCCACCGGCACCACCACCAGCGACGCCGCCAGCAGCCCCAGCGACACCGAATGCCCGGCGTGCAGATGGCCGGCACGCTTGCCGAACACGATGTACAGGCCCCAGCACGCCGCCGCACCCATGGCATACAGCACGCCGGCCGGATCCAGCGCCGGGCCGCCACCGATCGGCAACAGCAACAGCAGCCCCACCGCCGCGCAGCCCACCCACAGGAAGTCGATCGGTCGCCGTGATGACAGCATCGCCACCGTCAGCGGCCCGGTGAACTCGATGGCCACCGCGATGCCGAAGGGAATCGTGCGCAGGGCCATGTAGAACAGCAGGTTCATCAGGCCCAGGGTGAGCCCGTAGCGCAGGATGGTGATCGCATCCACGCGGCTGGTCTTCCAGCGCCATGGCCGCCAGAACAGCAGCAGCAACAGCGCCGAAAAGCCCACGCGCAGCGCGCTGGTGCCCTGGGCACCGATCAGCGGGAACAGGTGTTTTGCGTAGGAGGTGCCGATGGCCAGCGAGGTGACCGAGCCGAGCACCGCCAGCGCCGGCAACATCGGCGCGAGTCGTGAGGTCTGCATGCGCAAAGTCTATTGCGCCGGCGCCGAGCACTTGGCTCAATTGACGGCCCGTTCGTGCAACTTCTGCTCGCCATGGCCATCGCCCCCGTGCTCGACAGTTTCGACCGCGCCATCCTCGACCTGCTGCAGCGGGACAACACCCTGCCGCAGCGCGAAATCGCCGAGGCCGTGCACCTGTCCACCCCGGCCGTGCAGCGCCGCATCAAGCGCCTGCAGGACAGCGGCGTGATCGCGGCCAATGTAGCGGTGGTCGCCGCCGCCAAGGTCGGGCGGCCGCTGACCATCATCGTCGAGGTGCGCGTGGTCAGCGAGCAGCGCGAGCGGGTGGCGCCGTTCAAGCGCCGCGTACAGGACGACCCGGCCGTGCAGCAGTGCTACTCGATCACCGGCGATGGCGATTTCCTGCTGTTGCTTTCGGCGGCGTCGATGGAAGAGTACGAGGCGATCACCGAGCGCTTGTTCGGTGGCGATGACAACATCGAGCGTTTCCGTACCTCGGTGGCACTGGGCACCTTGAAGCGGAGTTTCGAGGTCCCGCTGGCACCGGTTCTGTAGCGTCGAGCCATGCTCGACTGCGCTTTTACCGCAGAGCAGCAGCCGTCGAGCATGGCTCGACGCTACAGTCGGAGACCATGAGCACTCCGTCCTCTCCT
>NZ_JAWIRT010000032.1:24508-34344 GCF_036320045.1 Stenotrophomonas sp. SMYL20 | reverse complement strand
CGCGGTCTGGCCCGCGCCCCCCCGCGGCGCGCGGCCTCCCCCCCCCCCCCCCCCCCCCCCCCCCCGGGCCCCCCCGCTACAGTCGGAGACCATGAGCACTCCGTCCTCTCCTGCCGGTCGCCTGCGCCGCTGGCTGCTGCGCGGTCTGTGGCTGGCCATTGCCGTCGTTGCGATGATGGCGTTGTGGAACAGTCCCTGGGCCGCCGCACCAAAGATGCTGTGGACACTCGCGCAGATGCCGCCGGCCACCGAACTCCCGGTGCCGGTGGAGGGTGTGCGCCCCCGCCAGATCGCCGATACCTTCGGCGCGCCGCGCGGCCGCGACCGCTCCCACGCCGGCATCGACATCTTCGCCCAGCGCGGCACGCCGGTGCGCAGCGTCACTGCCGGCGTCATCGCGGATGTCAGCGAACGCGGCCTCGGTGGTCGCCAGGTCTGGGTGATCGGGCCCGGGCGGGAACGCTACTACTACGCGCATCTGGAAGGCTGGGCCGAGGGCCTGGCGCGCGGCCAGGTGGTGCGGGCCGGTGACCTGCTCGGCCACGTGGGCGACAGCGGCAATGCCAAAGGCACGCCGCCGCATCTGCACTGGGGCATCTACGGCACGAACGGCCCCCGCAACCCGTTGCCGTTGCTGCGCTGATCGCCGCGGCGCACCCGCGCACCGAACCGTTCATGATTTGTAAATAGGAATAGTTCGTATTACCATTTCTTTCGTTTCCGGTGGTGCCAGGACGGCCTGCCCGCCCTTCCCCTACCCGTAGCGCCTCGCCTCCTGGATGCCGGCCGAACGCGCGTGCTCGTCCAGGACCCCCATGACCCGTCCCGCCTTCCGTACCCTGCAGCCGCAGCGGCTGTCCGTTGCCGTGCTTGCCGTTCTCTGCGCCGTGGCCCCGGCCGCCTTCGCCGACACCGCCGCCGATCCGACCACGCTGGACAAGGTGGTGGTCAAGGGCGAACGTGCCGAAGGCTATTCGGTGCGCCGCACCTCGGCCGGTACCCGCTTCGATCTGGCACCGCGCGAGATCCCGCAGTCGGTCAGCATCATCAGCCACCAGCGCATCGAAGATCAGAAGCTGGACGACATCATCGACGTGCTGGCCAACACCACCGGCGTGACCAGCACCCAGTCCGACAGCGAGCGCACCGAGTTCTACGCGCGTGGCTTCTACATCGATGCCTACCAGTTCGATGGCCTGCCGACGCAGATGGTGCAGAACTGGAGCTACGGCGATTCCGGCCTCGATCTTGCGCTGTACGACCGCGTGGAAGTGGTACGCGGCGCTACCGGCCTGCTCAGCGGTGCCGGCAATCCGTCCGCCTCGGTGAACCTCATCCGCAAACACGCAGACAGCGCAGAACTGACCGGCAGCATCTCGGTGAACGTCGGCAGTTGGGGCCGCACGCGCACCACCGTGGACGTGGGCACGGCGCTGAACGCCAGTGGCACGGTGCGCGGCCGGGTGATCGGCAGCTACCTGGACACCGATGGTCAGATGGACCGCTACAACCAGCGCAAGACGCTGGGTTATGCCGTCATCGACGCCGACCTGACCCCGGACACGCAGCTCAGCGTGGGCTACGACTACCAGCAGAAGCGCGCCAACGGCGCGACCTGGGGCGGCTTCCCGATGTGGTACGCCGATGGCAGCCCGACCAACTATCCGACCTCGTTCAATCCGTCGCCGGACTGGACCTACTGGGACACCACCAGCAAGCGTGCGTTCGCCACCCTGCAGCATGCCTTCAGCAACGGCTGGAAGTTCAAGATCGGCGCCACCCACGACCGCACCAAGGCCGACGACAAGCTGTTCTATCCGGCCTACACCGCGTTCAACAAGACCACGGGCGCCGGCATCACGCCGATGGCCGGCTTCTACAACACCGAGCGCAAGGTTGATGGCATCGATGGCTACATCGATGGGCCGTTCCAGCTGTTCGGCCGCGAGCACCAGTTCATGGCCGGCCTGAGCTACAACAAGCGTGAGTTCGCCAACTATGGTGATTTCCAGCCTGACTTCAACGATCCGAATGCACAGTACCTGCCGCTGGCCAGCTACTTCGGCTGGACCGGTGATTTCCCGCAGCCGAACTGGCGACCGCTGAAGCTTGCCAGCCAGGGCACCATCACCCAGAAGGCCGGCTATGCCGCCGCACGCCTGTCGCTGGCTGATCCACTGAAGCTGATCATCGGTGCGCGCTACACCGACTGGAAGAGCGAAGACGAAGGCAACGACCGCTCGCACAAAGTGACCACGCCGTATGCCGGCCTGGTCTACGACATCAACGATACCTACTCCGCCTACGCCAGCTATACCGAGATCTTCCAGCCGCAGACGCTGCGCAACAAGCAGGGCAGCTACCTCGATCCGGTCGATGGCAAGAGCTACGAAGTCGGCGTCAAGGGCGCGTGGTTCGACAACCGGCTGAATGCATCCGTGGCAGTGTTCCGCATCGAGCAGGACAACGTTGGCCAGGAAACCATGGACAAGGTCGACGGGCAAATGAACGAGACCGCCTACATCGCTGCACGTGGCACCGTCAGCCGCGGCTTCGAGTTCGAAGTGAACGGCGAACTGGCACCGGGCTGGAACGCGACCTTCGGTGCTTCACGTTACGTGGCCAAGGACATCAACGGCGCCGACATCAACACCAACCTGCCGCAGACCGCGCTGAAGCTGTTCACCAGCTACACCCCGCAATCGCTGCAGGAACTGACCGTCGGCGGCGGTGCCAACTGGCAGAACCGCATCTACTACGCTGCGCCGGTAGTGGGCCGTTTCGAACAGGAAGGCTACGCGCTGGTCAGTGCCTTCGTGCGCTACCGCATCTCGCCGGAGTTCAGCGTGCAGGCCAACCTCAACAACCTGCTGGACAAGAAGTACTACTCGCAGATCACCGGCTACGGTGCCTACGGCGACGGCCGCAATGGCTCGCTGACGTTCACCTGGGCGTTCTGATCCAACCGGCCTTGTAGCGTCGAGCCATGCTCGACTCGATCACACGGGGTCGTCGAGCACGGCTCGACACCACAACGGGGGCGCCCAGCGCCCCCGTTGCCGCGCTGCCCTTGCAGGTGTAGCGTCGCGCAGACGGATACCTCGCGCCTTCCCCCTCAAGGACGACCGGCCATGCGCACCCGCACGAAACTCGGTCTATCGCTCGTGGCCCTGTTCTCTTCGCTGCCGCTGATGGTCGCTACAGGCAATGGCTACTTCATCCTGCTTCTGCTGATCGGCCTGCCCGCAGCGATCCTGTTCTGGTTCGATCTGGGCCGTGAACTGCGCGCCATCCCCACTCCTACCCGCTCCGAGCGCGCGCTGGGATTGGCAATGGGCATTCCACAGGTGCTGTTCGGACTGTTGTGCGCGGGGATCGGCCTGATCCTGGTGGCCTGGATCCTGTACAACCTGCTGGTCCAAACGCTGCCACAGTTCCGCATTCCCTCACTGCCTGGTTTCGCGGTCGGGCCGATGATGATCATGGCCGGGCTGGGATGGGCACGCACCGCGTTCCGCCGTGCCAGCCTTGAACAGGATGACCCGGAACAGGACATTCCGGATTGACCACCTTCATGGAGTCGAGCATGGCTCGACGCTGCAACGGCGCCGGGCTGAGCCCGGCGCCGTCCCTTCATCAGAAACGCAGGTCCGCGCGCAGGTACCAGTAGCGGCCACGCGGGATGTCATAGGTCGAAGCGTCGTAACCGTTCAACGAGCACGACAGGCAGATCGGCGGATCCTTGTCGAACACGTTGTTCAGGCCAGCGGTCAGCTGCAGCCCCTTCATCCAGTCGATCTTGTAGCCCACCTGCATGTCATGGAAGGTGGTGGCCGACAGCGTATTGGTGCCTGCGGCCTGGTTGCTGCAGACCGGGAATACAGAGGCGTCACCGCAGTTCTCGGTCAATTCGGAGATATGCCGAACGGTCCAGTTGGCACTCCAGCGGTCCAGCGTCCAGCCGATGCTGGCATTGCTGGTCCATTCCGGAATCGAGCTGTCGGCCACTTCCACGCCCGGCTTCTGCGGCTGCTTCTGGCCCGCCGCACCGGTGGCCTCGTAGCGGCCGACGAACGTGTTCTTCCAGCCCAGCTTGAACTGGCCGATCGAGCTCTGCGGCAACGTCCAGAACAGATCCACGTCCCAGCCATCGGTCTTGATCGAGCCGAGATTGGTCAGGCGGTTGTTGAAGCTGCTCACTGCACCGGTATTGGCGCGGGTGATCCCATCGCAGTAGATAGGATCCAGCGTTTCCACGCACAGGTCCAGCTGGGTCTGCGCGTTGATCGCTTGAATCGCGCCATCGATGGCATGGCGATAGAAGGTCACCTCCACGTCGAAGCGCTCGGACCACGAGGTGTTGTTGCCAAACCACGGGCTCCACACGAATCCGGCACTGAAACTGCGCGAGCGCTCCGGATCCAGCTCGCGGTTGCCGCCGGTGGTCACCGAGATCTGCGAGTTGGCCTGCTGGAAGCCGGCCGGCACGCCCAGCGCGGCACAGTTGGCGGCGCTGCCGCGCGGCGGCGTACCGCCCAGGCCCACCGAGCATGGATCGAACAACTGCAGGTCGGCACGCGCGGCCGAACCGTACAACTCACCAATCGACGGTGCACGGAAGCCCTCGGCATAGGTCGTGCGCAGCACGAAATCGTCGGTCACCTGCCAACGCAGGCCGTACTTGGGCGTGAACTCGCCACCGAAGGTCGAGTAGTCCGAATAGCGCCCGGCCAGGCTCAGGTCCAGCTTCTTGCCGAATGAAGAGTCGGCGAAGATCGGCACGCTCAACTCCAGGTAGGCCTCGTTGACGTCATACGAGCCGGATGTCGGCTGCGAAGGCACGCCGTTGTAGTGGCCCGCCACCGTCAGCGGATCGGGCTGGTACGAACCCTCGTACTTGCGATACTCGAAGCCGGTAGCGAACGACACCGGGCCGGCCGGCAGCGTGAACAGGTCGCTGGACAGGTTGGCGGTGAACAGGCTCAGTTCGTTCTGGCTGCGGTCACGCACCACCGGCTGGATCCACTTCAGCATGTCCGGAGTGATCGAACCGGCACCGCCGAAGATGTTCAGCGGCACGCAGCCCGGCGTCGCCGCACAGACGGACGGATCGCCCAGCGCCATGTTGACGTTGTAGATGTTGTAGCTGCCGTAGTTGGTCTGTTCGGCCTTGTTCTTGCTGTACATGCCGTTGACGTCCCAGTACCAGCTGCGGTCAGCCGCTTGGAAGTTGCCGACGAAGCCGGTGGCGAAATACGTGGTGTCCACTTCCTGCTTGAACACGCGCGCGCCGCCTTCTACTGGACGGCGACCGATCAGGCTCAGGTTGTCACCCGAGACCAGGTCGAAGCCGAACGGGTTGTACGGGTTGAGCGCAGACACGGTGATGTTGTCGGCCAGCGGATTGCCGGTGGCGCCATCGGGACCGAAGAACAGCGGCTCCGGGCCGGCCTGGTTGGTCGACTCACGGCGGTTGCCCAGTGCCTTGACGTACCACTGCACGTTGTCGGTGATGTCGAAGCGGAACTGACCGAACAGGCCTTTACGCTCCGACGGTGTCAGCACCATGTTGTATTCGGCGAAGTTGAAGCGATCAGCACTGGTGAAGCAGTGATAGTCATCGGTGCGCGCGCAGCCGGCACTGCCGTCGTAGCGCGGGTTGCTCACGCCGGTATTGGGCACGATGTTCTGCACCGCACCGGTGTTCGGGTCGGTGAACATGAAACGGCCCTGCGGAATGCCACCGCTGCCGAAGGCCAGGCCGGTGCCGGGAATCGGGAAGCGCGACTGCTCGCGGTCCTTGGCGAACACCGGATCCTGCTTGGTCCAGCTGGCGCCGAGGAACAGGCTGAAGCGGTCGCCGCTCTTGCCCCAGGCCAGGTCCACGCCCTTCTGCGTGCCATCGCCCTTGCTGTACTCGCCGTAGTTCAGGGTCACCTGGCCGCCATCGAAATCACGGCGGGTGATGATGTTGACCACGCCGGCAATGGCATCGGAGCCATACAGCGACGACGCGCCATCTTCGAGCACTTCGATGCGCTCGACGATGGCCAGCGGAATGGTGTTGAGGTCGGTGGCCGAGCCCACACCGGAGGCGGACGACTCATTGACCCAGCGGATGCCGTCAACCAGCACCAGCACGCGCTTGGCGCCCAGATGGCGCAGGTCCACCTGCGCCGAGCCAGCACCTACACCACTGCCATCGGGCGGGAAGCCGAAGTTGCCGGACGAATTGAACTTGGCATTGAGCGCGGAACCGGAACCGGTGAGCTGCTGCAGCACTTCGCCGATCGAGGTCAGGCCGGTGCGTTCGATATCACCGCGGGTCAGCGTCTGGATCGGCACCTGGCCTTCGACTTCAGCGCGCTTGATGCGGGTACCGGTGACTTCCACCGCATCGAGGTTGGTGGTGGATTGTGCAGCGGCACCCAACGGTGCCAGGGTCATCACGCACAGCGCGACGGCAACCGCCAAAGGGCGGTGGTGCAGGTGATTCATTCGCTCTCTCTCCAAAGGAATGTCGGGACAAGGGCTGCCGCACTCCCTCCCTGCATGGCGGCGCCGTCTCCTTTGTAAACAAGTGGTAAAAATCGCGGCGTGATGATCGACACTCTTTCACGCGGAATTGACGCAATTGCAGGCCGATTGCGTCAGATGACTGCAGGTTATGACCGGACGATATTGTTCACGACAGGCAGCCTTGATGCCGGCTGCGACAGCGCGCGCCGGGGGCTGCCACATTCATGGAAAAGGTCTTTGCCGGACCGTTTCAGGAATAGTTTGAAATTCCCTCTTTCAGAAGGCGCCGCTAGTCGATCCAGCGCAGACTCGCACCTCCAGCCATTCGCGGGAGGGTCGATCATGAAAGCGGTGAGTGCGGTGCTGGGTGTCACGACGGTGATGACGCTGCTTTTTTCCCTGGCGGGCGAATCGAGAGCAGGCGGCGTGATCGAGTGCAACAACTGCCCCTCTCCCAGCGATGCGGCCTTGGCCTCGGGAGAGGGATTGACGGTTGTGGTGGATTTCGAGAGAGCCGAGTTGACTGCTTTCGACGTTGAACGTGCCGCTGGGACCGGAAGGTGGCGAGCACATCCAACCCCGGTTCCAGCGCAGATTGAAATGGCCTTTCTGCGGATCCTGGATGCGACGCTGTCAGCAGGGGAAGCGCCGCTCATGCAGCAATCACCGCATGAGCGGCAGTGAGACATCGCACTACCGCACGAACGCAATGCGCTCCATGCCGGTCGCCTCGGCTGCGGCCAGAATCCTCGCCATGCCTTCGTATTCGGCCGCCGGATCGGTGGCGATACGCAGCTCCGGCAGGTTGCCGGCATGTTCGCCCGCCTGTGCCTGCAGGCGCGCCTGCAGCTCACTGATCACCATCGGCTGGCCATTCCAGCTGAGCTGGTTGGCAGCGTCCAGGCGCAGCTCGATCGGCGGTGGCGGTTCGGGACGGTCGACCACGCGATCGGTGGCCTGTGGCAACTGCACGGCTATCGGCCGGGCCACGATCGGCGCGGTCACGATGAAGATGATCAACAGCACCAGCATCACATCCACCAGTGGCGTGACATTGATGTCCGCCAGCGGGCCGCTTCTTCCTGCGCTACTGAACGCCATGTGCCGCTCCCTGCAGCCGGGCCGTTCGCCCAAGCTCGACACTACGTCGCCCGCAGGCTCGCGAGGCAGTGCCTGCAGCACGAGCATTCAGCTGCCGTTGCCGACCCATCGCGTGCACGCAATGCGAAACTGAATTCAGCCATTGCCCGCTATGCTGCCCGCCATGACCCGACGCTCTTCGACCGCCCTGTCCCTGCTGCCCTTGGCCACCACGCTGCTGATCGGCTGCGCCAATGCCCAGTCCCTCGACGCCCAGAACGCGCAGCTGAAGGCCGCGATCGCTGCCGCCGAACGCGGCCAGTTCGATCCCGGCCAAGCCGCCGCACTCAGCCGCCATCCTGCATACGGCTGGCTGGAGTACGCCAACCTGCGCCGCAACATCGACACCGTCGATACCGCGCAGGCGCAGGCCTTCCTCAAGCGCTACGACGGCCAGGCCGTGGCTACCACCTTCCGCAGCGTGTGGCTGCCCTCGGTCGCACGCCGCCAGGACTGGCCGACCCTGCTCGCCAACTGGGCGCCCACCGACAACGCCGGCCTGCGCTGTGCGCAGCTGACCGCGCGCCAGGTGACCGGCAAGGTTGATCCGCAGTGGATCAGCGAAGCGCAGGATCTGTGGCGCAAGAACGGCAAGTCGCTGCCGGACGGCTGTGATGCCGTTTTCGCCGTGCTGCAGGCGCAGGGTGGTCTGAGCGACGCGCTGCGCTGGGAACGCATCGATGCCGCCGCCGACGCCCAGCAACCCGCTGTGATGCGCAGCGCCGCACGGGGCCTGCCTGCCACCGACCTGGCGCTGGCCAACAATTACGCCGCCTTTGTCGACAAGCCCAATGCCAGCGCATTGAACTGGCCGCGCAACGAGCGCAGCCGGCGCATCGCCACTGATGGCCTGGCCAAGCTGGCCAAGGCCGATCCCGGCGCCACCGAACAGCAGCTGCCGCAGTACGCGCAGGCACTGGGCCTGAGTGCCGACCAGCAGGGCCAGGTGCTGTACCAGATCGCACTGTGGACGGTGGCGTCCTACCTGCCCGATTCGGCGCGCCGTCTCAATGCGGTGCCGGAATCGGCGTACGACGAACGCCTGCACGAATGGCGCGTGCGCGAAGCGATGTCGCGCGGCGACTGGCCGGCAGCGCTGACCGCGATCCGCAAGATGGGCAGCAAGCAGCGCAGCGACCCGCGCTGGCGCTACTTCGAAGGCCGCATGCTGGAGAAGACCGGCCAGGCCCAACAGGCGCAGCCGCTGTTCCGCGAGGCCGCGCGCGCACCGACCTTCCATGGTTTCCTCGCCGCCGACAAACTGCAGCAGGGCTACACGCTGTGCCCGTGGAAGCCGAACGACAGCGCGCAGGCACAGGCGGTGATCGCGCGCGACCCAGCCATCCAGCGCGCGATGGCGCTGTACCAGATCGACCGCGCCGGCTGGGCCGTGGCCGAATGGAACAGTGCGCTGTCGCGCTTCGATGACACCCAGCGCCGCCTCGCCGTTCGCGTGGCGCAGGACAATGGCTGGTTCGACCGCGCCGTGTTCGCACTCGGCAAGCAGCCGCAGGAACAGCGCCTGTATGACCTGCGCTTCCCGCTGCACCACGACGCCACCATCCGCCGCGAATCGGCACGCAACGCGATCGATCCGGCCTGGGTGGCGGCAGAGATCCGCGCCGAGAGCACCTTCACCCCGCGCGCGCGCTCGCCTGCCAACGCCATGGGCCTGATGCAGGTGCTGCCGGCCACCGGTGCCGGCGTGGCCAAGTCGATCGGCCTGACCGGCTACGGCGGCGCCGACAGCCTGTACGACCCGGACACCAACATCGCCATCGGTACCGCCTATCTGCGCCAGCTGATGAACAAGTACGACGGTCTGCCGTACGTGACCATCGCCGCCTACAACGCCGGCCCGACCCCGACCGCGCGTTGGCAGGGCCAGCGCCCGGGTTATGACCCGGACCTGTGGATCGAGACCATCAGCTACAAGGAAACCCGCGAGTACGTCGCCCGCGTGCTGGCCTTCAGCGTGATCTACGACTGGCGCCTCAATGGTGATGCGCTGCCTCTGAGCGACCGTCTGATGGGCCGCCTGGTGGACAAGCGCAAGAGCTTCAGCTGCGCCGCCAACGCTGACCAGGGCGGCGATTGATCGCACTGCGGTCGTGCCGGCCGCTGGCCGGCTTCGGCCATTATCCAAGGGTTGCCGGCCAGCGGCCGGCACTACCCGG
>NZ_JAWIRT010000032.1:0-24498 GCF_036320045.1 Stenotrophomonas sp. SMYL20 | reverse complement strand
TGTGACCCCCCGCGGGGGGGGCCGCCCGGGGCGGGGCGGCGCCATTACCCCCGGGGGGGCCGCCCCGCGCCCGCCACTACCCGGCATCCGTTTCCCGGGGAGGGGAAAGCGATGAGCCTGCTGGCCTGGATCGGGATATTCGCCGCCTGGAGCCTGTTCGCCACCTGGGTGCTGCGCTGGGGTGGCGCGGCCTGGATGGAAGGCTGGAAGTCGCTGGCCTTCGTCGACAGCTGGGGCAGCCTGTGGGACGAAGCGCAGATCAAGCTGTACTTCCTCTGCCTGTGGATCGTCTACGGCCTGTGGTTCCTGGCCGGCCTGTTCGTGCCGGAGTGGCGCGGCCTGCCGTGATTCCTCTTCATCGGTAGTGGCGGGGGGGGGGGGGGGGGCCCCCGGGGGGGGGGGGGGGGGGGGCGCGCGCGGGGGGGGCGCCCGGGGCGGCCGCTGGCCGGCAACCGCCATTGTCCAAGGGTTGCCGGCCAGCGGCCGGCACTACCGATGCTCATGCACCTACCGTGCGATCATCCCCCCATGAAGATCTATCTTGTCGGCGGCGCCGTGCGCGACCGCCTGCTGCAGCGCCCGGCCGGCGACCGTGACTGGGTCGTCGTCGGCGCCACGCCCCCGCAGATGGAATCGCAGGGCTACACCGCCGTCGGCCGCGATTTCCCGGTGTTCCTGCATCCGAAGACGGGTGAGGAGTACGCGCTGGCTCGCACCGAGCGCAAATCCGGCCGTGGCTATCGCGGCTTCGTGGTCGATGCCGATCCGGCGGTGACGCTGGAAGAGGACCTGCAGCGCCGCGACTTCACCATCAACGCGATCGCCTGCGATGAGGAAACCGGCACGCTGGTCGATCCTTACGGTGGCGTTCGCGATCTTGAGCAGCGCGTGCTGCGCCACGTCGGCCCGGCGTTCGTGGAAGATCCACTGCGCGTGCTGCGCGCGGCGCGCTTCATGGCGCGCTTCGCGCCACTGGGCTTCACCGTCGCCGAAGAGACCATGGCGCTGATGCGCGAGGTCGCCGCCAGTGGCGAGCTGGACGCGCTGGTGCCGGAACGCGTCTGGCAGGAACTGCGCAAGGCGCTGGTCAGTGAACGGCCCTCCGCCTTCCTGCGCACGCTGCACGCTGCGCATGCGTTGGGCCCGATCCTGCCCGAGCTGGAAGCGCTGTATGGCGTGCCGCAGCGTGCCGAATTCCATCCGGAAGTCGACACCGGCATCCACCAGGAAATGGTCAGCGACATGGCCGCGAAACTGGCACCGGGTGATGACCTGGTCGGCTTCGCTGCCCTCACCCACGACCTCGGCAAGGGCCTGACCCCGCCGGAGGAATGGCCACGCCACATCATGCACGAGCAGCGCGGCATCAAACCTCTGAAGGCATTGTGCGCGCGGTTGAAGATTCCCACCGAGCACCAGCAACTGGCCGAAGCGGTCTGCCGCGAGCACTTGAACGTGCACCGCATCGGCGAACTGCGCGATGCCACTGTGCTGGAACTGCTGGGCCGCTGCGATGCGCTGCGCAGGCCAGAGCGCGTGGCTCGTATCGCGCTGTGCTGCGAGGCCGACAAGCGCGGCCGGCTCGGTTTCGAGGATGCCGACTACCCACAGGGCGAAACGCTCAAGCGCCTGCACCAGGCGGCGCTGTCAGTGCAGGCGCGGGATCTGGATACCACGCATCTGAAGGGCCCCGCCATCGGCGAAGCACTGGCCAAGGCGCGGGTGAAAGCCATCGCCGCCGCCCGCTGAAGCCCTGGTAGTGCCGGCCGCTGGCCGGCACCTTCACATCGCCCGTCTATCGACGACGCTTGCGCGAGAAGTGGTCGACTGCATGAGCACCCAACAAGATAGGTTGCATCAAGAGGAAGAGCCAACCACCCAACCGGAGCGTCTCCACCGGATTGAACCGGGTGATGAACGCAGCTGCCAGTGCCAAACCCGCAAGAAGGCCGATCTCATAGACCCACAGCGATCGGTTAGAACGCTTGCCCACGATGCTCCTCTCCATTGAACAGGACGCACTTGCAAGCCATCGCCGCCGTCCGGCATCACGGGTAGTGCCGGCCGCTGGCCGGCAACCAGACAATCCCTGGATTCAGTGCGCCATCCCACGGGTGATCGCCGCCGCACGCTGCTTCAGCTGGGCCACGGCATCGGGAATCATCTCCATGCCCACGTCCAGGCCCGGGTTCAGCACCAGGCCGACGCCGTCGCCGATACCGGCCAACAGCGCATGCACCGCAATCGGCATGGCATGCGCAAACTGCGGCAGCTGCTCGTGCCACAGGCCGGCGCGCTCGGGGGCGGTGAACACCGCGAACATCGGCTCACCGCTCTCGCTGGTCAGCACCAGCGGCGAGATGCTCTCGTCCCAGGCGCCGTCTTCGCCAATGGCCTTGTCCAGCAGCACGAACGCCGTCGAGGTCAGCAGTCCATCGAGGAACTGCGCTGCGGTCAGCGTGCCGTCCTGAGCCTGCAGCAGGCGCACCTCGAGGTCGTTGAGGGGTTCGAACGGGGTGTCGTGGTCCATGGTCGGTTCCGGTACGTGATTGCAGGGCAGACTTTAACAGGCCCGCTCCTCAACCGAGGAATCCATGACGCCACAGCCAGCCCAGCGCCGCCAGACCGGCCACCAGCACCAGCATCAGCGGCAGGCCGAAGCGGTGCCGCCACGGGATCGGCACCCCACCCAGCTGCTGGTCCATGGTCTCGGTATCCAGCACCCAGCCGTGCCCGCACCGGCTGCAGGCCAGCTCGTAGCGGCGATGGTAGGTGAGGCCAAACAGCAGGTCGATGCGCGCCATCCTGTAGCGCAGTTGGGGGGCGAACTCGGTTTCCGTCTGGCAGCGCAGGCAGTGGTGGGCTTCGGTTGGGCCGACCACCACCACCCGCTCCTGCTGGCCGATCAGGATCATGGATCAGCGGCCCTGGCAGGCGGGTTGGGCCAGCAGCCAGGCTTGGGCGGCGGCCAAAGTGGCGGCATCACCCTCGATGCGCTGGTCAGGCTCGATCTTCAACCCATCACCACGATCATTGCGGTCGCGCATCACGGTGGTGGTCAACAACAGGCGGCTGCCATCGGCCAGTGTGCGCACGTTGTTGCCAGTCGAGACCCCTGCCGTCGGCTGGCCGAAGCTGCGCGTCTGCGCACGGCCACGCCACGCCAGCGCCGAGGCCTCGCCCGAACTGCCGGTACGCTGTCCGAACAGCACCGCCACCGGCGCGCCAGGCTGCCGCAGCAAATAGCCGGTCTGGCCGAAGTCCAGCACCGGCTTGCCTGCACGCTGCACGGCGGTCGCGGTCAACGTCCAGCGCTCCGGCCCCTGTGCGGTTTCGAACGACCCCACATCTTCGTTGTTCACCACCGAGGTGCGCAGCAGCGGTGCCATGCCCAGCAGCATCGGCCACATGTTGCCACCGCTGTTGTCACGCAGGTCGACGATCCAGCCACAGCGCATGCCGTCGTCCTTGCTGCGGATGACCTGCTGCCACCGCGCGGCGCGCTGGATGTTCTGGCGGAACGCTTCCTGTGGCGTCGCGCCGGGCGTGGAGGCATATCCCTCGATGACCAACCAGCCGATGCGCGCATCCACCGCATCGGCGGCCTTGGCCCTTTCCACGGCGGCGGCGCCGACCTGCTGCGCGCGCGCAAGGGATTCGCTCTGGCGCTGGGTCGTCGTCCATACGCCATGATTGCCCGTGCTGACCGCAATGGCTTCGCGCAGAAACGCCAGCCGCTTCACGGGGTCACCCTGCACCGATTGCAGTCGTGTGCGGGTGCCAGGCCAGTCCACCCGGTCGCGATACAGCGCCTGCCGTTCAAGCAGGTTGAGGATCTCGGCCTCCGCCTCCGGCGAGGGCACCTCGATTGCCTTGGGCGTATCGGCCATGGCGTTGGCAGCCACCAGCGCGATCACCAGCGCACCAATGCGACGCACTCCCTTGCGAACCTGCATGTGACGTTTCCTTGTCGTTGAGGCAGGCGCACAGCATAGCCCGCAGGTGATGGCTTTCGCCATGCGCGGACTGTCGTATCTGGCCCCGCCGCGGATTGCAGCAAGACAGCTTGCACGCGATCAGTAGATTGCAACTTTGCCCATGTCATCGCCACGTAGAACGCGAGAAGGTTGCCTCCGTCGGCGCCTCCTGCGCTGGCCGGGATTGGCGTCCTGAATGAAGCTACCTGAAGTCGGGCTTGCGACCATGTCGCGGGCTCGAATAATGCACCGTCCGTCGTCCTGCGGCGGGCGGTGCGTGGGGATCCTTCCGATCCGCCGGCTTCGTTTCCTTTGGGTAGCTTCACCGGCACGCCAACCCGCACCGCCCGCCACCTTGCATCCCTGCAGGTGGCCCAGCCTTGTGAGGTTGCTGCCATGACCACGCTCTACCCCACCTACCCACGTCTGCATGTACTGCTCGGTGCCGCAATGCCCGGCCTGCAGCTCTCCAATGCCGCAGCCGAAGCGCTGGAAGATGCGCTCACAGAAGCCCATGAACACGCTCCGCCGCCGGCCTTCTTCGCCCGGTTGCACGGCATCGCGCAAAGCCACGCCGCCGATGGTCAGGTCTGGCGCGAACGGCAACTCAGCGATGTGCGTGGCCGGGAACTGGCGGAGGCGACGCGCTGCTTGGCAGCATTGTCTGCGTGCGGCGGGGTACTGCTGGCTGCACAGTCGGCGCGCGAGACGGACGATGCGCAGGCGCAGTGTCCGCCGCAGGTAGAGGAAGGCCTGCTGCACGCGGTAGTGGTGTTGGCCGATCATGCCAGCGCGCTGGTGGCGCCGGGTGCATGCGCGGGGTAATGGCACCGATGGATTCGTGTCGACCAAGGTCGACACCTACCAGAGCGGAGCATGGCGGTGACGGGATGAGTGCCGACCCAGGTCGGCACCTACCCAAGCCTGCGATGGTCACCAGTCCGCGCGCAGGCCGATGTTGCCTTCGATGATGCGGCGCTTCTCGTTGCGGTCGCCGCCCAGCTCGCGCGTGTAGTCGGCCACGGCATAGGCGCTGATGGTGCGGTTGAAGCGCCCGACCACACCTACGCCGGCTTCCAGTGCACGCGAGCGCTGCGAATTGATGATCGTGTCGTTGTCGAAGCTGACGCGGTCCTCGCCGGAACGGCCATGCCAGTAGTTGAGCTTGAAGTACGGTTGCCAGCCGTTGTCGGCCAACTGGTAGTCGCCGGCCAGGCGCAGGCCGATGCGGCCGGTCCAGGCATTGTCGTTGTCGAAACGCACGCTCGATACTTCATCGCGGCGGTCGTCCAGCACGGTGCGTTGCCAGATCACCTGTACCTGCGGTTCCAGCCACCATACGGACTGACCGAGGTGCAGCAGCGGCTTGCCCGCCTCCACCGACACACTGGTGCCATCGCCCTTGATCCCGAAGCCGAGTCCACGCGAAGAACGCACGCGGCCGTCGTAGCGGCTCTGCATCGCCACGGCGTCGATGTAACCCCCGCTGCTGTCGGTGAACGTCCAGTACAGGCCCACGTGCTTGTCGTCCAAGCGGTTCTGTCCCACCTGTACGTTCTCCCAGCCGAGTGCCAGGCCGGTGGTCTTGCCCTGCGCGCGGGTGCGGCCGACGAACACGCCGATCTGATTGCGATGGCTGTCATTGGCCGTGGCCCACACATCGAGGCCTGCCTGCAGGCCCATCACATCGCCATCGAAGCCGGGCTTCGCATCCCCCTTCCAATGGATCTCGCTGCTCTGGCCCACCAACCGGCCCCAGGCGGTGCGGAATGCACCCTGGTTGTACAGCAGGCGTTGTTCGCCCTGCCGCTCATGGAACGTGCCGAGGCTGGCCAGCGAGGTCTCGCGCAGCAGCGGCGGCACCACGGCGTAGGTGGCGGTTTCCACGCGGTACAGCGGCACCACTGCGCCCTCGGCGGGGCGCGCGCCCGGCGTCGGCGGCGCACCGGTACCGGGTAGGCTGCCACCCGCCACCGGTACGTCCGGCACCGCCGGATCACTGGGCGGCGCCACCGGCACGGGTTCCGGCGGCGGTGGTGGCGGTGCGGTCTCGCCTGCGGTCAGATCCGGATCGGTGGCACCTTCGGGCGGCGGTGGCGGTGCCGGGGTGATCGGTGGTGGGGGTGCGACGGGTGGCGTCGGCGGCGGCGGCACGCCATTGATACCGCTTCCGTTGGGCGCCGGTGCCGGGCCGGCCACCACGGTCGAGCGCAGGTACCAGTTCTCGCTGGTACCGGCACTGACACCGCCCTTGAACAGGAAGTACTCGTAGGCACCGGCTGCCACCGGTGCGAACAGCGAAAACGCGCCCGGCGCGGTGCGACCACCATTCAAGGCCTGCACCACCAGGATGCCATCGGCCAACGTGGCCGCTCCACTGCCTCCAGCGTTGATGACGCCGATGCCGGTCGTGCCGGTGGCGGCACCGCCATCGATCACCAGTCGATCGCTGGTGGAATTGTCCGCGCCGAGCACGGTACGCAGGTACAGGCCACCGCCGTCACCGCGGTAGTTGCCACGCACTGTGAACACGTCGCCAGCGCCGGTACCGGTCAGGTCGATGCGCCCGGCATTGACCATCTCCACCAGTGTGCCACTGTTGAACGGACGGACGGCATAGCCGCCACTGCCCGCGTAGACAGTGCTGGTGTCATCCACCGTGAGCGTGCCGGTGCCGGTTCCGCTGTCACCCAGCACCAGATCACCATCGAAGGTCAGCTCGGTGCTGTTGGCCAGGCTGATTGTCTCCCAGTTCTGGAAGCGTCCCACGCCCGCAGCCTTGACGTTGTTGAAGTTGAGCTGATCGATGCCACTGCCACCGTCGAACAGCGGCACTGCACCAAGGTTGCCCTGGTTGAGGTTGCTGAGGTTGGCCACGTCGTTGTCCGGCCCCATGTCGATCGCGCCGTAGACGATGCCGCCGCCGTTCCAGTTGAAGGTGTCGTTGCCGGTGCTGAGCAGTACCTGGCCGCGCACGGTGCCGTCGGTGATGGTCACGCTGTCGGCACCACCACTGACACTGATGTTGCCGCCGATGTAGGCCGTACCCGAGATGATGATGGTGTCGGTGTCGAAGCCGGTGACCACGTTGCCCTCAACGATGCCGCCGGACTGATCCCACAGATTCTTGTCCAGCTTCATGTTGACGCGGCCGATGCGGCCAGCGGTCATCCAGGCCTGGTCGCCATCCTCGAACGCACCGACGATGCGGCCACCGCTCATGCGGAAGGTATCGATGTTGTCGCCCTGCTGCAGCGCGCCGATCGTGCCGCCACTCATGACGAAATCATCGCGGCCACTGCCCTGCACCACCACGCCGGTGACGGTGCCGCCGGTGACGGTCATCTGGTCATCGCCACCGCCCTGGTCGACGCTGTCGATCGTGCCGTCACTGAGCAGCAGCACATCGTTTCCATCGCCCTGCAGGACGCCTCCGGTGATGCTGCCGGCCTGCATCTCGAGGCGATCGTTGCCCGCATCGAACTGCACGCCGGTCTGACCACTGATCGTTCCCCGATTGACCAGCACGCTGTTACCGCCGCCGATGAACTGCAGGGCAATGTTGTTGCCGGTGCTGATGCTGCCGCGGTTGTCGACGCGGCTGCCGCCCCCAAGCTGCACGGCCGCACCGCCCACCGAACTGATCGCGCCCTGGTTTGACAGCAGGTGACCACCGGCACCGACCAGCACGAGGGCCGATCCACCACCACTCTGCTGCAACTGGGCACCATTGCCGACGTTGACGGTGACGCCAGCCGCGCCACTGGCGGTAACGGGAGTGGTCTGCGGATTCGGTGCGTTGGCATTACAGGTGACCGTCTGGCCGGCGGTCGGTGTCGAGTTGTTACAGCCGGCCCAGGCGACGCTGGCGGTCGTCAGAAGCAGGGACGGAACGGCGAGGGCCTGCAACACGGAAACAGCAAGGCGGCGCGGGCGGAACGCACGCGGAACGGCACGGGACATGGGGCACTCCTGGACGGGAAATCAGGAACTGCGTATGTGCGGCACTGCGCTTGCAGTCTGCCGTGTGGTGAACCGTTTCGACAGGTGAACTTGCGTGCAGAGAATCACAGTTCAGATGTGAAATCGCCCGGCCCTCACGCCAATGTGATGTGGCTGAAATCGTTCATTTTTTCGGCAGGTGGGAATCAAGCGCAAAGCATCCACGCATGGCGTGGATCTACTGACCCTGCATCGCCAATCGATTCACTCATGGCACCTGGTAGATCCACGCCATGCGTGGATGCCGTTGGCGGATGGGGTCAGATCTTCAGATAGATCTTCCGCCGGTCCAGCCACCACGCCACGCCCCACCACAGTGCGACGAACACCAGCGCCTGCAGCATCGACGCCAGTTCCAGCGCCTGCGGCATCGCCGTGGCCAGCTGCTGCCAGATCCAGCCCCAGGCGCCGGTCGCCATCAACACCACCGACATCACCGATGCCCCCAGGTACGCGGTGATCGCGTTGACACCGAAGCGCCGGCCCAGCGCGGGCCAGCCCTTCTGGTCGATCAGCACGTGGCCCAGCCACAGCGCCAGCGCCGCAAGACCGCCCGTCCACAGCACGTAACTGGGCGTCCACAGCTGTTTGTTCAGCGGCAACACGATGGCCAGCAACAGGCCGAGCACAGCGGTCGCCACGCCCAGCCCGGCCAATGCCGCCGAACGCCCGTTGCGCAGCAGGCCACCTGCAATCAGGCCGAGCACGGTACTGGCCAGCGCCCCCAGCGTGCTCAGCAGTCCTTCCGGGTCATGGCCCAGCCCGGTATCGGCATGCCACTGGTAGATCCACGGTGCGAACAGCGTGGTATCCAGACGACTGGCCGGATTGGTCCACGGCGCCAGATCGCCGACGCCCAGCAGCAGTACGGCATACCCCACCAGCAGACTGACCAGTACGGCCGCCTGTGCGCGCGGACGCGCATACACCGCCAGTACGCCCACCAGCGCCGCGCATACTGCAATCCGCTGCAGCACGCCCCATATGCGGAAATGATGGGTATGCAGTGCCCACCAGATCAACAGGTGCAGCAACGCGCCGGCCACCAGGATGCGCAGCGCACGCTCCAGCACGCCGCGCGCCAATGCCGGCCGTGCCGCCGCATCCAGCGCGCGTGGTGCCACGCTGAAGGCCATCGACACACCTACCAGGAACAGGAAGAACGGGAACACCAGGTCGGTGGGCGTGCAGCCATGCCATTCCGAATGGCGCAGCGGTGCGAACACCGCGCTCAAGTCACCCGGGTTGTTGACCAGCAGCATTGCCGCCACGGTGATGCCGCGCAGGGCATCGATCGAGCCCAGGCGGCGCGGCGGCATACTTCCCTTCAAGGGATCGGCCATCAGGCGGCCTCGTACTGTCCGGCAATCCAGGTACCACGCACCTGCAGGGCGTCATCCAACAGGACCAGGTCGGCCTGGTAGCCCTCGGCGATGTGGCCGAGGCGGTCGTCGACGTTGAGGAACTGCGCCGGATAGGTCGAGGCCATGCGCGCGGCTTCGGCCAGTGGCTGGCCGAGCAGCTGCACGGTGTTGCGCACCGCGGTGGCCATGTCCAGCGCCGAGCCCGCCAGCGAACCGGCGGCATTGCGCACCACGCCATCGATGGCGGTGATGGTTTCGCCGTACAGCACGTAACTGGGATCGTCGGCGCCAACCGGCGGCATCGCATCGGTGACCAGCAGCAGGCGACCACGCGGTTTGGCTGCCAGCGCCACGCGCAGGCTGGCCGGATGCACATGCACGCCATCGACGATGATGCCGATCCAGCTGTCGCGGTCTTCCAGCGCAGCGCCCACCGCGCCGGGCTCACGGCCCTGCAGCGGCGACATCGCGTTGTACAGGTGGGTGAAGCCACGCACGCCTGCATCCAGACCGGCGCGGATCTCTTCGTAGGTGCCTGCGGTATGCCCAGCGGCAACGACCACGCCGCGCTCGACCAGCGCGCGAATGGTCTCCAGCGGCACGCGTTCCGGTGCCAGCGTCAGCAGTGTCACACCGTTGTCCAGCGATGCGGCCAGCGCGATCTCTGCTTCGTCTGGCACACGGAACTTGCTGGCATCGTGCGTACCCTTGCGGGCCGGCGCGATGTACGGTCCTTCCAGATGGATGCCGATCACGCCTGGCACACCCTGCGCGATCGCCTCGCGCATCGCATCGATGGCTTCACGCATCACGCCCACGTCGTCGCTGATCAGCGTCGGCAGCATCGCGGTGGTACCGAAGCGGCGGTGCGCCTGCGCGATGGTGCGCAGTGCCGCCACGTCCGGCGTGTTGTTGAACAGCGCGCCGCCGCCACCATTGACCTGCACATCGATGAAACCGGGCAGCAGCCAGCCACCGCCCAGATCAACCTGCTCGGCGGCCTGGCCCAGCTGCGGCGCTACATCGGGCAGCAGCGCACTGATGCGGCCGTGCTCGATCACCACCGCCAGATCATCGCGGAATTCGTCGCCTGCCAGGATGCGGGCATTGCGCAGGACCGTGGCCATCACACCGTCTCCGTGACCTTGTTCAGGTGCGGCGGCAGATCCGGATTGAAGCCACGACGCAGCGCCAGCGCGTTGATCGCGCGGTAGAAGCTCTGCACGGTCAGCAGCGGTGCGCACAGCGGATGCGGCGCGGCCGCTACCGGCAGGTTGCCACCGGCACCGGCCATCCACACCTGTGCACCGCGCGCGGTGAATTCCTCGACGACGGCACGGGTGCCGGCGCCGGTTTCATCCGGCTGGGCAAAGGCCAGCACCGGGAAACCGCGGTCGACCAGCGCCATCGGGCCATGCTTCACTTCAGCCGAGCTGTAGGCTTCGGCATGCAGGCTGCAGGTTTCCTTGAACTTCAGTGCAGCTTCCTGCGCCGCGCCCAGGCCCAGGCCACGGCCGAGCACGAACAGGTTGGTCGCCTCGACCAGGCCCTCGGTCACCGGCGTCCAGTCGCACTGCCAGGCCTCGCGCATCGCGTCCGGCAGCAGGTCCAGCGCCGCACGCAGGCTTGCGTCCTGCTTCCAGTAGGCAGCCAGCTGCAGCAGCGCAGCCAGCGACGCCAGGTAGCTCTTGGTCGCCGCCACACTCTTCTCGGCACCGGCGTGCAGCGGAATGACCGTATCGGCCAGCTGCGCCAGCGGCGAATCCTCGACGTTGACCAGTGCGATCACGCGCGCGCCGGCGGCCTTGGCAGCTTCCGCGTTGCGCAGCAGGTCCGGGCTCTTGCCCGACTGCGAGATGACGATGAACAGCGCGCCACGCAGCTGCAGCGGTGCGGCATAGACCGAACCCACCGACGGCGAAGCCGATGCGACCACCAGGCCCAGCTGGGTTTCCAGCAGGTACTTGCCATAGGTGGCGGCATGGTCGGAGCTGCCGCGTGCGCAGGTGACCACGAACGGCGGCGGCGCCGCACGCAGGCTGGCGGCCAGGGTTTCCATGGTGGCGTGGTTGCGCGAGAACTGGCGCGCGACCACGTCGGCCGCTTCAGCGGCCTCGGCGAACATCAGGGTGGACGTGGGGTCTGACAGCGACATGGCAGGCTCAGGCAGGATCGGAAGGAAGGGGGCGTGCGCCGGCCGGGCGCATCGGCGCGGTCGAACCGCGCACCACCAGCTGCGGCACGAAGCCCTGGTTGTGCAGCGGTGCCGGCGCATCGTCATAGGCGTCGCTGCGCAGCTGTGCGATCAGCAGGCGCGCGGCGTGGCGGGCGATGTCTTCGGTGGCCTGCTTGGCGGTGGTCAGCGGCGGCCACGACTGGCGCGAGAACGGGCTGTCCTCGAAACCGGCGATGGACAGGTCATACGGCACGTTCATGCCGGCCGACTTGGCGGCGGCCAGCACACCGGCGGCGATTTCGTCGTTGGAACCGAAGATGGCCGTGGGCGGCTCGCGCAGCGCCAGCAGGCGGCGCGCGCCGCGGAAACCGTCGTCGAAGGTGTAGTCGCCCTGCACCACCAGGTGCTTGTCCACGGTCATGCCGTAGTCCTTCAGCGCGGCTTCGTAACCGGCATAGCGTTCGCCCGATGAGCGGTGCGAGATGCCGCCCCAGAGGAAGCCGATGCGCTGGTGGCCCAGCTGGATCAGGTGCTCGGTGATCTCGTAGGCGGCCTCGCGGTCGTCGACGAACACGCAGGCACCATCGGCCGGGTCTTCAGTGGCCGCAATGATGCGCACCAGCTTGATGCCGCGCGCGGTCAGCGCCTGGATCAGGTCGCGGCGCTCGGACATCGGTGCGGTCAGCACCAACCCGGCCAGGCGCGAACGCTGTACCCAGTCGGCCAGTTCATCGGCCAGCAGCGGCGAGCTGGAATCGCAGGGATGGATCTGCAGGCCGAAGCCGGTCTCGCGGCACGCGGCCAGCACGCCGTTCTGCACGCCGATGATGTGGTACGGGTTCGGGTTGTCGTAGACCAGCCCGATCACGAAGGTGGTGCCGCTGCGCAGGTTGCGCGCGGATGGATCGGGTTCGTAATCGAGTTCAGCGATGGCACGCAGCACCCGCGCACGGGTGGCCTGCATCACCGAAGGCTCGTTGTTGATCACCCGCGAGACCGTCTTCAGCGAGACCTTGGCCTTTTCCGCAACGTCCTTGATGGTCGCTCTGCGCATGGGTTTTCCCTGGGGTTGGCTGCCGTCCATCATCGCCGATCAGGCCTTGTCCTGCGGCAGGCCGGCGCGGTGGCCGACCACCGAGTAGAACAGGATGTACAGGTAGCACGGCACCATCAGCAACACGAACACCAGCTGGAAGTCGATGTGCTGCTTGAGCACTGCGAACAGCTGCGGAATGATCGCGCCACCGGCAATGCCCATCACCAGCAGGGCCGAGCCGGTTTCGGTGAAGCGGCCCAGGCCGCGGATCGCCAGCGGGAAGATCGCCGGCCACATCATGGCGTTGGCGAAGCCCAGCAGGGCCACGAAGGCCACCGATACATAGCCGTGGGTGGCCCAGGCGCCCAGGCAGAACACCACGCCCAGCACCGCCGAAATGGTCAGGTAGCGCGACTGCGAAACGACCTTGGGGATCAACAGCAGGCCGACCACATAGCCGACCAGCATCGCGCCAAGGGTAAGCGAGGTGAACATCTTGGTCTGGTCCAGCGGCAGGTCGAAGCCATGCCCGTAAGTACCAATCGCATCACCGGCCATCACCTCCACGCCCACGTAGACGAACAGGCACAGCACGCCCAGCCACAGGTGCGGGAACTGGAAGATGCTGCGGCGCTCGGCGGCACCGGCAGCCGCCGGCGTGGCGTTGGCTTCGGACGACTTGATTTCCGGCAGCGGCGAGAACAGCACGGCCACCGCCAGCAGCACCAGCAGACCGGCCATGGCCAGGTACGGCGCATGGATCTTGGCTGCGAATTCGTTCAACAACTGCGCCTTGGTGGCTTCATCGGCAGCGGCCACCGTGGCCGACAGATCACCGATGCCATGCAGCACCACGGTACCGATCAGCACCGGGGCGAGCATGCCGGCGATCTTGTTGCAGATGCCCATCAGCGCGATGCGGCGTGCCGCCGTCTCGATCGGGCCGAGGATGGAGATGTAGGGGTTGATCGCAGTCTGCAGCAGGGCCAGGCCGCTGCCGATCACGAACAGGCCGCCAAGCGCGCCCGGGTACCAGCGCTGGGTGGCGAACTCACCGAACAACGCAGCACCACCGGCCATCACCAGCAGGCTCAGGCTGAGGCCCTTTTTCATGCCGGTGCGGCGCAGGATCCAGGACGCCGGCAGGGCCAGGAAGAAGTAGGACAGGTAGAACACCATCAGCACCAGGAAGGCGCCGACCTCGCTGAGTTCAAAGGCGAGCTTGACGAAGGTGATCAGCGGGCCGTTGAGCCAGGTGAAGAAGCCGATCAGGAAGAACAACACGCCAACGATGGCGATGGAGGTGGCCACGTTCGGGCGCGCGCTTGCAGCGGGGACGGCGGACATCAGGAGGGCTCCTGCGGCGACGGCCGCAGAACGCGGCGTCGGAGAGTGGCTGGGAACAACGTTGTCACATTCTTTCGATGGACAGCCGCGGTTTGTCAACTTCCACGCGCAGCCCTGTGAACCTCGTGCTGCACTGCGCAACCCGATCGCAACGCATCGTGCTGAATGCGCCGAAGGCCTTGGCCCATGTGCGGCAACGGTTCCCACGTGAAACCCGCACTCACGCCATGTAAACGTTTACTGCATGTCGCATTCGTTGCGATGCAGCAACGAAAGTGTCACGAACTCGTTGACATCGTTGTCAGCGGGGTTACAGACTCCGCCCCAATCGCCGCCCCCGATCCGGGCCGGCCCCACCTGCAGCAGGAGCCCGCGTGACCGCCAGCCACCCCGCCCCGGCCCATGTCCTGTCCCGAGTCGCGCCGACGTTCCTGGCCGCCGACGTCGGTGGCACCCATGTGCGCGTGGCCCGGGTCCAGGCCAGCGGTGATGCCGCCCATCCGGTGCAGGTGCTGGAGTACCGCAAATACCGCAACGCCGACCATGTCGGCCTCAGCGCGATCCTGTCCGACTTCCTCGGCGAAGGCCCGCGGCCCACGCATTGCGTGGTCGCCAGTGCCGGCTACGCCCGCGAGGACGGCACGGTGATCACCGCCAACCTGCCGTGGCCGCTGTCGGCGCGCCAGGTGGAAGCCGACGTCGGCCTGCAGCGGGTCTACATCGTCAACGACTTCGAAGCCGTGGCCTACGCCGCCGCGCAGGTTGACGCCAGTGGCGTGCTGCACCTGTGCGGACCGGAAACCGCCGCCCGCGGCCCGACCCTGGTGGTCGGCCCCGGCACCGGCCTCGGCGCCGCGCTGTGGATCCCTACCGCGCACGGCCCGGTCGTGCTCCCGACCGAAGCCGGGCAACCGACCCTGGCCGCCAGCACCGAACTGGAAATGGCCATCGTCCGCCACATGCAGCGCGACCGCGCGCACGTGTCGATCGAACACGCGATCTCCGGCCCGGGCCTGATGAACCTGTACCGCGCGGTGTGCGCACTGCAGGGCCAGGCGCCGACCCTGGCCAGCCCCGACGCGGTCACCGCTGCGGCCATGGCCGACAGCGATGCACATGCGCGCCAGGCGCTGGATGTGTTCTGCGGCCTGCTCGGCAGCACCATCGGCGACATGGCGCTGTTCTACGGCGCCCACGGTGGCGTCTACCTGGCCGGCGGCATCCTGCCGCAGATCCGTGAATACCTGCACGCCAGCACTTTCGTCGAACGCTACCTGCAGAAGGGACCGATGGGCGAAGCGCTGGCACGCATCCCGGTGAAGGTCGTCGAGCACGGCCAGCTGGGCGTGGTCGGCGCTGCCAGCTGGTACCTGCAGCAGTCGGCCGCCTGACACCGCAACAGGCTTCAACGCAATCGCAGCACGCAGTACGTGGCACGCCAACGCACGGGACTTCGCCGCCGCCCCGCGCATGTCATCGCAACCGTAATCGAACACCGCCGCCGGCATCCAATCGAGTGATGAGGAGAGACATCATGAACACCCGCAAGACCCTGCTTTCGGCCGCCATCGTCAGCTGCCTCGCCTTCAGCGCGCACGCGCAGCAGGCCACCCAGACCGCCACCGACCTGGATACCGTGCAGGTCACCGGCATCCGTGGTTCGATGGAAAAATCGCTGGATACCAAGCGCGAAGCCAATGCGCGCGTGGAAGTGGTCACCGCCGAAGACGTGGGCAAGCTGCCCGCGCACAACGTCGCCGACACCCTGCAGCGCCTGCCGGGTGTGAACATCAGCTCGTCCAGCGCCGACGAAGGCGGCTTCGACGAAGCCGACCGTGTCAGCCTGCGCGGCACCAGCCCGAGCCTGACCCAGACCCTGATCAACGGCCATACCGTCGGCTCGGCCGACTGGTTCGTGCTCAGCCAGGGCAACAACGTCGGCCGCAGCGTCAGCTACTCGCTGCTGCCGTCGGAACTGGTCAGCTCGGTGGAAGTGAACAAGTCCTCGCAGGCAAAGCTGCAGGACGGCGGCACCACCGGTACCGTCAACATCATCACCCGCAAGCCGCTGGAATTCTCCAAGCAGTTCACCGCGGAAGGCTCGATCGGCGCGGTGCGCTCGGACCAGGCCAAGTCGAACGACCCGCAGCTGTCGGCGCTGTTCAACTACAAGAACGATGAAGGCACCTTCGGCGTGATGCTGCAGGCCTTCAGCCAGAAGCGCGAGCTGCGCCGCGAAGCGCAGGAAATTCCGGGTGGCTTCTTCACTATCGAAGCCAACGATCCGGTGGCCAAGACCAACCCGGATCTGCTCGGCGTACAGGTTCCGGGCCTGCTGGGCTCAACCCTGTTCGAGCAGACCCGCAAGCGTACGGGTGGCCTGGTCTCGCTGCAGTTCAAGCCGACCGATGATCTGAGCTTCGTACTCAGCGGCTTCAGCTCCAAGCTGAAAGCCAACAACTACAACCGCAACTTCATGATGTTCGGCAACAGCTTCGGCAAGTCGCAGGCGCCTGATCCGGGCTATGTGGTGAAGGATGGCGTGCTGACGCAGGCCAGCTACAAGGGCATGCCCGACACCAACTACGCGGTGTACGACATGATCTACCGCGAGTCGACGGCCAAGACCAACTACATCACCCTGGATGCCGACTGGCAGGTCAGCGAAAACCTGACTGCGAAGTTCCAGGCCGGTACCACCAAGGGCACTGGCGAAACGCCGCGCCAGTACATCGCCGAGCTGTTGACTGCAAAGGGTGGCGGCGCCAGCTGGACCACCCATGGCAACGGCTCGCCGGTGGACTGGAATGTGGGGGGCGATATCAGCCCTGCCGGCGCCAGCTGGGGCGGCACCTGGGGCAACCAGCAGGTCACTGCGATCGACAAGGAAAAGTGGGCCAACGTCGATTTCAGCCAGTACTTCAACGCAGGCGTGCTGAGCTCGATCGATTTCGGCGCGCGCTACGCCGACCACACGCGTGAAGCAAAGTCGCCGGAAGGCGCCACCCCAGGCAACATCTGGGACGCCCTCCGCGGCAGCCCCACCGCCAACTACCCGGGTGGCTTCGCTGGCGACATCGGCGGCAACTTCCCACGCAACATCTGGTACTACACCCCGGCAGCACTGCGTAATGCGGTGACCAACAACTCCGAATGGCTGTCGGGCAATGACGGGCCGGATGGCCGCCACAACTATGGCGCCGAATGGAAGGTGACCGAAAAGAACTTCGCCGCCTACGTGCAGGGCAACTTCAGCGGCGACCGCTGGAGCGGTAACGTCGGCCTGCGCTACGTCAACATCAAGCAGGACATCGATACCTACGCCACCGCCATGGGCTCGACCGTGCCGGACGTGAAGAGCCTGTTCGGTGCGTGGACCCGCGAAGCCTTCGAGAACAAGCACAACCGCGTGCTGCCGAGCGCGAACTTCAAGTACGACCTGCGCGACGACCTGGTGCTGCGCCTCGCCGCCTCGCAGACCCAGACCCTGCCCGACTACTCCGCACTGGGTGCGTCTTCGTACGGCTCGGATCTGAACCGAAAGGGCGGCGGCGGCAATCCGAAACTGAAGCCGGTGATCTCGACCAACTTCGACGCCAACCTGGAGTGGTACTTCATGCCGCGCGGCATGCTGTCGGTCGGTGCGTACTCGATGCGCCTGAAGGACTACGTGGCCTTCAGCACCGAGAAGCAGATGCTGTTCAGCGAGCTGACCAACCAGCTCGAGGAGTACGACATCTCGCGTCCGAAGAACGCCGACGGCAAGGTGCGCGGTATCGAAGTGGCCTACGAGCAGCCGATCGGCGAGTACTTCGGCGTCAACGCCAATTACACCTACGCTGATGGCAGCACCGAGCACACCTGGGCCGATGGAACCGACAACCTGCTCGGCACTTCGAAGAACACCTACAACGTGGGTGCCTACTTCGAGAACGACACCTTCGGTGCACGCGTCAGCTACACGCGCCGTTCGTCGTTCCTGATCGGCCTGTCCGGTGCCAACCCGTACTACCAGGATGACTTCGGCACGCTGTCGGCATCGCTGAGCTACAAGGCCACCGACTGGCTGAGCATCAGCTTCGATGCGCTCAACCTCAACAACCCGACCTACAAGTACTACCAGACCGCGGCCATCCCGACCTCGTTCTACAGCAACGGCCGCCAGTACTACCTCAACTTCCGCTTCAAGTACTGATCCAGCGGCGGCAACATCGCCGAGTCGTGCACGCACGCCGGGCCTGGGTCATTCCGGGCCCGGCGTTTTTCATGTATAGCGTTCATCGCACCGTTCCAAGGAGTCGTTCCGATGGTCAAGCCTTCCCGCGCCCGGATGCGCAGCGCAGTGCTGCTGGGCAGCCTGCTCGCCCTGCTGCCGGCACTGCCGGCGCTCGCCGCCGATCCCACGCCTGCCGCTGAAGCACCCGGTCCGCAGCTGCGTGCCGGCAGCCTGATGCTGATTCCGGCCCCGGCCACCGTGCAGCGCGGCCAGGGCAGCGGCATCACCGTCCGCGCCGATACCGTGCTGCAGGCCGAAGGCGAAGTCGCGCAGCGCGTCGCCGCCCAGTTCGCCGACCTGCTGGCCCGCAGTGGTGGCCCGCGCCTGGTCCTGGCCAAGGGCAAGGCTGCAGCCAAGACCGGCAGCATCCGCTTCCAGATCGTGCCCACCTTCCGCGACAGCGGCGAAAGCTACACGCTGGAGAGCACCGCGCAGGGCGTGCTGATCCAGGCCGGCAACGAAACCGGCCTGTTCTATGGCGCGACCACGCTCGCCCAGCTCGCCACCGGCGGCAGCAACGGGGTGCTGCCAGCGGTGCAGATCCAGGATGCGCCACGCTTCAGCTGGCGCGGTTTCATGCTCGACTCGGCACGGCATTTCCAGAGCCTTGACGAGATCAAGCGCGTGCTCGACGCAATGGCTGCGCACAAGCTCAACACCTTCCACTGGCACCTCACCGATGACCAGGGCTGGCGCATGGAGATCAAGCGCTACCCGAAGCTGACCGAAGTGGGCAGCTGCCGCCTGCCGGCCGGCGATGGCGGCATCGATCCGGTCAGCGGCCAGGAGCATCCGTACTGCGGCTTCTACACGCAGGACCAGATCCGCGAAGTGATCGCCTATGCCGCCAAGCTGCATATCCAGGTGATTCCGGAAATCGATGTGCCGGGGCACGCGACCGCAGCGATCGCCGCGTATCCGGAGCTGGGTTCGATCAATACCCCGCTGAAGCCGATCAGCGAATGGGGCGTGTTCCCGAACCTGTTCAACGTGGAAGACAGCACCGTCACCTTCCTCGAGAACGTGCTGGAGGAAGTGATCGAACTGTTCCCGGCCAAGTACGTGCACGTGGGTGGCGACGAGGCGGTGAAGGACCAGTGGGAAGCCTCCAGGCAGGTGCAGCAGCGCATGCGTGCACTGGGCATCAAGGATGAGATGGCCATGCAGAGCCACATCATCAAGCGCCTGGAGACCTTCCTGGAGGAACACGACCGGCGCCTGATCGGCTGGGACGAGATCCTCGAAGGCGGGCTGCCGCCCCAGGCCACGGTGATGTCGTGGCAGGGCACCGAAGGTGGCCTGGCTGCAGCCAGTGCCGGCCATGACGTGATCATGTCGCCGGTCGGCTACCTGTACCTGGACTACCTGCAGACCGCCTCGCCGAACGAACCGCCGGGCCGTCCGACCCAGGTCAATCTCGGCAAGCTGTACAACTTCGAGCCGGTGCCGGCAGAACTGGCCGCCGACAAGCGCGGGCACATCCTCGGCCTGCAGGCCAACATGTTCACCGAGCACACGCGCAGCTATGCGCGCCTGCAGCACAACCTGTTCCCGCGCCTGGCCGCTGTGGCCGAGACCGGTTGGAGCACGCCGGAACACCGCGACTTCCGCGATTTCCTCGCACGCCTGCCGGCACAGCTGCAGCGCTACCGTGCCTGGGGCCTGGCCTATGCGCAGACCCCGTTCGAAGTAGTCGTGGACTACACCGATGATCGTGCGAAGAACACCGTGACCGTGTCGCTGGCCAATCCGCTGGGCTATGAGGTGCGCTACAGCACCGACGGACAGCCGGTGACCGCGCAGTCGCCGCTGTACCAGCAGCCGCTGACGGCGCAGCTGCCCGCCGCCGTGCAGGCCGCCGGGTTCTACCAGGGCCAGATGCTGGCGGCGAAGCCGACGGTTGCGGACTTCACTGCGCAATCGCTGCTCAGCCGCCGCAGTGATGAACTGCTCAGCTGCGTGGGCAAGAAGGGGCTGGTGCTGCGCTTGGAAGACGATGGCCCGCGCGAGGGAACGCGTGCGGTGTTCAACGTGGACATCTTCCAGCCGTGCTGGCGCTGGCCACAGGCACAGCTGGACGGCGTCGGCAGCGTGGAAGTCCGCGCGGGCCGTATTCCGTACTACTTCCAGCTGGCCCACGACGAGCCCAAGCGTCGCTTCGAGAAGGCCAAGCGCGCGCATGGGGAGATGCTGGTGCGTCGCGGCGACTGCAGCGGCAAGGTGCTGGCCGAAGTAGCGTTGCCGGCCAAGCCCGATGCCGATGGCTTCGTGACCCTGCGTGCGACGCTGCCGAAGGACACCCAGGGCACGGGTGATCTGTGCATCAACTTCACCGGCGACACGCGCCCGGCGATGTGGGTGCTGGATGAGGTCACGCTGGGGAAATGACGGCAGGTCTGTCCTGGTGGGTGCCGGCCTTGGTCGGCACCCCGGGCAGTTCATCCACGCATGGCGTGGATCTACGGATTCCATCCGCGCATGGCGTGGATCTACCGGTAGGTGCCAACCTTGGTTGGCACGCCTTTACCCGCGCCAGCGCAGCAGCAGGTCGCGCATCGGGGTCAGTGCGGTGGCCATGCCGGCCAGCACGCCAATGGTGTTGGCCAGCGCATCCATCGGGTCGGCCATGCGGTTGCTGGTCAGCGCGCCCTGCGCGAACTCGATGCCGATGCCCATCAGCACCAGGCCCACGCCCACCCACAGCAGCGGGCGGCCCCGACGGAACAGCTGCACCGCGCTGCCGGCCAGGATGAAATAGGCGAGGAAGTGTTCGCCCTTGTCGCTGTTTTCCGGCAACGGAATCGGCGGTGGTGGGATCAGGCAGACCACGATCACCAGCAGTACTGCCGCCGCCCACAGCGCGGCCCAGAGCCGGGGTCGCCGCAGCGGCTTGATCACCGGCAACGCGTGGCTCACAGGCGCCAGCTCAGATCACCCAGCTCGAAGGCCGGTTCGAAGTCGACGCCACGCTGCAGGCCGATAGCCTGGAAGCGCTCGCCCATCTCCGTCGGCAGGGTCAACTTCTTCACCTGGTCGCGCAGCTGGATGCGCCCCACTTCATCGGTGCGTTCCTCGGCCAGCAGCAGCACCTGGTCCAGGCCGTTGCCAAGCAGGAAACTGGCCTGGCTGCAGTAACCGGCCAGCTCGAAACCGCCGTGCATGCCGGCCTCGGCCATCGCGGTGAAATCCACCGACGCCGTGATGTCCTGCAGGCCCGGCCAGCGATGCACGTCGTTGTGCACGTGGTGGCGGTAGAACGCACGCACGGTGCCATCGTCGCGGTCGTGCTGGTAGAACTCGCCGCGGTTGTAACCGTAGTCGACGAACAGCATCGCGCCACGCTGCAGGCCACCGGCGACCGCCTGCAGCCAGTACGGCAGCTGCGGCAGCACTTCGGAGCGGTAGCCCTCGGCGAAGGGCTTTTCCAGGTAGCGCTCGATGTGGCGTACCGCGCCATTGAGCAGGATGTCGGCCGGCTGCGCGCCGCGGATGAAGTTGCCTTCGGCATCCAGCTCGACGGTTTCCTCGTAGACCTCGCCATCGCGGATCAGGAAGCGCGGGGTCGGCAGCGCGTCGATCACCTCGTTGGCAAACACCACGCCCTCCCAGTCCTCCTCGAACGGGCGGTCGACCCAGTCCACGCGCGCCGCCAGCTCGGCCGGCAGGTTCTGCTGCAGGCGCTGCTGCTGGCGCTCGCGCAGGTCCGCACTGGGTTCGAGGATGGCGTAGCGCGACGGCAGTGCGTCGAGCTCGGCCAGGCGCAGCAGCACCGCCTCGGCGAAGGCGCCGGTACCACCGCCGAGCTCCAGCATGCGCGCCTGCGTACCCAGCTGGGCGAACACCGGCGCCAGCGCATTGGCCACGCTGCCGGCGAACAGGCTGCCGAGCTCGGGCGCGGTGGTGAAGTCACCGCTGCCACCGAACTTGCTGGCGCCGGCGCTGTAATAGCCCCAGCCGGGGGTGTACAGGCACAGTTCCATGAAGCGCGAGAACGGCATCGCCCCGCCCTGCGCAAGGATTTCGGCGCGCAGGGCGGCGGCCAGCTGGTCGCTGTGGGCCAGGGCATCGGCTTCGGGCAAGGGGAAGGTGGGCTGCATGGCGTCTTCGAATGCGGTGACAATGGTGCACAGGATAGCCGAGCCTTGGAGGACCCTCGATGAGCGACACCCACCCCGTGGTCCTGATCACCGGCAGCGCGCGCCGGATCGGTGCAGCCATCGCCCGCCAGTTCCATGCCTGTGGCTGGTCGGTGGTGCTGCACGCCAACACCTCCAGCGCGGAGCTGCAGCAGGCCGCGTTCGATTTCGACAACGTGCGCCCGGGCAGCGTGCTGGCCCTGCAGGCCGACCTGCGCGACGCCGACGCCCTGGCCGACCTGGTGGAGCAGGCCGTCACCCACTTCGGGCGACTGGATGCACTGGTCAACAACGCCTCCAACTTCTTCCCCACCCCGCTCGGCCAGGTCACCGCCGAGGCGATGGACGAGCTGTATGCGGTCAATGCACGCGCGCCGCTGCTGCTGTCACAGGCGGCGGCGCCCTACCTGCGCCGCCAGCAGGGCTGCATCGTCAACCTGACCGACCTGCACGGCACCGACCCGATGCGCGACCACATCGCCTACACCATGGCCAAGGCCGCGCTGGAGATGGCCACCCGCTCGCTGGCGCTGGAGCTGGCGCCGAAAGTGCGGGTCAATGCGGTAGCGCCGGGGGCGATCCTGTGGCCGGAACAGGGCAAGGACGATTTCGCCCGCGAGGCGCTGTTGGCACGCACGCCGCTGGCACGGATCGGCACGGTCGAGGAGATCGCGGAGGCGGTCTACTGGCTGGTGGCCGAAGCCAGCTTCGTCACCGGCCACACCCTGCGCGTGGATGGTGGGCGTACGGTCAGTTGAGGTAGTGCCGGCCGCTGGCCGGCAACCTCCGTCATCCGAGGTCCACGACCTCGAACGCCTCGCCAAACTGTCTGTGCGCACGCCACAGCGTTGCCAGGTCCTGCCCGCTGACCGGGTCGATGAAGCCCGGCGCGATGTCGGCCAGCGGCTTCAGCACGAAGGCGTGCTTCAGCTCCGGGCGCGGAATGCGCAGGTGGCCGGGACCTTCCACCACCAGATCCCCGTAGAACACCACGTCGATGTCCAGGGTCCGGTCGGAGAAGCGCGGCCCGCTACGGTCGCGGCCGTGTGCGTCTTCCAGCGCATGCAGCCAGTCGTCCAGTTCCTGCAGCGGCAGGTCGGTTTCGATCGCCACCGCATTGTTGAGGAAGGCCGGGCCATCGAAGCCGACCGCGGCGGTACGGTAGGCGGGCGACACCTGCAGCGCGCCGAAGCGCTCGCGCAGGGCCGCCACCGCGGCGTGGAGGTAGCGACGGGGCTGGACGTTGCTGCCCAGGCTCAGGAGCACGGTGGTCATGCGGTTCAGGTGACGGCACTTGGGGGGGCGTGGACATGCCGTCGTCACGGCGGCCTGCCTACAATCCGGGACGCACATGATAGGGCACCGACATGACCTATTGCGTTGGAATCGAGGTGGACGAGGGCCTGGTCTTCGCCGCCGACACCCGGACCAATGCCTCGCTGGACGATGTGCGCGTGCACCGCAAGCTGCACGTGTTCGAGTACCCCGGCCAGGCAGCCTACGTACTGATGGCGGCTGGCAACCTGGCCACCACCCAGCTGCTGGTGTCGCGCCTGGGGCGCGATGCCGACGAACGGCGCACGCCCAACCTGCGCGACATGGCCCATCTGTTCGAAGCCGCCGAGTACGTCGGCCAGCTGCTGGTGGACAGCCAGGTGCACAGCAGCCACAGCGAACACGGCCATGACGGGGTCAACACCCAGGCCACGCTGATCTTCGGCGGCCAGATCGCCGGCGAGCGGCCCGGGCTGTACATGATCTACCCGCTCGGCAACGCCATCGCTGCTTCGCCGGAGACGCCGTACCTGCAGATCGGTGAGTCCAAGTACGGCAAACCTATCCTCGACCGCATCCTCAGCCCGGCCACACACCTGGAGGATGCCGCGCGTACGGCGATCGTCTCGCTGGACTCCACCATCCGTTCCAACCTGTCGGTGGGCCTGCCGATCGATCTGGCGCTGCTGCGCGACGGCGAGCTGCGCATCGGCCAGCAGCTGCGGCTGGGCGCGGATTCGGCGTTGTATGCCGATATTCACCAGAACTGGTCGCGGCGGCTGGAACAGGCGGTGGACGCACTACCACGGTTCCCCTGGGAAACCCTGGACCGGTAGTGCCGGCCGCTGGCCGGCAACCGCAGTGATCCCATCGCACGGCGACGCCGACCAGCGGCCGGCACTACCGGGG
>NZ_JAWIRT010000031.1:11468-45455 GCF_036320045.1 Stenotrophomonas sp. SMYL20 | reverse complement strand
CTCGACTCTACGGGTTTGCGCATGGCGTGGATCTACAGCAGGGGCACCAGCAGCAGTGCCACGATGTTGATGATCTTGATCAGCGGATTGATCGCCGGACCGGCGGTGTCCTTGTAGGGATCGCCAACGGTATCGCCGGTCACTGCCGCCTTGTGCGCCTCGCTGCCCTTGCCGCCGAAGTGGCCGTCTTCGATGTACTTCTTGGCGTTGTCCCAAGCGCCGCCGCCGGTGGTCATCGAAATGGCCACGAACAGGCCGGTCACGATCGTGCCGATCAGCAGGCCGCCCAGTGCGCGCGGCCCCAGCAGCAGGCCGACCACCACCGGCACCGCCACCGGCAGCAGCGAGGGCACGATCATTTCGCGGATCGCCGAGCGGGTCAGCATGTCCACCGCCTTGTCGTACTGCGGCTTGCCGGTGCCCTGCATGATGCCGGGGATCTCGCGGAACTGGCGCCGTACTTCCTCCACCACCGCACCGGCGGCGCGGCCGACCGCTTCCATCGCCATCGCACCGAACAGGTAGGGAATCAGGCCGCCGATCAGCAGGCCGATGATCACCGTGTGGTCGCTGAGGTCGAATCGGAATTCCTGCCCCGGATGTGCCGCCTGCAGGTTGTGGGTGTAGTCGGCGAACAGCACCAGTGCCGCCAGCGCCGCTGAGCCGATCGCGTAACCCTTGGTCACTGCCTTGGTGGTGTTGCCCACCGCATCCAGCGGGTCGGTGATGTCGCGGATCTCCGAGGGCAGCTCGGCCATCTCGGCGATGCCACCGGCGTTGTCGGTGATCGGTCCATAGGCATCGAGGGCGACGATCATGCCGGCCATCGACAGCATCGCGGTGGCGGCGATGGCGATGCCGTACAGGCCCCCAAGCGCGAACGCGCCCCAGATTGCCGCACACACCGCCACCACCGGTAGCGCGGTGGACTTCATGGAAATGCCAAGGCCGGCGATGATGTTGGTGCCATGCCCAGTGGTCGAGGCCTGTGCCACGTGCTGCACCGGCTTGTACTGGGTGCCGGTGTAGTACTCGGTGATCCACACGATCAGGCCGGTCAGCACCAGCCCGATCAATGCGCAGCCATACAGCGCCATCGGCCCATGCACGTTGTCACTCATCAACCCGGTGGTGATCGGGTAGAAGGCGATGGCGGCCAGTACGCCGGAGACGATCACGCCCTTGTACAGTGCGCCCATGATCGAACCGCCCGGCTTCACCTTGACGAACAGCGCGCCGATGATCGAGGCGATGATCGACACGCCGCCCAGCACCAGCGGATACAGCACCGCATTGGCGCCTGCCTCGGCCAGCATCAGGCTGCCCAGCAGCATGGTGGCGATCACGGTCACCGCGTAGGTCTCGAACAGGTCGGCGGCCATGCCGGCGCAGTCGCCCACGTTGTCACCCACGTTGTCGGCGATCACCGCCGGGTTGCGCGGATCGTCTTCGGGAATGCCGGCTTCGACCTTGCCCACCAAGTCGGCACCGACGTCCGCGCCCTTGGTGAAGATGCCGCCGCCCAGGCGCGCGAAGATCGAGATCAGCGACGAGCCGAACGCCAGCCCGACCAGTGCATGCAGCGCCTGGTCCATCTGCAGGCCCATGCGCAGCAGCAGCGCGTAGTAGCCGGCCACGCCCAGCAGGCCGAGGCCGACCACCAGCATGCCGGTGATCGCACCGCCGCGGAAGGCGACGTCCATCGCCGCGCTGATGCCGTGGCGGGCAGCTTCGGCGGTGCGCACGTTGGCGCGTACCGACACGTTCATGCCGATGTAGCCGGCCGCGCCGGACAGCACCGCACCGATGGCGAAGCCGATCGCGGTGTACCAGCTGAGGAAGATGCCGACCAGCACGAACAGCACCACGCCGGCGACGCCGATGGTCAGGTACTGGCGGTTGAGGTAGGCACGCGCACCTTCCTGGATCGCGGTGGCGATCGCGATCATGCGTTCATTGCCGGTGGGTTGGCGCAGGATCCAGCGCGCCGAGACGATTCCGAACAGGATCGCGAGAATGGCGCAGCCCAGCGCCAATGACAGCCCGTGACGTTCCAGCATTAGACCCCTCCGCAGAATGGATGTAGGCATCCAGTGGCGATGAACGGCACCACGAGGGGGACGACGGGCTGCAGCCTGGAACCAACCCGTACCGACCTTGGTGGTCGTCCGACGTATGGCGGTGTTCAGCATTCCCTGGTGCCCGCAGTATGCGTGCCGCGCACTGTAGAGTCGAGCCGTGCTCGACTGGTTTTTACGAGCCCCGCCGCATGCCGCCAGTCCATGGGCATGATTCGAAAGCCACAGGCCTTTGCACCCCGTTAAGCCAGCCTCTGCAAGCCTGCGCTCAGTCCCGTAGGAGATTCCCCATGCGCCTGTCCCTGTTGATGCTTGCCGCCCTGGTCCCGGCCGTACCGGCACTCGCCGCGGAAACCCCGGAGCTGCAGCGCGCCGTGGGTGCCCCCCAGGCCGTGGGCGCGGTGCACACCCTGCGGCAGATTCCCGAGGCCTGCGCGCGCCTGGAAGGTGCCTTCACCGGTCAGGCGGCCGAGCCGTATCGCTTCGCACCGGTGCGGACCAGCGAGCAGTGCCAGCCGCGCGCGCGCTTCGTCGACTATGCCAAGGCGCAGCCGAGTGTGGACAAGGGCTGGAAGCTCAATGATGTGATCCGCGTGCCCAGCGCCGCCTGCCCGGCACAGCAGGCCGTGGTGCGGGTGTGGCGCCTGCCGTCGAGCAACAGGGTCGAGCTGGACGGGCAGGGCCAGTCGCGCATCTATCTGGAAGAGGCCAAGAAGCAGGCCGCCGCCGGCCAGATTCCGCAGGTGACGATGTTCGCCGCGCAGCTGCAGATGGAAGGCAAGGCCTGCAATTGAAATTGCGTGGGCGATGTACCCGCGCGGTCATCCACGGGGAGTGCCGGCCGCTGGCCGGCAATCCTGCAATCTTCACTCCGCCAGCGTCGCCCCGCGCGCCACCAGCAGCTCTCGCAGGGCCCTGCGATGGCAATGCGCTTCATCCTCGCAGTAGCACCCCACGCTGATGTCGCTGTGCTGTGACATCGCGGCCAGAAGATCCAGCGCGTGGGCCGCGTCCGGCGCCTTCATCTCGGCCTTGTAGTGGCGGAAGAACGCATTCCAGTCGGCCGCGGTTTTCGCTTCGTGCGCCCGCTTTACCAGTTCCGCGCTGGGTGACAGGGTCGGGAACCAGACGTCGTACCAGTCCTGTTCCGCGAACTCACTGCGCGGCACGCCGCGTGGCGGCCGCCGCACGGTACCGATGCGCAGCCCTTCGCCGGGGTGGCGCGGCGTACCCAGTCGAACAACACGCAGTGCCATGATGACCTCCGGGCGGGGCATCCATCATCCTGCGATGCACGTGCGCCAGGTGTGAACCGCTGTGGAAACGAAAAGGCCCGGGCGCCTGCGCACCCGGGCCTTTTCCCATGCTGGCAACGATCAGTTGCCGCGGCAGTCCTTCAACCACAACACACGACCAATCTGGTCGTAGCTGTCGACCACGCCGGTCAGCGTCACCTTCTCGCGCGGGCGCAGGGCCAGCGCATACGCGGCCTGGTTGGCTGCAAACGAGCAGGAAATGGCCACGCGCTCAAAGTCGATGCTGCCATCGCTGGGCAGGTCGAAGCTGGTGTTGTAGGTGCCGCCACTGCGCAGCACGGAGGTGATGCGACCGGTGATGGCGTAGGTCTTGCCCTTGTAGCGCGGCTCGACCGCGGCCGGGTTGTCCTTGTTCTGGTTGCGCAGCTGGAAGCCGAAGCGGTCGGCGGCAATCGTCACCACCGACGCCTGCGGAGTGGCCTTGGCTGCCTGTTCGCCAGCCTTGCCCGGCTTGATCTGGTTGAGCAGCTTGCACATTTCTTCGCGCACGCCATCGGCCGAGGCAATGGCGCCCTTGTTGACCTTCACCACCATGCCGACGGTGCCCTGGCCGCCTTCGGAGGTGGCACTGATGATCATCGGAATCGGCTTGTGGGCCATGGATTCCGGCTCTTCGATCAGCATCGAGCCGCCTTCCACGTCCTCGCTGAGGACGTCCATGTTGGCGTTCTTGGCGATCACCCGCATCTGGCCGATGGCACTGGCCACGGTCAGGTCCGGATGGGTGACCGATGAGGTGAAGGTCGTGCCGACGAAGGGATTGCCCTTCTTCTGGAAGTTGCTTTCGCAGGTCGCAGCGAAGGCCGGCGCGGCGGCACCGGACAGCAGCGCGGCGATCAGGATCGGGTGCTTCATGGTTACAGTCCTTGTGAAATGGCAGCACAGGCCCGGGCCTTGAAGGCCGGGCAGCGTCGAATCTGGCTTGCGGCGGCCCCTTTGCCCCGGGCCGGAGCCCGATTGTGGGGTGCTTCGGCGGCCGCCGCAATGTGCCCTGCGCTCCGCACAGGGCTCAGCACAGAGGGGCGTATACGACTTAATCCCCTCCGTCCCCTTTTTCGGCTCAGCCCTCGAAGGCCGGCAGCTTCTGCTTCACGGCCACGTTCTTCAGCGTCACGTACTTCGGCAGGCCGTCGGTGCCGTACGGCAGCGGGGCTTCGCCCTTGATCAGCGGCGACAGGTAGGCCCGCGCCTTGGCGGTGATGCCGAAGCCGTCGCGGCGGATGAAGCCGGCGGGCATCTTCTTTTCATGATTGGCGATCTTCGACAGCGGCGCCGCTTCGATCTTCCAGCGATAGGGCGCATCGGTGCTGCGCACGATCACCGGCATCACGCCGTTCTGGCCCTTCAGTGCCAGCTGCACGGCGGCCTTGCCGACCGCCTGCGCCTGCTCCCAGTCGGTCTTGCTGGCCAGGTGGCGGGCCGAGCGCTGCAGGTAATCGGGCAGCGCCCAGTGCACCTTCAGGCCCAGCTGGTCCTTGACCCGGCCGGCCAGGTGCGCGGCCACGCCGCCCAGCTGCGAGTGACCGAACGAGTCCTTGCCGCCGCCCGCGTCGGCGACGAAGCGGCCATCGGCGGTGGCGATGCCTTCCGACGCCACCACCACGCAGTAGCCGACGCGCTCGACCACCGCCTTGACCTTGGCCAGGAACGCCGCTTCGTCATAGGCGCGTTCGGGCAGCAGGATGATGTGCGGCGCTTCGTCATCGCCGTTGCCGGCCAGACCGGCGGCCGCAGCCAGCCAGCCGGCGTGGCGGCCCATGGCCTCGTAGATGAAGACACGGGTGGAGGTCTCGGCCATTGCCGCCACGTCCAGCGCCGCCTCGCGCACCGAGACCGCGGTGTACTTGGCCGCCGAGCCGAAGCCGGGACAGGTGTCGGTCACCGCCAGATCGTTGTCGATGGTCTTGGGCACGCCGATGCAGGTCAGGTCGTAGCCGGAGGCCTTGGCCAGCTGCGAGACCTTCAGCGCGGTGTCGGCCGAGTCGTTGCCGCCGTTGTAGAGGAACCAGCGCACGTCGTGTGCGCGCAGCACTTCCAGCAGGCGGTCGTAGCGGGCGCGGTCGGCATCCAGCGATTTCAGCTTGACCCGGCACGAGCCGAAGGCGCCGCCCGGGGTGTGGGCGAGGGCGCGGATGGCCGCAGCACTCTCCTTGCTGGTGTCGATCAGTTCCTCGCGCAGCGCGCCGAGGATGCCGTTGCGGGCGGCCAGGACCTTGATGCCCTTGGCCCGGGCCTGCTCGATCACCGCCGCTGCAGTGGCGTTGATGACCGCGGTGACACCGCCGGACTGGGCGTAGAGGAGAGTACCGTTGCGCATGCTTCTACCTGCTCGGGGGAGGGGACATTGCAGGGACATTACCCGGATGCGGTAAAGTGGCGCTATTGCGGTGCAGCGATACCGGTCCGTCCGGGACGCGAACCTTCTTTGTTTTCAACACGTTGGAGTCAGGTCAATGCGATTGGTTCTGTTGGGACCGCCCGGTTCGGGCAAGGGGACACAGGCGACGCGCCTGAAGGAAAAGCTGGGGATCGCCCACATTTCGACCGGTGACATGCTGCGCGCGGAAATCGCCGCGGGCACGGAGCTGGGCAAGCAGGCCAAGACGGTGATGGATGCCGGCAACCTGGTGTCGGACGACATCCTGCTGGGCATGCTGGAGTCGCGCCTGACCCAGGCCGATGTCGCCAAGGGCTTCATCCTCGATGGCTACCCGCGCAATGTGGCCCAGGCCAATGCGATGGACGGCCTGCTGGCCAAGATCGGCCAGCCGCTGGATGCCGTGGTGCAGCTGGACGTGGCCACCGAGCTGCTGGTCGAGCGCATCGCCGGTCGTGCCAAGGAACAGGGCCGCGCCGATGACACGCCGGAAGCGGTGCGCCAGCGCCTGCAGGTCTACAACGACCAGACCGCCCCGGTGGTCGACTTCTACGCCGGCCGTGGCACCCTGGCCCGCGTCGACGGCGTCGGTGAGCTGGACGAGATCGAAGCCCGCATCCTGGCGGCGATCAAGGGTTGATCCTGCAGGGCCGGTGCACTGCCGGTCCTTCGGGCGCAAAAAGCACAGGCCTGGTCCGCGAGGACCAGGCCTGTGTCGTTTGATAGGCGCCAGCAGAGGGCTTGCTCAGGGCCCCGCAGCATGAGCTCCCTTGGGGATGGCCTCTTGGGGAGTAGGACCGGTTCGGGTACTGCGGCTGGCAGTTCGAATTGTGTCCGGGTTCACAGAACATCGCTATCGGGATTTCCCTGACAGATGATTGGAGTTTTCTCACATCCTGTGTAGGACTTGTCTTACCCCGGATCGGACATTGGCCCTATACAGCCGTCATCGGTCACAATCCTCGGTCATGAGCAGCGTACATATCCTTGCAATCGCCGGCACCTTCATGGGCGGCGTGGCCGCCCTGGCGCGGGAACTGGGCCATACGGTCAGCGGCAGCGACCAGGCCATCTATCCGCCGATGTCGACCCAGCTCGAACAGCTGGGCATCACCCTGGACCAGGGTTACCGCGCCGACAGCGTGCCGGCCGGCACCAACGAGGTGGTGATCGGCAACGCGCTCTCGCGCGGCAACCCGGCCGTGGAGGCCGTGCTCGACGCCGGCCAGCGCTACATCTCCGGCGCCCAGTGGCTGTCCGAACAGGTGCTGCCGGGCCGCGACACCCTGGCCGTGGCCGGTACCCACGGCAAGACCACCACCACCACCATCCTCACCTGGCTGCTGGAAAGCGCCGGTCGTTCACCCGGTTTCCTGATCGGCGGCGTAGCCGAGGATTTCGGCGTCTCCGCCCGCCTGGGGCAGGGCCGCGAGTTCGTGGTCGAGGCCGACGAGTACGACACCGCCTTCTTCGACAAGCGCAGCAAGTTCGTGCACTACCGGCCGCTGGTGGCCATCCTCAACAACCTTGAATACGACCACGCCGATATCTTCCCCGACGTGGCCGCGATCCAGCGCCAGTTCCACCATCTGGTGCGCACGGTGCCGGCGCGTGGCCGACTGATCGTCAACGGCGAGGATCAGCATCTGGCCGAAGTGCTGGCGATGGGCTGCTGGACGCCGGTCGAACGCTTCGGATTCGATCCGTCGCTGGAATGGCATGCCGAGCTGCTGGCCGCCGATGGCAGCGCCTTCCGCGTGCATCACCGCGGGCAGGCAATGGGCGACGTGCAGTGGTCGTTGCTGGGCCGCCACAACGTGCTCAACGGCCTGGCTGCGCTGGCCGCCGCGCATGCGGTGGGCGTGGCACCGGCCGACGTGATTCCTGCGTTGTCACGCTTCCGCAGCGTCAAGCGCCGCATGGAAGTGATCGGCCAGCATGACGGCATCACCATTTACGACGATTTCGCCCATCACCCGACCGCGATCGCCACCACATTGGAAGGCCTGCGTGCCAAGGTGGGTGATGCGCGCATCGTGGTCGCGATGGAGCCGCGCAGCAATTCGATGCGACTGGGCGCACACGCGCATGCGCTGGCTCCGTCGCTGGCGCTGGCCGATGAAGTGGTGTTCCTGCATCGCCCGGAACTGGCCTGGGATGCCGCTGCGGTGATCGCCGCGGTGCGTGGCGAAGCGCACGCGGTGCCCGATACCGACGCGTTGCTGGCGCAATTGCAGGCCAGCGCGCGCAGTGGTGACCACGTGGTGTTCATGTCCAATGGTGGCTTCGACGGTGCACCGCGCCGTTTCCTGGCCGCGCTGCAGGCCCGATGAGCGTCGACGGTTCGCTGCCGCTGTTTCCGCTGCACACCACGCTGGTGCCGGGTGCGGCGGTGGGCCTGCGTGTATTCGAGCGCCGCTACCTGGACCTGGTCCGCGACAGCGGCCGCAGTGGTGAGGGGTTTGGTGTCTGTCTGATCCTCGATGGCGAGGAAGTCGGCGCACCGGCAACGCCGGCCGCCTATGGCGTGCAGGTACGCATCGAAGACTTCGATGTCGGCGCAGACGGCGTGCTGCAGTTGCGCCTGCGTGGCACCCGCCGCTTCCATGTCGAGCGCACCCGCGTGCGCGACAACGGCCTGGTGGTAGCCGACGTGCGTTGGTGCGATGAAGACCCCGATGACGAACTGCGGCCGCAGCATGCGCTGCTGGCCACGGTGCTGGGGCACATCATCGAACAGGCCGGCGAGGCCTATGCGCCGGCCAACCCGGCGTTGCTGGACCAGGCCAGCTGGGTCGGCTGGCGGCTGGCCGAACTGCTGCCACTGAGCGAGCAGCAGCGCCTGCAGCTGCTGCAGATGGATGACCCGCACCAGCGATTGCAGCAGTTGCTGGGCTGGATGCCGTAGCCGATAACCGCCAACCAAGGTTGGCCACTACCAGAGCACAGCGGAACCGGGAAACGCCAACCAGGGTTGGCGACAGCCAGAGCGCGCCGGAACCGGGAAACGCCAACCAAGGTTGGCGACTACCAGAGCACGGCGGAACCGGGAAACGCCAACCAAGGTTGGCCACTACCAGAGCGCAGCGGAACCGGGAAACGCCAACCAGGGTTGGCGAATACCAGAGCGCGCCGGAACCGGTAGCTGCCAACCTTGGTTGGCGGCCTTTTCCCGAAGAGCCAACCAAGGTTGGCATCTACCAGAGCGGGCGGTAGCGCCGGGCCGTGCCCGGCGGCGCCATCACGGCGTGGTCTTCAACCGCAACACCGGCAGCCCGGTTTCGCTGTGCACATCCTCCCGCTGCGGCAGGTCCTGCACGGCGTCCTTCACCGCGTTCAACGCCGGGTCGACACCCCGCAGCGGGTGCCACATGCCGATCCATTCGAAGTGGCGCTCGTAACGCAGGGTCTGTGCACTGCCCAGCCACAGCGGCGTGTTGCCCGGCTGCAGCTGCGCGGGTGCCGGCCACAAGCGCAGCACATAGCGCTCATCCGGCTTCGCACCCTGGCGCACCATCAGCAGTGCTTCCACGCGGGTATCCAGCGTCGCCGGCAACACCGGCAGCTCGTCGGCACCGGTGTTCTTGTCCAGCATCAGCAGCGCCTGCTGCCAGCCGGCCTGCTCCTGCCGCTTCCAGCCGCGGGCTTCCAGCTGCGCCTGCAGCGGCGCCAGCGGGCCCGCCACCTGCACGTCCAGCGGCCAGCGCTGGTCGTCGTCGAACTCGTTGCGGCGCGCCGGCAGCGTGGCCCAGTCGTGCTGCCACCAGGCTTGCGCATCCATCGCCTGCGGTGCCGGCAGGGTCGGCTCGAACCGCTCCAGCTTCACCGGAATGTGGCGCGGCGCGTACCACATCGCCGCCACGGCGAAGACGCCGTAGAACAGCCAGGCCACCGGCTTCACCCAGAACGAGCGGTTGAAGCGGCGGCGGTAGGCGATGCCCAGCACCAGCAGCCAGAACGTGCCGAACAGCATGCCGCCGATCACATCGCTCAGCCAATGCGCGCCCAGGTACAGGCGCGAGAAGCCGATCAGGCTGACCACGATGCCCGACACCAGGTACGGCCAGACGCGGGTGCGACCGGGCATCTCGCGGGCGATCAGCACCGCGAAGAAACCGAAGGTGATGGTGGCCATGGTCACCGACACCGACGGGAAGCCAAAGCCGCTGCTGGCATCGACCGGGCGCACCACATCCACGGTGGCGCCGAGCAGCATGGTCAGGGCCAGGCCGAAGGCAAGCGCGGCCAGCCAGTGCGCGGCCGCCATCCAGCGTCGGCGCCAGATCAGGTAGCCCATCGCCGCCGCGGTGGCCGGCAGCAGTACCTGCCAGGCGCCCAGCGATGCCAGTGCGGCCATCGGGTAGTCGGCCAGCGGGTTGCGCAGCGCCAGCATGGCCTGGTGCACCAGCAGGTCGATCGCCAGCGGCTCGCCGTGTGCGACCACCACGGTCAGCAACGCGAACCAGCCCCAGCCCAGTACCAGCAGCATCAACGCCAGCATTGCCAGCGGCACGGACTCACGCCGCTTCGGGTCCAGCACGCCAACGGTGTAGCGGCCCAGCGTCGGGTGACGGTTGGACCAATCCAGCAGCCGCGCCAGCCAGTTGTCCATGCGCGCGGCCGACCAGCGATAGCCGTACAGAACGATGGCCCAGACCAGGCCGAGGATCACCGCCAGCAGGCCGACCACCACCACCAGTCGTCCGGCCACGGCGGCCACGGCGTCATACGCCTCGCCAAGAATCCAGCCCGGGGCCAGGAACAGCACCGCCCAGGAGATGCTGGCGATGCCGCTGGCCTGCACGTAACGGCTGGCGGGCATCTTCATCATGCCGGCGATGGCCGGCACGAACGGTCGGATCGCGCCGACGTAGCGTGCGATCAGGATGCTTTTGAAGGCATTGCGGCGGAACAGGTTCTCGCCGCGGTCGAGCAGCTGCGGGTAGCGGCTGAACGGCCACACGCCGCGCAGGCGGTCACCCCAGCGGCGGCCGATCCAGTAACTGATACCGTCGCCGGCAAATGCGCCCAGAGCTGCAGCCGCCACCGCGTACGGCCCGGAGATCTGGCCCAGGCCGATGAACACGCCCACCGCGAACAGCAACGGCAGCGCCGGCACGATGGCGCCAAGAATGATCACCGCATCGCAGAAGGCGATGAGGAAGATAACGGCACCCGCCAACACGGGGTGAGCGGCAATCCACGCGAGCGTGGCGTCGATCCATGAAGAGTCCATTGCCCGATTATAGGGGCGTGAAGGTGACTGGTTCCCAGCCGCTTCGTGACCGTTTGCAACCGGCGCCTTCGCCTAGAATGGCCCCATGCCGCATACGCCAGACGCTCCACCGCATGCTTTGAAGGCCGACAGTTTCGGCCAGATCCTTCTTGTGAAAGGGCCCGATGGCCCCTTCGTGCGCCGTGATCTGGGCGCCACGCCGCTGTGGCTGCGGCTGCCGGCCTGGTGGCTGGCCCGCCGCGAAGCACGCGCGTTGCAGCACATCCACGGCATGGCCGATGTGCCGCAGCTGCTGGCGTGGGATGGCCGTCACCTCGACCGCAGCTTCATGGCCGGCGATGCCATGTACCAGCGTCCACCACGCGGTGACCTGGCCTGGTTCCGCTCGGCGCGTCGGCTGCTGCAGCAGCTGCACCGCAATGGCGTGGCCCACAACGATCTGGCCAAGGAAGCCAACTGGCTGGTCACCGAAGACGGTCGTCCAGCGCTGATCGACTTCCAGCTGGCGGTGATAGGCAACCCGCGCTCGCGCTGGATGCGGCTGCTGGCCCGCGAGGACCTGCGCCACCTGCTCAAGCACAAGCGCATGTATTGCCGCGAGTCGCTCACCCCGGTGGAGAAGCGCGTGCTCAAGCGCACCTCGTGGGTGCGCGAACTGTGGTTCGCTACCGGCAAGCCGGTCTATCGCTTCGTCACCCGCCGCATCCTGCATTGGGAAGACAACGAAGGGCAGGGGCCGAAGCCGTGAGCAGTGCGTCCGTCGTGAGCAGGCCGCCAACTGCCTGCAGCGTGCTGCGTGCGCAGTTGCCCGGTGCCGACTTCGTGCACGCCTGCCAGGCGACGACCCGTCGCGATGGGCGCTCGGCCCTGCAGGCCTATCGCGATATGGCGGCGACCATTCCCGGCTGGTTCGATGGGCTGATGGCACTGCGCAATCGCGGCATGCGCCTGCTCGGCATGAAGCACCTGGGCTCGTTGCGTGCGGTGCAGGATGTTGAGGATCCTCAACCCGGCCAGCGGCTGGGCATCTTCACCCTGCAGTCGCTGGACGACGATGCCATCGTGCTGGAAGACGACGACCGCCACCTGCGCGTGCAGCTGGCGCTGCAGTGGCAGGGCGACGTGCTGGAAGTGGCGACCGTGGTGCATACGCACAACGCGTTCGGGCGCGTGTACATGCTGCCGGTTGCGCCCGTGCATCGGCTGATCGTGCCGCATCTGTTGAAAAGGCAGGTGCAGTTGTACCGGTAGATCCACGCCATGCGTGGATGCTGTTCGCAATTCAATGATTGCGCACAGACGCCAGATAATTGGCGCTGAAAACACCTTTCATCTGCTCGTGGCACTCACCTAGAATCGAGAGCGAGAGAGTCGCATGGATGCGTCGTCGCGCCGCCCTTGCGCGGGCTCGCATGCGGACGCGAGGGGAATGCTGTGAGTCGAATTTCTGCTTGGCAGTACCGCGCTGTTGCGGTACTGGTGCTGTGTGTGGGTGCGGGAACGGTCTCGGCGGTCCAGCCGTATCAGGAGAATCGCAAGCTCATCGAGTCCGCGCAGAATCTGACCGCGCTGAAGGACGATCTCTTTGGTGAGAGTGTCAGCCTCTACAACGGCAAGACCGCATTTGCCGTGACCGATGTCAGCCTTCCCGGCAACAACGCACTGCCTGTGCAGATGCGGCGTCGCTTCAGCGTCGAGATGGATCTGGTGGGGGCTGGAAGCTTCAACGCCAACATCGAGGGAACCGGCGGAAAGGTGAGATGATGATTGATTCTGATGAATTGGCTGATGTGGCTAAAACTATTGCTTGGTACAAGAGCAATTTCTTCGAAGGTTGTGAAGAGGACTTTGTTGCAGACTTTATGGTTTTTTGTTGGCAGGCGGTTGATCCCGGTCGCGTCGCTTTCCTGGATTTGGATGACGAAACTGTAGGTGCATGCGCCAACATGCTCTCTGAGTTGAAGCTCTTTGTTGATGAGAAACGCGGGAAATGGGGGGTTTCTGCTTTCTGGAGGCGCTACATCGATTGGGCGGATTACGCCATGGATTTTCCGCTTGATGAGTGCAGGCGATTCATGCGAGAGACTGTTGGTTATCTTGAGCCCTCATTTTTCGTATTTACGGCCACCGGTGGTGCCGAGATGAGGTCCGAGGCAATGGCGATTTTTGCCGAGTACTCACAGTCCGGCAAGGCGCGGGCTACCTATGTTAGATCGGTAATTGAAAGCCGGTTGGCGACTGAATCATTCTATCGACGATCCCTTTGATTCTCTCCGTCGCGAAATATGAGGTACTGCCGCTCTGGTCGTCGTTCGGCTTTTGGTCAGGGGAAAGCCAATATCCACGGTCCGCTCGGTCGATGTCGCCGGGCATGGCCCGGCGACCACAGCATCGCGACGCTCAACGCCTTACGGCGTCGCCGGCACCACCTGCTGGCCGATGAAGTTGCGCTTGGCATCGAAGTCATAGGCGATCTGCAACTGCCCCACATCCGGGCAGGCGTGGCAGTCGCGCAACGGCGTGCGGTACAGCAGGCGGATGCCGCCGTTATCCAATGGCGAAGCGCCGGCCGATTGTGCCGGTGCGAACGGCGTGGCTTGCGGGTTGGCCTTCAGCAGCTCCTGCACAGTGGGATCGGCGCGCAGGGTGTCGTCCAACTGCACGGCGTCTACATCGATGCGCTTGCCACCGGCATCGACCAGTCGCGTGCCCTCATTCGTGTTGGCGCGGAACGGATATTCAACCGTGGCGATGCCCAGCCCTTCGTTCTCGTGCCAGGCGGTCACATAGGCAAGCTCCCCGCCGCTGGACAGCTGCTCGGCGGCGGTGATGGCATCGGCGCTGGCACCACCCGCCCGCATCGCATCGCGCAGGCAATCGCGGGTCGCGGCATTCTCACCCTGGCGGCAGGCATTGAGGTCGCCATCCCAGACCACCGCCTCGCTCCAACGCATCTTGCCATCGGCGGCGGCCTTCTCCGCGCTGGGCGCGTCACCGGCGGGCGGCTCCTTTCCGGGTTCCGGCGAACGGCCCTGGCAGGCAGTCAGCAGGGCAAGCCCCAGGGCAGGCAGCAACAGGCGGGAACGGCGCATGGCGTGGACCTCGTGCGTTGTCTGGAGGCCCGAGTATCGTCAAGGACAGGTGAACTCCGCGTCGGCGCGGCATACTAGCGGCTCATTGCATACGCTGGAGTGTGGAACGTGGGCAGTCTGCAGGGCAAAACGCTTTTCATCACCGGTGCCTCGCGCGGCATCGGCCTGGCCATCGCACTGCGCGCTGCGCGCGACGGCGCCAATGTGGCCATTGCGGCCAAGTCGTCGGTGCCGAACCCGAAGCTGCCGGGCACCATCCATACCGCGGCCGAAGCGGTAACGGCGGCTGGCGGCCAGGGCCTGGCCCTGAAGTGCGACATCCGCGAGGAAGAGCAGGTGCAGGCGGCGGTGGCGGCCACGGTCGATACCTTCGGTGGCATCGACATCCTGATCAACAACGCCAGCGCGATCTGGTTGCGCGGCACGCTGGATACGCCGATGAAGCGCTTCGACCTGATGCAGCAGGTCAATTCGCGTGGCAGCTTCCTGTGTGCGCAGGCCTGCCTGCCGTACCTGCTGCAGGCGCCGAACCCGCACATCCTCACCCTGGCGCCGCCGCCGAGCCTGGAGCCGAAGTGGTGGGCACCGCACACCGGCTACACGCTGGCGAAGATGGGCATGAGCTTCGTCACCCTGGGCCTGGCCGCCGAATTCGGTCCGCAGGGCGTGGCTGTGAATGCGCTGTGGCCCCGCACGGTGATCGCCACCGATGCGATCAACATGATTCCGGGCGTGGATGCGGCTGGCTGCCGTACGCCGCAGATCATGGCCGATGCCGCACATGCAGTGCTGGTGCGTGAAGCGGCCGGCTTCCACGGCCAGTTCCTGATCGACGATGAAGTGCTGGCACAGGCCGGTGTCACGGATCTTTCCGGATACGCGGTGGATCCGTCGCGGCCGTTGTTGCCGGATCTGTTCCTGGATTGACCGCGCGTCGCCGGAAGAGGCCGAGGGCTGCGACCCTCGGCCTGCTGCGCTAGAATGCGTGGCTGTAATCGTTTTCAACAAGGATGTGAGCACATGTCACGCACTCTTTCCGTCGCGGCGCTGGCCGCTTCGCTGTCGTTGATCCTGACCGCCTGCGGTGGCAAGGCACCCGTAGCTGCAGGCGGTGCCGCTGCCTCCGGCACGCCGGACGCCAGCACGGCCCCGTCCGATACACAGCAGCAGTTGACCGCCAAGCTCAACGCCTACATCGGCTGCTTCAACGCGCTGGATTCGAAAACCCACGGCAGCATCCAGTCCTACACGCGCTGGATCAAGGATGTCGACGCTGGCCCGACCGGACGCGAGACGCACGTGTACGGCCCGTTCGAGATCAGCGACTACGACATGAAGCAGTGCGACGCTCCGGTGACCGAGGCGATTGCTGCCAAGCCGGCGCTGGCCGAACTCGATGCGGCTGCAGGTCACTACCAGCAGGCGCTGAAGGCGCTGGTGCCGGTCAGCAAGGGCGCGCATGACTACTACGATCGCCAGGACTACGAAGACGACCAGTTCGCCAAGGGCAAGCAGCTGCACGCGCCCTTGATGGCCGCCTTCAAGGATTTCGTGGCTGCCAGCGAAACGTTCAATGCCGAGCTGGAGCGCCAGAACGACGCTGCCCAGCGCGAGCAGCTCAAGGCGCTGGAACAGGCCGAGGGGCGCACGCGCGAGTACTACCGTCTGGCGATGATGCTGGAAGCCAAGGCCATCATGGATCTGATGAGCGAGGATGATTTCGATCAGGCCAAGGCCCGCGAACGCCTGGATGCCTTCAACCGCATTTCCGATGAAGCGCACGCCAAGGTTGCCGACCAGGAACCGGGCAAGTCGGACTGGGAAGGCTTCGAGCGTGGGGCCGAGAATTTCCGGCGCGAAGGCAAGGAGCGGCTGCAGCGCGTCAGCGAGAAGAAGCCTTACACCGATTTCGAACGACGCATGCTTGATTCGCCGTCGATGGCGCCGCGTGGCTCTGCCAACAAGCTGATGCAGGAATACAACACGCTCGTTTTCCAGAGCAACCGCCAGTGACCGGCGCGCCAGCACCCATGCGAGAGACCATGATGACTTCCTGTCTGCGTATCGTGCCGCTGCTGCTGATCGGCGCTGTGGCTGGCCTGAGCGGCTGCAACAAATCGGCAGGGTTGTCGCTGGCCGACCCTAGCCTGGAGAAGGTGAACGCCTACATCGAGTGCTACAACGGCGTTGAACAACCCATTCACGAGGGTTTCCAGACCTACACCAGCTGGATGAAGGACCCTGAAGCCGGCCCGACCGGCAATGAAGCGCAACCGCGTTCGCCCGGGAAGGTGCTGTCGCACCGCGTCGAGTACTGCGGCCAGCCACTGACCGACGCGCTGGCGAAGACCCCGGCCTTGCCGATGGATGGCCCCGCGCGTGACTATCAGCAGGCCTTCCAGGCATTGAACACCCTGGTCGAGCGCGCCGATGGTTACTTCACCCGCGAGGATTATCGTCGTGATGGCGGTGAAGGGATGCGCAGCCAGCATGCCCCGCTGATGCAGGCCTATGCTGATTTCTTCAAGGCCAGCGAAGCGATGGATGTGGCGCTGGAAAAGAACGAGAACGATCGCCGTGCCGCGCAGCTGAAGCAGATCGAGGAGAGCGAAGGGCGCTCGCTGGCCTACTATCACCTTCGCCTGCTGGGCGACGGCAAGCTACTGGCCACGGCGTTCCAGGACGACGCACCGGATGTTGCGGCGCTGCGCGTGCAGCTGGCTGACTATCAGGCACTGGTGACGGAAATCCAGAACGGCGGTGTCGGCAAGGACGACCCGATGTGGGGCCACGTGCAGCGTTCGGCGGACAAGCTGGTGCGTACTGCGGGACGTGGCGTCGAGCGCCTGGAGCAGCACAAGCCGATCACCGCCGAAGCACTGGCGGCAGAGCGGAAGGCGTCGGGCAGTTGGCTCACCACCGACCCGGAAGGGGCGCAGTCAACGATCCTCGCCGCATACAACGATCTGGTGACCACCAGCAACCGCATGCGGTGAGCAACGGCACACGCATCCATGCGTAACCGCCGAGAGGTAGTGCCGGCCGCTGGCCGGCATGTACCTCAATGGTTGAACGCATCCGGCAGCTTGCCGCCGCACTTGCGGCAGTGCAGTGCATCCGGTTCATGGCCTTCCAGCCCACAGTCCGGGCAGCCACGCGCATCGCGGCGCGCGGCCTGCTCGGCTTCACGCATGGTGCTGGCCAGCTCGGCGGTATAGATGCCGGTGGGCACGGCGATGATGCTGTAGCCGATCAGGATCAGCACCGAGGTGACGAAGCGGCCGAGCACGGTCTGCGGCACGATGTCGCCGAAGCCGACCGTGGCCATGGTCACCACCGCCCAGTACATGCTGGCCGGGATGTTGGTGAAGCCGTGTTCGGGGCCCTCGATCACGTACATCAGCGCACCGGCGATGATGGTGATGGTGATCACCGTGAACAGGAACACCAGCACCTTGCGCCGGCTGCGCCACAGTGACGTCATCAGGACGCCGCTTTCCTCGATGTAGCGGGTCAGCTTGAGGATGCGGAACACACGCAGGATGCGCAGCGCGCGCACCACCAGCAGGCTCTGCGCGCCGGGGATGAACATCGACAGGTAGGCGGGCAGGATCGACAGCAGGTCGATGATGCCCCAGATGCTCACCGCGTAGCGCAGCGGGCGCTTGACCACCGCCAGCCGCAGCAGGTACTCGGCGGTGAAGATGATCGTGAAGCCCCATTCCAGGATGTACAGGCCGGTGGACCATTCGGCATGCAGGTGCTGCACGCTGTCGATCATCACCACCAGGATGCTGGCGATGATCGCCACCACCAGGATCAGGTCGAAATTGCGCGAGGGGCGGGTGTCGTGGCGGTAGATGATGTCGAACCACCGACGGCGCCAGCCGGTCTCGGTGGCGGGGTTCAGCTGGGGGGCGGAAAACGGTCGCATGGGCGCATTGTGCCGCAGGGGTTCCGGCGCGAGAATGGGGATTCCTGAACCCTGCCGACTGCCATGACCGCCGCTACCGATCCGCTGATCTCCCTTTCGCACTATTACCTGCCGGTCTACAAGCCCCGCCAGGTGGTACTGGAACGAGGCCAGGGCGCCCGCGTGTGGGACAGCCAGGGCCGTGAGTTCATCGACCTGGCCGCCGGCATCGCCGTGTGTGGCCTGGGCCACAACGATCCGGACCTGGTGGCCGCGCTGGTCGAGCAGGCCGGCAAGCTCTGGCACACCAGCAACGTGTTCTACAGTGCACCGCCGCTGCACCTGGCCGAGGAGCTGGTGAAGGCCAGCCGCTTCGCCGAGCGCGTGTTCCTGTGCAACTCCGGCGCCGAAGCCAACGAAGTGGCGATCAAGATGGTCCGCAAGTGGGCCTCCAGCCAGGGCCGCCCGGCTGACAAGCGCGTCATCATCACCTTCCGTGGCAGCTTCCACGGCCGCACCATGGGCGCAGTGACGGCTACTGCCCAGCCGAAGTACCAGGAAGGCTACGAGCCGCTGCCCGGTGGCTTCCGCTACATCGATTTCAACGATGAGGTGCAGCTGGAAACCGCGATGGCCGCCGGCGACGTGGCTGCAGTGATGCTGGAGCCGATCCAGGGCGAGGGCGGCGTGATGCCGGCCAAGTCCGGCTTCCTCAAGCGCGTGCGCGAGCTGTGCGACCAGCACAACGCGCTGCTGGTGCTGGACGAGATCCAGGCCGGCATGGGCCGCACCGGCACGCTGTTCGCGCACTGGCAGGACGATGTGGTGCCGGACATGGTCACCCTGGCCAAAGCGCTGGGTGGTGGCTTCCCGATCGGTGCGATGCTGGCCGGCCCGAAGGTGGCCGAAACCATGCAGTTCGGCGCACACGGCACTACCTTCGGCGGCAACCCGCTGGCTGCTGCGGTGGCCCGCGTGGCACTGCGCAAGCTGGCCTCGGCGGAGATCGCCGCCAACGTCAGCCGCCAGTCGAAGGCGCTGCGCGATGGCTTCGCCCGCATCAACGACGAGTTCGGTGTGTTCAGCGACGTGCGTGGCCGTGGCCTGATGCTGGGCGCGGTGCTGAGCAAGGACTTCGCCGGCCAGGCCGGTGCGATCCTCGACCACGCCGCCGAGCAGGGCCTGCTGACCCTGCAGGCCGGCCCGGACGTGCTGCGCTTCGTGCCGTCGCTGAACATCACTGACGAAGAAGTGGCCGAAGGCCTGAAGCGCCTGCGCGCAGCGATTGCTGCGTTCATCGCCGCGCGCTGACGCCGCGGCGCTGGGGTCGGATCCCTCTCCTGCGGAGAGGGCTCTGACCCCGATCAGCTCACCGCGTAACGTTTCAACACCTTGCCCAGCCCACGGCCATCACGCACGGTTTCCGCGTGCAGGCCGGCGGCGCGTGCGCCGCGCACATTGGCGAACAGATCATCGACGAACAGCGTGCGCGCAGGTGCCACGCCGAGTACCTCAAGCGTGCGCAGGAAGACTTCCGGCGCCGGTTTGCGCAGGCCGAAATCGGCGCTGCAGAACACGCGGTCCTGCAGGGCAGGGAACAGTTCCGGTAGCAGGGTGGGCAAGGCCTGTTGCATCAGCGCGCCGTTGTTGGTCAGCACTGCCATCGGCAACTGCAGGGCCTGCAGCCGCTGCAACACGGCAGCCTGCGGATGGCTGGCGGCCCGCCGCGCCGCGGTCCAAGCAGTCACATCGACCGTCGTGCCTAGAAGCTCTCCCAGCTGCGCCAGATAGGCCGGGCCATCCAGCGTGCCATTGTCATGTGCCGCTTCCAGCCCGCTGTCGTACAGCGCGGCCTGCACGGTTTCCGGCATGACATCCAGCGCCTGCGCAAGGTGCAGCACGCGCTGCGCGCGCTGGTACTGCACCAGCACGCCATCCACATCCAGCAGCAACAGGTCGATCCGCATTGGTCGAGCATGCCATTGCAGTGAACACGCGGGAAACCCTGGAGCAGCCATGCGACAGACGGTCGCAGACGCGGCCGCAGGGGCCTGCCTAGAATGGCGCTTGAATCCGCAGGAGATGCAACGATGAAGGCTTGGATGGTGGCAGTGGGACTGGGCGCGCTGATGCTGGCGCCGTCAGCGATGGCGCGGGTGTGTGCGGTGAGCATCGACAGCACCGACCAGATGAGCTTCAGCAGCCGCGAGATCAAGGTGGCCGCTGATTGCACCGCCGTGGATCTGACCCTGCGCCACACCGGCAAGCTGGCCGCTACCGCGATGGGCCACAACTGGGTGCTGACCCGCAGCGCGGATTACCAGCCGGTGGCGATGGCTGGCATGCGTATGACCCTGGCCGACAGCTACCTGCCGAAGGCCGACAAGCGCGTGCTGGCGCACACCAAGGTGATCGGCGGTGGTGAAACCGCGCGCGTGCGCTTCTCTACCCAGGGCCTGCAGAAGGGCGGTGACTACACCTTCTTCTGCTCGTTCCCCGGCCACTTCGCGATGATGAAGGGCAAGTTCGTCTTCGGTTGAGCAGCCACGCATGGCGTGGCTCTACCAGGAAAAAAAGGGGACGGAGGGGATTAAGTCGTTTGTGCACAAACGACTTAATCCCCTCCGTCCCCTTTTTCGTGCAGAGCGGGCTCAGCCCTTGGCGGCCTTGAACGCCACGCGTGCGGCGGCCAGTGTGGCCTCGATCACCGCGTCATCGTGAGCGCTGGACAGGAAGCCGGCCTCGTACGCCGACGGTGCCAGGAACACGCCCTGGTCCAGCATCGCGTGGAAGAAGCGGTTGAACGCCGGGATGTCACAGGCAGTGGCCTGCGCATAGGTCTCCACTTTTTCACTGGTGAAGAACAGCCCAAACATCGCGCCCACGCAGGTGGTGGTCACGACCACGCCGGCGTCGGCGGCGGCCGCTTCCAGGCCGGCACACAGGCGCGCGGTGCGCTCGGCCAGGTCGGCGTGGAAACCCGGCTGCTGGATCAGTTCCAGCATCGCCAGGCCGGCGGCCATCGCCACCGGATTGCCGCTCAGCGTGCCGGCCTGGTAGATCGGGCCGGCCGGGGCGATCTGCTGCATCAGTTCGCGGCGGCCGCCGTAGGCACCCACCGGCATGCCGCCGCCGATGATCTTGCCGAAGGTGGTCAGGTCCGGGGTGATGCCGTAGTGCGCCTGCGCTCCGCCGAGGGCGACGCGGAAGCCCGTCATCACCTCGTCGAAGATCAGCAGCGCGCCATGCTTCGTGCACAGTTCGCGCAGGTGCTGCAGGTAGCCGTCGCGCGGCGGGATGCAGTTGGCATTGCCAACCACCGGTTCGATGATCAGGCCGGCGATGTCGTCGCCCTGCTGCTCGAACAGCGCGGTGGCCGCTTCGAAGTCGTTGTAGGGCAGGGTCAGGGTCAGTTCGCTCAGGCCTGCCGGCACGCCCGGCGAGGTCGGCACGCCCAAGGTCAGCATGCCGCTGCCGGCCTTGACCAGGAACGAGTCGCCATGGCCGTGGTAGCAGCCTTCGAACTTGACGATGCGGTTGCGGCCGGTGGCGCCACGCGCCAGGCGGATCGCCGACAGCGTGGCCTCGGTGCCGGAGTTGACCATGCGCACCATCTCGCACGACGGCACCAGGCGGGTGATGGTCTCGGCCATGGTCACTTCAGCCGCGCACGGCGCGCCGAAGGACAGGCCATTGTCGATCGCCTTCTTCACCGCCTGGCGCACCGCCGTGTGGTTGTGGCCAACGATCATCGGGCCCCAGGAGCCGACGTAGTCGATGTAGCGGTTTCCATCGACGTCGTACAGGTAGGCGCCATCGGCGCGCTCGACGAAGAACGGTTCGCCACCGACCGATTTGAACGCGCGCACCGGCGAATTGACGCCGCCCGGCAGCAGCTGCTGGGCGCGGGAGAACAGGGCGTGGGACTGGTCGTGGTTCATGCGGATTTCCTGGGCATTACGCGAACTGGGCGAGGTAGGCGCGCTGGATCGCAACCGGGTCTTCGGCGGCGTACACGCTGCTGACCACGGCGACCAGATCGGCGCCGGCGTCGATGATGGGACCGACATTGTCCGGCGTCAGGCCGCCGATCGCCACCCGCGGCACGCCCAGTGCGGCGCTTTGCCGCAGCAGGTCGGTGTGGGCGCGGCTGCTGGTGATCTTGGTGGTGGTCGGGAAGAACGCGCCGAAGGCCACGTAGCTGGCGCCGGCCGCCACGGCCTGCTCGGCGTTGGCCAGCTGGTCGTAGCAGGACGCGCCGATGATGGCGTCCGCGCCGAGCAGGGCACGCGCACTGGGGATATCGCCATCGGTGCCGCCCAGATGCACGCCGGCGGCGCCGACCGCCTTGGCCAGCGCCGGGTCGTCGTTGACGATCAGCGGCACGCCATGTTCCGCGCACAGCGCCTGCAGGGCGGTGGCCTGCTCCCGCCGCAGCGCGTCGCTGGCGGTCTTGTTGCGGTACTGCAGCCAGGTGGCGCCGGCGGCCAGCAGCGGCGCGGTGCGGGCCAGCAGGCGCGCGGTATCGGGCTCGTCCGGGGTGATCAGGTAGACGCCGCGGGGCGCCGGGGAAGCAGAAGTCATCGATGGCTACCGGTGAGTGGGCCGCGATGGGACAATGGCGGCCCGTGAATCCAGCCTTGATTATCCGATGAGCGATGCCACCCCCACCACCTTGCGTACCTGGATGTGCGTGGTCTGCGGCTTTCTTTACAGCGAAGCGGAAGGCTTGCCGGAAGAAGGTATCGCGCCGGGGACGCGCTGGGAGGACATTCCCGAGACCTGGACCTGCCCGGATTGCGGCGTGACCAAGGCCGATTTCGAGATGGTCGAGGTCGATTGATGGCGGGGCCTGCAGGCCCTTCTGTGGGTGCGGACCGTTGGTCCGCACACCGGACAACCTCAATGCAGCCGCGGCACCGGCCCGCCGAGGTCGATCAGCTTCTCGCGCAGCCACTGCGCATCGCTGGCCTCGGGATTGCGCTTCAGATACTGCCCAAGGTCATGCCGGGCACCGGCCAGGTACTCCAGCTGCAGGTAGGCCAGGCCGCGATCACGCAGCGCGTCGTCCTGCTCCGGGGCCAGCTTCAGCAGGCGGTCGGCACTGCGTGCGGCACGGTCCCATTCGCCCGCTTCGGCGTACACACCGTGCAGGTTGCGCAGCATCCGCATCAGGATCGCGCGCGCAGGCGCCGGGTCGAGGATCTGCGCCAGCACCTGGTCGTCGGGCATCTGCCCGCCCAGGTGTGACTTGGCCCGCTCGCGCAGTTCGTCCACGTCCAGCGGGCGGCCGCCATTGAACGGGTCCATCACCAGCACACCGTCGTCCACCGGCAGGCGCACCAGGAAATGGCCGGGGAAGGACACGCCGTCGAGCGGAATGCCCAGCCGGCGCGCGACTTCCATCTGCACCAGCGCCAGCGAGATCGGGTTGCCCAGGCGGCGCTCGAATACCTGGTTGAGGTAGCTGTTGCGCGGGTCGTAGTACTCGTCGTGGTCGCCGCTGTAGCCCAGCTCGTCGAACAGGTGGCGGTTGATCGCCGCCATCTTCAGCGGGCTGTTGTCGATGCTGTCCACTTCCGAACGGAGGTGGTCGACATGGCTCTGGATCAGCGCGTCGTAGGTGGACGGCTGCAGATCGGGGTATTCATCGCGCGCGATCAGCAGCGCGGTCGGCAACAGTGGCAGCGCCTCGTCTTCGAGGTCGGCCAGTGCATCCCAGTCGGGGAGTGAGATCCGGTCCTGCATAACCACAGACTGGCGTCATTCGCAGGCGGTTTCAAGCGGTGCCGCGTGAAAAGAACATCGTCTTGGAAATGTCGTGTCGACCAAGGTCGACACCTACCAACAGCCGCCGGCCAACTGTCAGAGGTGGGGCGGTGTGGGCTTGCAGGACCGCAGGCGCCATGGATGGCGCCTACGAGCCCCCAGGGACGGGTTTACGGCGTGTCCTGCAAGTCCACACCGCCCCGCCATCCCTCGGTAACCCAGCTTTTGCCCTTGATGTTGATTCGGCGGGTGCCGGCCGCTGGCCGGCCGCATCGTTTACTTTTCGATGCCCGGGCCGAAGGTCAGCTGGGTCCCGTCCTTCAGCTTGAGCTTCTCGGCCTGACCGGCGTTGAGCTCCAGCACATAGCGCGCCGGTCCACCGCTGGGGTAGGGCGGGCACATGTCGCCGGCCGAGCACGGCGGCACATCGCGCTGCTGGCTGACCAGCTTGCGCTGGCTGTCGAAGTACAGGATGTCCAGCGCAAGCTTGGTGTTCTTCATCCAGTACGCCTGCATTTCCTCGCGGTCGTGGATGAACAGCATGCCGTGATCGGCGGCCATCTGGTCGCGGAACATCAACCCGCGCGCGCGGGTTTCATCGTTGGTGGCCAGCTCCACCTGGTAGCGGGCGCCATCCAGCTCGACCCAATGGCGGGCCGCGTCGGTAGCACAGCCGGCCAGGGCCAGCAGCGGAAGCATCAGCAGCGAACGCAACAGCGACATCGTCAGGATCCTTCGAAAGGGTCAGAGCACGACCGGCGGCTCACCACCGACGATCACCACATCGGCGCGACGGCGCGCGAACAGGCCGACGCAGACCACGCCGGGCAGCTGGTTGAGCTCGCGCTCCAGCTTTTCCGGATCGGTGATCTGCAGGTTGTGGATGTCCAGGATCTGGTTGCCGTTGTCGGTGACCACGCCTTCGCGCCAGGTCGGCTGGCCGCCGGTCATGTCGCGGATCTGGCGGGCGACCAGGCTGCGCGCCATCGGGATCACTTCCACCGGCAGCGGGAACTTGCCCAGCACCGGCACCTGCTTGCTCGGGTCGACGATGCAGATGAAGCGCTCGCTGGCCTCGGCGATGATCTTCTCGCGGGTCAGTGCGGCGCCGCCACCCTTGATCAGGCACTTGTTGGCATCGCACTCATCGGCGCCGTCCACGTACAGCGACAGGTTGCCGCTGTGGTTCAGCTCGATCACCTCGATGCCGTGCTGCTTCAGGCGCGCGGTGCTCTGTTCGGAGCTGGACACGGCACCCTTGATGCGGTGCTGGATGCGGGCCAGGGCATCGATGAAATAGGCCACGGTGGAACCGGTGCCGACACCGACGATCATGCCGTCTTCTACGTACTCGATGGCTTTCTCGGCGGCCAGGCGCTTGGCTTCGGACATGGGAGAACTCTCAGGCAGGGAATCAGGATTTCTTTTCCAGCGACAGCAGCAGCTTCCACTGCGCGGCGGTCACCGGGAACACCGACAGGCGGTTGCCCTTGGCAACCAGCGGGAAGCCCTCGCCGAGTTCTTCGGCGTGCAGCTTGATCTCGTCCAGCGCGATCACCTGCTTGAGCTTGCGGTCGAAGGCCACGTCCACCAGCATCCAGCGCGGGTTCTCGCGCGTGCTCTTGGGGTCGTGGTAGTCGGATTTCGGGTCGAACTGGGTGTCGTCCGGATAGGCCGGGCTGGCGACCGTGGCCAGGCCGACGATGCCGGGCACCTTGGTATTGGAGTGGTAGAACAGGATGCCGTCGCCCACCTGCATGCCATCGCGCATGAAATTGCGCGCCTGGTAGTTGCGCACCCCGTTCCAGGGTTCGACCTTGACCTTGGCCAGGTCATCGATGGAGAAGGCGTCCGGTTCGGACTTCATCAGCCAGTAGCGCTTGCGGGCGGTCATGCGTTCACGGGGGCAGCGGAGGGGAACAGGGTGCCGTCTTCGGTGCAGATCGCATCCACCGGCACGTCCCACGACGCCACCGGCAAGGACTCGACCTGCTGCACCGCGAATGCAGCGCCGACCAGCCAGGGCGGCGCCGGCCGGTCGTGGCGGAAGGCGAAGCTGCGATCATACCAGCCGCCCCCCATGCCCAGCCGCCGGCACTGTGTGTCGAAACCCACCAGCGGGGTCACTACCAGCGCCATCTGCGCTGGTTCCAGGGTGTCTTCCACCGCCACGTCCGGCTCGGGAATGCCATAGCGGTTGCTGGTCAGCGGCTGCCCGGGGCGCCACGGTGCGAAGCGCAGCACGTCACCCGCCAGTACCGGCAGGCAGTAGGTCAGTGTGTCGGGTAGCTGCAACTGCCAGCGGTGCAGGGCAATTTCGCCATCCAGCGCCCAGTAGCCGGCCACGGCGCCTTCGCGCGGGGCGAACGGCAGGGCCAGCAGGGCATCGGCGAGGGATTCGGCGGCGGCAATGCGCTCAGCGGCGGAAAGGTCGCGGCGGCGTTGCCGCAGGTCGTGGCGCAGGGCCTGGCGCGGGTCGGTCATGGCAGCGTGCGGCAAGGATCAGCCGTCATTGTGCCGGAAAGAACAAGGGCGACGCCCGAAGACGCCGCCCTTGCTGGAATATTGCATTCTCCGCAATGTCGATGCATGCGAAACGACCTTGAACCCGGGGGCTCAAGTGGGAACGCTGGAGAACCATCGGGCTTCCCGCTACAAGGCGGACCTGCACTCCCGGCGCTGTCGCGCTCCCGGTGTCGTTCTTAAGGGACAAGGCGAATGTTTGCACATGCCGTCGAGTACCGCAGAGAACGCGTGGCCATTATAGCCAGCACGCAGGATCTGGATAGGCCGTTCGTCGGCAACAGTCCGTGCCAATTCAGATATGAGAAGACGCGTTATGCGCGTTTCTCACGCACCGCCGTCAATCGCGCGGTCCAGGCGCCGGTTCAGGTCGGCCAGCGTCTGCTGCAGGGCGACTGCCTGGCGGGCGTTCTCGTCGCGCAGCAGTTGCAGTTCATGGGCCAGGTTCAACGCCGCCAGCACGGCGACGCGGTCGACCGCGGCCATGCGGTTGCTGCCGCGGATTTCGCGCATGCGCGCGTCGAGCAGGCGCGCGGCCGCCATCAGGCTGTCGCGTTCATCGCCGCCGACACCCACGGTGTATTCACGATCGAGGATGCGGACACTGACCGGTTCGGCGCTCATGTGTGCTGCTCCAGGGATTTGAGCCGGCTGATCATTGCTTCCACCCGCGAGCGTGCCTGCTCGTTCTTGGCCAGCAGCGTGGAACGCTCGGCCACCAGCTGTTCCTGCTGGTGGCGCAGGCTGCGGTTCTCCTCGGCCAGGCGCTGGTTGCGTTCAAGCAACGCTTCCACGCGGGCAGCGAAGTCCTGCAGCTGGGCAAGGGGATCGGCGGGTTCCATACGGGCACGATAGGCAAGCCGGGTAAGGGCGGTCAAGCGTTGTCGCAGCAAGGCCTGACGGTCGCAGAGAGGATGCCGTCGGGTTGCTACACTACGGGGTCTCACGGGCGCGCGCGTGCGCGCCCCGGGTTTCCTTTCCGAACGAGCCGCACGATGACCGAACTTCCCTCCGTCGACGACGTTACCCGCGCCAGCCAGGAACTGGGCCTGGGCGCCACCGCTGCCGAGCTGCACGGCGCACTGTGCGGCTGGCTGGCCGCCGGTGGTGCCCCCGGCAATGATTGGCCGGCGCGTGTGCTGGCCGACGACAACCTGCCGCCGGTGGCCGCCGACAGCGTGCTGGGGCAGCTGCTGCAGGTCACCATCAAGCAACTGGAAGACCGCGATTTCGCCTTCGAACTGCTGCTGACCGATGGCGACGACGTGTCCGCGCAGGCTGATGCCATGTTCAGCTGGACCCGTTTCTTCCTGGGCGGCTTCGGCCTGGGCAGCGGCGGCCGCCGCCCGACCCTGTCCGAAGAGGGCGAAGAAGCGCTGACCGACATGGCCAGCCTGGCGCGTGCCTCCAGCGAGGATTTCGAGGCCGGCGGCGATGACGATGACGAAGCCCTGTCCGAGATCGAGGAATTCATCCGCGTGGCGGTGTTGCTGCTGCACGGTGACGTGGTGCTGGCCTCGCGCCATCGGCAGCGCCTGAACTGATGGACATCAAGCAGCGCACCGGCATCGCGGCCGGCGAATACAAGCGTCGGCGCCGCCAGCTGATGGACATGGCCGGCGAGGATGCGATCCTGGTGCTTCCCGCCGCGGCCGAGAAGGTGCGCAGCCTCGATACCCATTACCCGTTCCGGCAGGATTCGGACTTCCAGTACCTGAGCGGCTTCCCGGAGCCGGAAGCGGTGCTGGTGTTGATCCCGGGCCGCCGTCACGGCGAGGCCATCCTGTTCTGCCGTGAGCGCGACGCCGAGCGCGAGGCCTGGGACGGCAGCCGCGCCGGCCAGGAAGGCGCGGTGGCGCAGTACGGCATGGACGATGCGTACCCGATCGACGATCTGGACGACATCCTGCCGGGCCTGCTGGAAGGGCGTTCGCGCGTCTATTACCACTTCGGTCGCGACGCCGATTTCGACCTGAAGCTGATCGGCTGGGTCAACCGCGTGCGTTCGCAGGTGCGCCACGGCGCGCAGCCGCCGCATGAGTTCCTGGAGCTGGGCCACCTGCTGCATGAGCAGCGCCTGTTCAAGTCCGGTGCTGAAGTGGCGCTGATGCACCACGCCGCGCAGATCAGCGTGCGTGCACATCTGGCGGCGATGAAAGCGGCGAAGGCCGGCATCCACGAATACGAACTGCAGGCCGAACTGGAACGCGTGTTCCGCGCCAACGACGCGGTGCCGGCCTATTGCAGCATCGTCGGTGCAGGTCGCAACGGCTGCATCCTGCATTACCGCGACAACAACGCACGTTCGCGCGATGGTGAGCTGGTGCTGATCGACGCCGGTGCCGAATACCGCGGCTATGCCAGCGACATCACCCGCACGTTCCCGGTGAATGGCCGCTTCAGCGCCGAGCAGCGCGCGCTGCATGACCTTGTCGGTGACGCGCAGGCCGCGGCACTGGCCCAGGCCAAGCCGGGCGTGGCTTACGAGATGGGTCACCTGGCGGCGGTGCAGACCCTGACCGAAGGCCTGCTGCGGCTGGGCCTGCTGAAGGGCACGCTGGAAAAGAACCTGTCCGAGGGCCTGTACCAGCGTTTCTACCGGCACAAGACGGGGCACTGGATCGGCATGGACGTGCACGACGTGGGTGACTATCGCCTGGCCGGCGATTCGCGCCTGTTGGAACCGGGCATGGTATTCACCATCGAGCCGGGGCTGTATATCGGCGTGGACGATACGACGGTGGAACCGCGCTGGCGCGGTATCGGCATCCGTACCGAGGACGACGTGCTGATCACCGATGACGGGCATCGCGTGCTGACCGAAGGCCTGGCGCGCAGCGCCGACGAGATTGAAGCGGTGATGGCGGGGTAAGGGGTTTCGGCAGGGCTTGCAGCCCTGCACCCGCAGAGGCAACAGCCAAAGCCAAGGCCAAAGCGGGCTATCCGTGGGATGGCGGGGCACGGTGGGTTTGCGGGGACGCCGTGAATCCATCCCTGGAGGCTTGGTCGCCGCATCCATGCGGCTCACACCCCGCAAACCCACCGTGCCCCGCCTTCGACAGGTTCACGCGGCTGTTGGTGGGTGCCGACCGTTGGTCGGCACATCTGTCAGATATCGAATGAATCCTCCACGCATGGCGTGGATCTCCTGGCCACTGCGGCCGTTGGAACGCGCGGCTGTTGGTAGGTGTCGACCTTGGTCGACACAGAGCGAGCGCAGCGAGCGACCCGCTTCTGCTTTTCTTTTTCTTTTCCGTGGTTGAACGCGGCAGGAAACTGTCAGAGGTGGGGCGGGTGGGCCATGCAGGGGCGTTGGCGCCATGGATGGCGCCATCGAGCTTACAGGGACGTACTTGCAGCGTCCCCTGCATGGCCCACCCGCCCCGCCAAACCCATGAACCGCTTTCCGCGACCAACCACGAGGGGCTCAGCCGTTCGCCGCCGCAAACTCCGGCCGCGTCAGGTTGTCCGCTTCGCCCTCGGTGCACAGCACTTCGTCTTCGATGCGGATGCCGCCATACGGACGGAAGAAGTCCACGCGGTCCCAGTTGATCGCATCGCCATGGCCGGCGTCCTTCACTTCGTTCAACAGCATGTCGATGAAGTACAGGCCCGGTTCGATGGTCACCACCATGCCCGGTTCCAGCACGCGGGTCAGGCGCAGGTACGGGTGGCCCGCCGGGCGCTCGATGCGGCCACCCTCGTCGCTGGCCGCGAAACCGGCCACGTCGTGCACCTGCAGGCCGATCAGGTGACCGATGCCATGCGGGAAGAACGCGGCGCTGACGCCGGTCTCCAGCGCGGTCTGCGGCGAGACCCTGATCACGCCGAAGTCCTTCAGCACGCCCATCAGCGAAAGATGTGCGTCCACGTGCAGCTGCTTGTAGTCGAAGCCCGGGCGCACCGCTGCGCACATCTGCTGCTGGGCAGCGTCGACGGCGGCGATCATCGCGGCGAACTCGTCGTGGCCCTGCGCGGCGTAGGTACGGGTGATGTCGCTGGCGTAGCCGTGCGCGCTGGCACCAGCATCGATCAGGAAGCTGCGCAGCGGCTGCGGCGCCTTGCGGCCCAGCTCGGTGTAATGCAGCACGGCGGCATGTTCGTTCAACGCCACGATGTTGCCGTAGGGCAGCTCGTTGGCGTCCTGGCCGACGGCCTGGCAGTACGCCATGTGGATGCTGAACTCGTCGGCGCCGTTGCGGAACGCGGCTTCGGCGGCACGGTGGCCGCGCACGCCCAGCACCTGCGCCTGGCGCATCAACGCGATTTCATACGGCGTCTTGCTGCCGCGGTGCCATTCCAGGTAGTTCACCACCGGCGCCGGGTTGTTCGGCACGTAGTTGCCCAGCGCGCTCTGCGGCTCGCCGAGGATCGCGCAGCGCGACGGGTCGGCCGGCAGCAGCGCCAGCGCCTCTTCGGGCTTGCGGATGATGTGGATGTCGAAGTGCTCCACCCACCAGCCGCTGGGTGCGTCCGGTACCACGTGCCAGTAATCGAACGGCTGGTGGAAGATCACCGCCGGACGCTTGCCGGGGGTGAACACGATCCAGCTGTTGGGCACGCGGGTCAGCGGCAGCCAGGCCTTGAACTGCGGGTTGACCGCATACGGGTAGTCGCGGTCGTCGAACACCTGGTAGTGCAGGGTGCCGCTGGGCACCACCAGATGATCGAAGCCGCCGCGGGCCAGCGCCTGTTCGGCGCGTCGGCACAGCACGGCCAGGTGGTCGGAATACAGGGCGCCGGGGTCTTGCTGGATCATTGCGGTGGCTCGACACGGAAAACGGCCCTAGATTCTGCCGCATACCGCGAAAAACCGCTGTGCCGGAACCGGCACTCAGGCCGTCGAAACCGGTCCCTCGTCGCTGTCCTCGCCCACCCACTGGCGCAACAGCTGCCGATGTTCGCGTGACAGGGTCAGGAAGCGGAAGCCGGTCCAGCTCTGGCCGGGTGCATGTGCGGGCTCGCTCCACAGCAGGTGCACGCCCACATCGATGGCCTGCTGACGGCCATCACCCAGTGGCAACGGGAAGCGCAGCTGGTACAACGCATCCTCGCGCAGCGGCACGCTGGCCAGCATCAGCATGCCGGTTTCGGAGACATTGCCGAGGCGCCCGACCACGCACTCGCGCATCTGGTCGGTGACCGGCACCAGGTCCGAGACCTGGCGGCGCGGCGCGCGGCGGGTGTCCTGCGGCGGTACGGCTTTCATGCGGGGGTCTCCTGTGCGCGGCCCATGGCCAGTGCGCGCAGCGCACCAAGGCTGGCTTCCCAGGCACGGTCGACCAGCCGGCCCTTGTCTTCGGTGACCAGTTGCGCGCGCCCGGCACTGATCTGCCGTGCCAGCGTATCCAGGTCGGTATCGGTGATCTTCTGCCCGCGTGGATTGACGAACAGGGCGTGGCCGGTCAGCAGGCTGTACCAGGACAGGCGCTGGCGGCGCAGCGTGCCATCACCGGTATCGATGTCGAACCAGCTGCCGAACGGCAGCGTGGACAGCTGCTGGTAGGCGGCTTCTTCGGCACTGCTGCGGGGCGTTGCAGGCGCCGTGCCGGTGGGCGCGCCGGCGTGTTCGCCCAGGCGCGCACGTGCCTTCAGGCGGGCACTGAGTTCGGTACGCGAGGTGCTTTCATCCTCGCCGCCGGGCGTGGCCAGCCTGCGCGCGACGGCGGCGGCTTCCTCGGCGTGGTAGCCGACCTGCAGCAGTGCGGCCTCCACGTCCGCTGCCAACGCGGTATCGGTGCCGCCGGGGGCGTCGATGGCCTGTGCGGTGATGGCAGCGATGCGCTCGGTCTGTTGCAGGCGTTCCTGCCACTGTGGCGAATCATCGCCATGACGCAGGCGGGTGAGGGTCAGTGCATCGGCCCAGGCCTGGCGCAACAGGGTCTGCACGAAGCGCGGTGGCGACTGCGTGTCGCAGCACTGGTCGATCTGTGCGGTGGCCTGGCGACGGGCCAGTTCCAATCGTTCCTTGCCGCGCGCGGCTTCCACGTGGCGGCGCTCGGCCAGTTCGGCACGATGGGCCGCCGCGCGCTGGTGCTGCTGCACGTCTTCGTTGGCGGCGGCAAAGGCCTCCGGTGCGCGCGCATCCTGCCCCAGCAGGCCCTGCACGCTCTGCGCCATGCGCTGCAGCAGCTGTGGGTCGACGTCATCGTCGCCCAGCCAGTTGGCGCCGACTTCGGCAATCTGGTTGAGCAGCTCGCGCGCCGGGTGCTCGTCACGTACGAAGAAGCCCGGATCGGCCATTGCCGCACGTGCCAGGGGCACCTGCAGGCGGGCCAGCAGGGCGGCCGGCACCGGATCGGGACGCTGCTGCTGTTGCACCTGCTGCATCAGCATGCGCAGCAGGTCCAGGTTGTCCCGATCGTGACTGCCCAGCTGGGCCTGCGCACCATGCTCGCTGCGCAGCTGCGCGACCACGGCGGCCTGCAGGTCGGCCACGCCGGTTGCCGCGCTGGACTGAGCCTGCAGACGCGCGAGTACCGCGTCGACTGCCGCACTGGGCACTGCGCCGCTGTCCGCCGGGGCAGGGCTGGCGTGCCGGACCTGCTGCAGCAGCTCATGCAAAGCACTGCCGGTGGATGTGGTCACGCCCGGCGTGGCGGGGCCGGCTGCACCACCCTCGTGGAAGGCGTCCTGTACCAGGCTGGACCAGGAGCCGGCCGGTGCCGAACCGTTCCAGCCGGTCAGTGGGGCCGCGCTGCGCTTGGCCGGCTGCGTGGTGCGGCCACCACCCACCGACTGGGTGATGATCCGACGCGTGCTCGACGAGCGTGCCAGGTAGGGGGTGTAGACCAGCCCCGGCAGTACGCCGGACTGGGCCAGCAGCGCATTGGCACGGTCAAGGATATCGCCCAGCCGTTCCAGCACCTGTCGTTCGAAACTGCGATACAGCGCCAGCTGTACCTCGACGCTCAGCGCGTCCTGTTCGGCAATCCGGCGCACCATCGCGCACAGTGCCTGCGGCGCCAGCGGCAGGGTGTCGGCCTCGAAGGCCGGCGCCGCCGCCAGTACCCCCAGGCGTTGGCCCAGCAGGTTCAGTGTGTTGGTTGAACGCAGGGTTTCGCGCCGCACCATCTCGGTCAGCAGCAGGTCGCGATCCACTTCGTGCTCATCAACCAGCGACAGCCCGAGCATGCCCGGCAGCGCTGGCGGCGTAGCGCTGGTGCTTACACCGTTGGCCGGTTCGCGCAACCGTGCGAGGGCGTCGGCAACGGCATCGAGCATGCGGTCGGCGAAGTGGCCGGCGAAGGCGTGCAGCTGTCCACGCTGGGCCATCAGTTCGGCCTGCTGCTGCGGATTGCGTGCGCGATCGGCGTCGTGCAGCAGGGTCTGCTCCAGCGCTTCGACAGTCAGGATCAGGGGCGCGGCCAGCGTCTGCCGGCACAGGCCGATCAGCGCGCCCAGCAACTCACGTACCCGCGGTGGCAGGTCGCTGGCGGCCAGGCGGTTCTTGTCGGCAGGAGTGATGGAAAAGACAGCTGACATCGGCAGGCGGTATCCGGATTCCCGCGGATCGATCTGGTGAATCTACCGTGTCGGCCGCTGTCGGCGCTACTTTAGGGCGAATGTGCATCCCGTTCGCCAGGCATGGCCCGACCGATGAACGGTAGTGCCGGGCGCGGGGCGGGCAAGCGCGCCGCTCGAGCTGGCGGGCCCCGGGCGGCCCTAACCGGGACGGGAGGG
>NZ_JAWIRT010000031.1:0-11458 GCF_036320045.1 Stenotrophomonas sp. SMYL20 | reverse complement strand
CCCGCTCGCCGCGGCGCGGGCCCCCCCGGGGCCCGCACTCCGGCCCCGACGGCCCCCCCCCCCCGCCGCCGCCACTACCCGTTACTGCAGGACGCTCACTCCTCCAGGAACAGGCTCACCACATCGTTGGTGAAACGGCGGCCCAGTTCGGTCGGCTGCACATGGCCATCGGTCACGTCCAGCCAGCCGCGCTGCACGGCCTCGGCCAGCGGTGCATCCAGCACGCTGCGCGACAGCCCGGTACGCGACTCGAAATCGCGCAGGCCGAAGCCTTCGTGCAGGCGCAGCAGATTCAGCATGTACTCGAAGGGCAGGCGCTCAGGCGCGATTACATCGTCACCCCCGAACGAGGCCGGGGTGCCCGCGCTGTCCAGATAAGCCTGCGGATGCTTCAGCTTCCAGCGTCGCAGCACGTGTTCCTCTGCACCGGAGCTGATCTTGCCGTGCGCGCCGGCACCGATGCCCAGGTAATCGCCGAAGCGCCAGTAGTTCAGGTTGTGCGCGCTCTGCCGACCGGGGCGCGCGTAGGCGCTCACCTCGTACTGGCCGAAACCGGCCTGCGCCAGCAGGGCCTGGCAGTGTTCCTGCATGTCCCAGGCGTTGTCTTCATCGGGAATGCCCTGCGGCGGCCGCGCGAAGAACACCGTGTTCGGTTCCAGAGTCAGCTGGTAGTGCGAGATATGTGCCGGCTGCAGCGCGAACGCGCGTTCCAGATCAGCCTCGGCACCGGCCAGGGTCTGTTCCGGCAGCGCGTACATCAGGTCGATGTTGAAGTTGTCGTAACCCGCGTCCTGCGCCATCTTCACCGCGCGCTCGGCTTCGCCACTGTCGTGGATGCGGCCCAGGCGCTTGAGCATCGCATCGTCGAAACTCTGGATGCCGAAGCTGAGGCGATTGACGCCGGCCGCGCGATAGCGGTCGAAGCGGCCATGCTCGGCGGTGCCCGGGTTGGTTTCCAGGGTGATTTCGGCGTTGGGCGCGAAGCGCAGGCGCGCGCTGGCCTGCTGCAGGAAGCGGTCGATCGCTTCCGGCGGGAACAGGCTGGGCGTGCCGCCACCGAAGAACACGCTGTGCACCACCCGGCCCCAGACCAGCGGCAGGTCCTGGTCGAGGTCGCGCAGCAGCGCATCGATGTAGGCATCGAACGGCAGCTCGCCCTTGGCCTGGTGCGAATTGAAATCGCAGTACGGGCATTTGCGCACGCACCACGGCAGGTGCACGTACAGCGACAGCGGCGGCGGCACCAGTCGTACCGAAGTGTCGTGGTCCGCCGAACAGGCTTCGCCGGGCAGGTGGTTGCAGTGGTCGTGGGCGTGCGGCATGGGCTTCTTCGGTAGTGCCGGCCGCTGGCCGGCTTCCCTGGTTCGATCGGGTGGCGTCAGTACAGCGTCGCCAGCTGCTGCTTGAGTTGCTGCAGGGCAATGGCGCGGTGGCTGATGGCGTTCTTCAGGGCCGGCTCCATCTCCGCGGCGGTCAGGCCGTGGGTGGTGTCCAGGAATACCGGGTTGTAGCCGAAACCATTCGTGCCGCGCAGTTCACGGATGATCTGGCCCTCCCAGCGACCTTCGCAGATCAGCGGCTGCGGATCGGTGGCGTGGCGCAGCAGCACGATCACCGCATAGAAGCGGGCGCCGCGCTGGCCATCGGGAACGTCGGCCATCGCCTCCAGCAGCTTGGCGTTGTTGGCCGCGGCATTGGTCGGGTGGCCGGCATAGCGCGCGCTGTACAGGCCCGGTGCACCGCCGAGGGCATCGACGATCAGGCCCGAATCATCGGCCAGCGCCGGCAGGCCGGTCGCTTCGCAGGCCGCGCGCGCCTTCAGCAGCGCGTTCTCGACGAAGGTCAGGCCGGTCTCTTCCACGTCGCCCAGGCCCAGCTCGGCGGCCGAGGTGATCTGCAGCGGCAGGTCGGCGAGGATCTCCTGCATCTCCACCAGCTTGCCGGCGTTGTGGCTGGCCAGTACCAGTTTCTTCATTGACGGGGCTCCAGCAGGTCCCAGGTGTTGCCATACAGATCGCGGAACACCGCGACCGTTGCATAGGGTTCTTCGCGCGGCGCTTCCAGGAACTCGACCCCGGCGGCCAGCATCGCCGCGTGGTCGCGGTGGAAGTCATCGGTGTTGAGGAAGAAGGCGACGCGGCCACCGGTCTGGTTGCCGATGCGGCTGCGCTGTTCCTCGTCGCTGGCACGGGCCAGCAGCAGGGCGGCGGCACTGCCGTCGGTCGGGCCCACCACCACCCAGCGCTTGTGGCCCTGGTCGATGTCCTCCAGCAGCGCGAAGCCGAGCTTGCCGGTGTACCAGGCGATGGCTTCGTCGTAGTCGGCCACCACCAGGGTGGTCAGGGCGATGCGGCGGTTCATGCCGACAGCGCCGCCTGCTGCGCGGCCAGCAGCTCGCGCACGCCCTTCTCGGCCAGGCCCAGCAGCGCGTCCAGTTCATCGCGGCGGAAGGCATGGCCTTCGGCGGTGCCCTGCAGCTCGATGAAGCCACCGCCGTCGTTCATCACCACGTTCATGTCGGTGTCGCAGTCGCTGTCTTCGGCGTAGTCCAGGTCCAGCACCGGGGTGCCGCGGTAGACGCCCACCGACACCGCTGCCACCGCGCCCAGGATCGGGTTGCGCTTGATGTCGCCGCGCTTCATCAGCACATTCACCGCATCGACCAGGGCCACGTAGGCGCCGGTGATGGCGGCGGTGCGGGTGCCGCCGTCGGCCTGCAGCACGTCGCAGTCGAGGGTGATGGTGCGCTCGCCCAGCGCGTTGCGGTCCACGCACGCGCGCAGGCTGCGGCCGATCAGGCGCTGGATCTCCAGGGTGCGGCCGCCCTGCTTGCCACGGGCCGCTTCGCGGTCGCTGCGGGTGTGGGTGGCGCGCGGCAGCATGCCGTATTCGGCGGTCACCCAGCCTTCGCCCTTGCCGCGCAGGAAGCCCGGCACGCGGTTCTCGACGCTGGCGGTGCACAGCACACGGGTTTCACCGAAGCACACCAGTACCGAACCTTCGGCGTGGCGGGTGAAGCCGCGTTGGATGACGACCGGGCGGAGCTGGTCGGGCTGGCGGCCGCTGGGGCGGGAATCGGACATGGTGCGGGTTCCGTAATGGCGAGGGAGTACGCCGCCACGCCCGCGGCCTTCACGGGGCGGGCAAGGGGGCTCTGGTGAGGGCGCTAGGGTACCATTCCCCCTTTGCACGCACCGGACACAATCCATGATTCGAAGCATGACCGCCTACGCCGGCGGCGAGCGGGTCACCCCGTGGGGCACGCTGGGCTGCGAGCTGCGCTCGGTCAACCACCGCTTCCTGGAGGTCGGCACCCGCCTGCCCGAGGAACTGCGGGCGCTCGAGCCGCAGCTGCGCGAGCGTATCGCCGCACGCCTGAGCCGCGGCAAGCTGGATCTGGTGATGCGCCTGCGCGCGCCGGAAGCGGCCGCCAACCTGCAGGTGGACGAGGCCCTGCTGGGCCAGCTGGGCCGCCTGGCGCACCGCCTGACCTCCGATTTCCCCAACCTGCAGGTCAGCTTCACCGACCTGCTGCAGCTGCCGGGCGTCACCCGCGGCGAGGCCAACGATGCCGCCGCCCTGCAGGTCGAGGCACTGGCCCTGCTGGACCAGGTGCTGGACGGTTTCGTTGAGGCCCGCGAGCGTGAAGGCGGCAAGTTGTCCGCGGCCATCAGTGAACGCGTGGATGGCATCGAGCGCATCGCCACTGAAGTGCGCACGCTGATTCCGGCCATTCGCGACGGCCAGCGCGCCAAGCTGGCCGCCCGACTGGCCGACCTGCCGCACCCGGTCGACCCCGGTCGCGCCGAGCAGGAACTGGTGCTGTGGCTGCAGAAGCTGGACGTGGATGAAGAGCTGGACCGCCTCGGCAGCCACATCGTCGAGATCCGCCGCGTGCTCAAGCAGCGCGAGCCGGTCGGCCGCCGCCTGGACTTCCTGCTGCAGGAGTTCAACCGCGAAGCCAACACGCTGGGCTCGAAGTCGGTGGACAGCCGCACGTCCAATGCCGCGGTGGAGCTGAAGGTGCTGATCGACCAGATCCGCGAACAGGTGCAGAACATCGAGTGATAGGGCGTGGCCGGGCGTGCCGTCAGGTCATCGAAGATGCGTGCCCTGGCGGTTGGGACGAGCGTGTGATGGGTGATCATTGATCCGCCTGGGTACGCATTTGGGGGATACTCAACGTCTCCCCTTCGATGCGCGGGCTGCGCCTACCTCCCTAGCGCTGCAGCAGTTCGGTGTATTGCTTGTAGCTGAACTGCTGGTTCCGTTTCTGATTCCCGGTACCGACAAGGACGTCAACGCTTTGCAGGACTTTGACAGCCGCGCTGGCGGTGGGAAATGTCACCCCCAGCCTTTCAGCTGCAAATGTAATGGTGAAGCGCGGCATCGTAGGCAGCATTTCGAACAAGCGGATCGCCTGCACCGTGCCGTCTTTCGCAGCCATGACCTTTCTCCGGTCGGCTGCGATGAGTGAGGCGATGTCGATGATGTTTCTTTGGGCGTTCTCGGCGGCTTCGGTCGTGCAGTCGAGGAAGAAGCGGATCCAACTCTCCCAGTCGCCATCGGCGCGGATGGCCGACAGAAGCCGGTAGTACTCGTCTTGATGTTTCTTGAGTTCGCCAGAGACATAGAGCAGTGGCTCCGGCAGCAGCTTCCAGTCTTCCAGCAATGCTGCAATCAGCAAGCGGCCTATGCGCCCATTGCCATCAAGGAACGGGTGGATCGTTTCGAACTGTGCATGGATCAAGGCAATGCGGACCAGAGGAGGAAGGTCTGTCGTAGGCTCGTGGATATAGCGCTCCATCTCACCCAGCAACCGTCCGACTTCCATGTGAGGAGGGGGGACGTAAAGAGCATTGCCTGGCCGGGTACCTGCGATCCAGTTCTGGGAGCGGCGCACTTCACCAGGTAACTTCTGCTCGCCGCGCGCACTGTTCAAAAGGATGCTATGTGCTTCGCACAACAGGCGCGTTGAGATCGGCAGGCCCCAATCGTGTTTCAGCTGGTCTCGCACATACGCGAACGCTTGCAGGTAATTCGTCACGTCGCTGACGTCCGTGGTACTGGCCACGTCGATTCCGGATTCTTGATCCAGCAGATCCGTCAGTGTCGCCTGAGTGCCCTCCATCTGGGAGGTCAACAAGGCCTCCTTGCGGATGGAGCTGTAGATCAGCCATTCAGCAGAAGCGACCAAACCCGACATGGCGGAGAGCCGTCCCAGCGCCGCCTCGGCTGCCGCATTGGCCATGTAGCAAGCAGGATCAAGGGGCGGCATCGTGGGCGGCAATGGATGGGGCACGAAGGCCTTGACAAGCTCGCCGCCCGAATCGGTGGTGGTGTAAGTGCCGGTGGTCCTGGGCATTTGCGCTCCTGGCGAGGCGTTGTTAAAGGGATCTTTAAGAATCCCGGCTGCTATTAAAGCATGCTTTAATAGTGCTGAGGTTGCTCCCAGTGGCACGTTATCCGAGCAAACCGATGAAGTGGTGCCGCCGCCATGGCTGCGGATCTCAACGACGGGGGATGCGCGCCCGAGGCAAGAACATCTCAAACCACCCTGACGCCCGCCGCTCCCTCGCTCAAGCGCCCCAGCACGGCCGCCTGGCCGAACCCCGCATCGTTGAAGCAGGCCAGCACCGCATCCACCGCTTCCGGGGCGCACGACACCAGCAGGCCGCCGCTGGTCTGCGGGTCGGTCAGCAGTGGCTGCCAGTGGGCGGCCAAGCCCTCGGCGAAGCGCACCTCGGCGCCATACGAGGCCCAGTTGCGGTTGGAGGCGCCGGTTACGCAGCCGCGTTGCAGCAGGTCCAAGGTCTGCGGCAGCAGCGGCACCTGTGCACTGTCCACCTCGGCGGCCACGCCACTGGCGCGGCACACTTCCAGCAGGTGGCCGAGCAGGCCGAAACCGGTGACGTCGGTCATCGCGTGCACGCCATCCAGCGCGGCAAGGGACATGCCCACGCTGTTCAGGCGGGTGGTCGACTCGACCATCTGCCGGTAGCCCTCGGCATCCAGCACTTCTTTCTTCAGCGCCGACGAATACACACCCACGCCCAACGGCTTGCCCAGCACCAGCACATCGCCGGCGCGGGCATCGGCATTGCGCTTGAGCCGTTGCGGATCGAGCACGCCGATCGCGGCCAGGCCGTAGATGGGTTCCACCGAATCGATGCTGTGGCCACCGGCCACCACGATGCCGGCATCGGCGCAGGCGCGTTCGCCACCCTGCAGGATGCCGCGGATGGTGTCCTGCGGCAGGCTGTTGATCGGCATGCCGACGATGGCCAGTGCGAACAGCGGGCGCGCGCCCATCGCATACAGGTCCGACAGCGCATTGGTGGCGGCGATACGGCCGAAGTCGAACGGGTCGTCGACGATCGGCATGAAGAAGTCGGTGGTGGCGACGATCGCCTGATGGTCATCGAGGCGGTACACCGCCGCGTCGTCGCTGGTCTCGCGGCCGACCAGCAGCTCGACCGGTGCGGGAAGTGCCGGCACCCCACGCAGCAGTTCGGTCAGCACGCCCGGCGCGATCTTGCAGCCGCAGCCACCGCCATGCGCGAGAGACGTCAGTCGTTGCGGGGCATCGGCCGTTGAAGGAGCGGGGGACTGCGCGTGCGTGGCCATGCCGACATCTCCTGCGGAAACACGAATGGCGGAAGGCAGCAGGAGTCGAACCTACCAGGGAACGATCGACGCCCCCTACTGGGTTTGAAGCCCAGCCGCATGCCCGGATGCGCATGCCTTCCGAAAGTACGGCGGTACCGGTGGGCTCAGTCGCGGGCCGCGTTCCACTGCAGGTCGCCGCGCGGCCGATGCTGGTCACCGACGCGTCGAGTGTAGCCAACGCGATTGAAGAACTCCAAGATCTGGATGCTGCGTTTGCGGCCCAGGCCGATGGCATCGCGGAACGCCGCCGCATCCACCGTGCCGCTGGCCTGTGACAGCTGCGCGACGATCGTGGCCAACTCGGCGATGCGGGCCGGCGCATAGAACAGGTCGGGTACCACCTGGAACAGTTCACCACGTGCGGCGGCGCGACGCAGGGCGGCGCGGACCTCGTCTTCGGCCAGTCCGATGTCGGCGGCCAGGGTGCGCACCCACGGTGGATCGAAGCCACCGGCATGCAGTTGCGGCAGCACGCGTTCCAGCAGGAGACGTTCGCGTTCCGGTGGCGCATGGTGATGGCCGGGCAGGCGCCACCACGCGCCCACGCGCTGCAGCGTGCCATCGGCCAGCAGATCCTGCAGCAGCGCATTCCACAGGTCGCTCGCCAGCATGGGCAGGGTACTGCGCTGCAGGCGCCCGCTGTCGACACCGGGTTCGTCCGGGCGTCGCTCGTGCCAGCCGAGCAGCGAGGTGATCACCTGCTCGCGCAGTGCCTGCCAGTGCGGTGCGAGGATGATCACTGTGTCATCGCGGGTCGCGATGCGTCGCGCGTCCTCGGGCAGGTCGATGCGGTCGGCGGCGCGTCGGCAATAGCGTTGCAATGCGGTGAGGAGAATGCCGGCAGGTGCCTGCTGCAGCAGCGGGCCGATTCCCGTGCCTGCGGCCAGTTGCTCCAGTGCTCCCAGCCACGCCAGACGCGCAGGGCTGCGCCGACGCCGCTGCGGAGGATCCGGATCGAGCACGACGCCACCGCCCAGCGTGTGGGTCGCGGCGGAATCGCGGGCGATGAAGCGATCGCCACACATCGCGCAGACCTCTGCATCGAACACCAGCTGCACCAACTGACCATCGCCTTGGTCGTGGTCTTCCAGCAGCACTACATGGGCCTGCCGGTGCATCGTGCCCCAGTGGATGTGCAGCGGTGACCAGTCGCGCAGTGGCGGCGCCAGTGCGGAAAGTCGCAGGCGCACGTCGACGCGGGTAGTGGCCAGCAGCGCGCGTGGATCGGCAATCCAGTCGCCACGGCGGATGTCGTCGCGGGCGATGGCGGCCAGGTTCAGCGCGCAGCGTTGCCCAGCCATCGCGTGCTCGCTGGCCTGGTTCTGTGCATGGATGCTGCGCACGCGCACGTCGGTGGCGGCTGGCATCAGCTGCAGATGCTCACCCACCGCGGCGATGCCGCCATGTACCGCGCCGGTCACCAGCGTGCCGTGGCCGGCCAGCGAGAACACGCGGTCCACCGGCATGCGGAACAGTTCGCTGCGCAGTTCGGCCTGGCGTGTACTGGCATCGTCCGCCGCCCATGCGTGCAGCTGGGTACGCAGTGCGCTGATGCCGGCATCGTCGGGTGCGGTGCTGTTGCAGGCGAACAGAGGAGAATCCTGCAGCGGTGTCGCGGCCAGCAGCGCGGCAATCTCGATCTCGACCCGGGCGAGGCGCGCCGCATCCACACGGTCGATCTTGGTCAGCGCCACCGCACCACGATCCACGCCCAGCAGCTGCAGGATGGCCAGATGCTCGCGGGTCTGTGGCATCACGCCGTCGTCGGCAGCGATCACCAGCAGGGCGACATCGATACCCGTGGCGCCGGCCACCATCGTATGCACGAAGCGCTCATGGCCTGGCACGTCGACGAAACCCAGCGTCGCAGCCGGGCCTTCGGCGTCCCTGCTTTCCACCGGGACATAGGCGTAGCCCAGTTCGATCGATATACCGCGCGTTCGCTCTTCCTGCAGGCGATCGGTTTCGATGCCGGTCAGTGCGCGTACCAGGCTGGTTTTGCCATGGTCGATATGCCCGGCGGTGCCGACGATCATGCCTGCAGCGTGCTCCACTGGGCGAGGAAGTCGGCTTCGTCGGCCGGTTCCAGGCAACGCAGGTCCAGCCACAGCGCGTCATCGGCAATGCGGCCCAGCACGGGTCGCGGCAGCTGACGCAAACGCTTGGCCAGGCGATCCAGTCCGCCACGGCGCGCGCTGGTAATGCGCAGTCCGGCGCTGGCCAGCTGCGCCTGTGGCTGGGCGCCGCTGCCGATCTGGCCCTGCATTGGTGACCGTTCAAGATCGTAGTCGGCCGCGAGCACGGAACGCATCGGCTGCAGCAGGCGCTGAGCCTGCACGTCGAGGTCCTCCTGCGTGCGTGACAGGGTGCGCAGGGTCGGCAGTCGCTGTGCCAGCAGCTCCGGCTCGCGGTACAGGGCCAGCACCGCTTCCAGTGCGGCCAGGCCCATCTTGTCCATGCGCAGTGCCCGCTTCAGCGGGTTGCGGTTGATCCGCGCGATCAGGTCGGCGCGGCCGGCGATGATGCCGGCCTGCGGACCACCCAGCAGCTTGTCGCCGCTGAACGAAACCAGATCTGCGCCGGCCGCCAGCGTTTCCTGCACGGTGGGCTCGTGCGGCAGGCCGAAGACCGCCAGATCGCACAGACTGCCGCTACCCAGGTCCACCACCAGCGGCAGGCCGTGCTCGTGCGCGATCGCGGCCATCGCCGCGGTGTCGACCTTGGCGGTGAAGCCGGTGATCGCGTAGTTGCTGGCGTGCACCTCCATCAGCAGCGCGGTGCGCGTGCCGATGGCATTGGCGAAGTCAGCCGGATGGGTACGGTTGGTGGTGCCGACTTCCAGAAGCCGCGCACCGGCACTGCGCATCACGTCGGGAATGCGGAAGGCGCCACCGATCTCCACCAGCTCGCCGCGTGACACCACCACGTCGCGGCGGTTGGCCAGGCTGTTGAGCAGCAGCAGGACCGCCGCCGCATTGTTGTTGACCACAGTGGCGGCTTCAGCGCCGGTCAGTTCGCAGATCAATGCCTGCACCCGTGCATCGCGGTCGCCGCGACGGCCGCGGCTGATGTCGAATTCAAGATCCACCGGCGCGGTCATCGCGCGGGTGACCGCGTGCACGGCGGCATCCGGCAGCAAGGCGCGGCCGAGATTGGTGTGCAGCACGGTGCCGGTCAGATTGAACATCGGCTGCAGATCCTGCCGTGCGTCAGCGGCCAGTGCGGCCTCGACTGCTGCCACCAGCGCCGGGCCGTCAACCGCTTCCTGCAGCTGCGTGGCCGAGAGCTGGCCGGCGCTGATACGGTCGCGCAGCACCTGCAGGTGCGAACGCAGCAGCTGGGTGATACGGCTGCGGCCGTGGCCCTCGATCAGTGCTGCCAAGGCAGGCAGACGCAGCAACCGGTCCAGCGAGGGCAGGGCGGAAACCGATGCCGGGGTGGGGGGCGTGGCTGTCATCGCCTCACTCGCCGTCGGATTGCCACAGCAGCGGATTCTGGCTGGCGCGCGCATACCCTTCCTCGCCCAGCAGCAGGTCCAGCGCCAGCGTGCCGAGGTCGTCGGCCACCGGCTCCAGCGACGGGTCTTTTTCCAGATACAGGATCTTGCGGTAGCTGTGGCAGTGGTCGCAGGTCTCGGCACGGACCGCGCTCTCGCGCACCGCCTCGCCGCTGTCGCCGTCCACATCGGCCAGGGCGCGATAGGCGATGTCCTTGCCGGCGGCACCACACTGGCTGCACTGCACGCGTACGTAGTGCCACTGGCAGGCACACAGCGAGCACGACAGGTAGCGGTAGGAGGCATAGGGCGGCCGCGCCTGCACCACGCTGACCACCGGCAGGGTGCCGCACAGCGGGCACAGCCCCGGTGCATCGGCCAGCGGTTTCAGGTCGGTGGGGCGGAAGCTGTCCGCCAGCACCGCCCAGTAGACCTGCAGCGCGTTCATCACCAGCAGCGCAGCCACCGCATCCACCGACGGCGCGTCATCACGCTCCAGCACCGCATGCGCCTGCGCATCCAGCCAGGCGTCGTCGGCCGCGGAGACGCGCTGCAGCTCCTGACGGGTTTCCATCGGCAGCCCGGCCTCGTCGGCACAGTGCTGGCACAGCGTGCGCAGCCAGTCGCGCCAACGGCCATCCAGCTGAAGTGTGTTGGCGGGCCGCAACGGCATGCCGGCGCCGGCCGCCGCACTCGACTGCTGTGCACGCGCCTGTGCCTGAAGTTCCTCGCGTTGCTGCGGTGTCAGATCCTCCAGCAGCGCCTGCTGCGCATCGGCCAACGCCGCCAGCAGCTGCAGGTAACCACCGATGGCACTGTGTGCAGCCAGACTGCGCAGGCGGTCCGCACGTCCGGCAAACAGCGACGCGGTATCGGGCAGGATGATGCGCGGAACATCGCGCGAGGCCAGCGTCTCGATCTCACCGGGTTCAAGGATGCGTTGCGCCATGCAGGGCCAGCCAGAAGAACCAGGCTCCATCCTCGCCGTTGTCAGCGCCGGCGTCCAGCGCACAGCTGGCCATTTGAAATGGTTGGGGTCAGATCCGTTTTCCATAGGAAAACGGATCTGACCCCATCGGTTGTTGCCGTGTTCATCGTGTCGACCAAGGTCGACACCCACCAACAGCAACGCAGAACGCCGTCCCGACAGATCGCAGAACTCTGTTGAAGGCGGGGTGGGTCCGGTTGCGGGGGCGTGAGCCGCATGGGCCCGAGGCATGCCTCGGGCGGGTTGGGCAGGACGCCCAACCCCGGTCTTGCCGTGTGCGCAGGACTGCGCACACGAGCAAGCGG
>NZ_JAWIRT010000030.1:0-45519 GCF_036320045.1 Stenotrophomonas sp. SMYL20 | reverse complement strand
TCCCCTTTGGGGGCCGTACGATCCTTTATCGACGTTCGTGTGCGGGATGGGGATCGCTCGACTCGTCTGTCGGCTAGTATCCGCAGATGCATGCTTGACGGTCCCTCCACCCTGGCTCCTACATACCGCGTAGGAGCCGGGAGGAACATACAAGCCATGCTCGACTGCTTTTCGATCAGGCATCGCGGCGTTGGAGCGAAGTGCAGTCGAGCATGGCTCGACTCTACATGACCGGTAGTCGAGCATGGTTCGACCCTGCAGAAGCGGATCAGGGCGCGGCGTTCGCGCCCGGGCGCACGTAGTAGGACTGGCCGCTGTCATCGACGAACATCAGCTCCGGCTTGCCCTGCCAGGAGGTGAGCATGGCGCCGGTGTTGTTCTGGTGCTTGACCATCAGGCTGGCGCCACGGTCCGGATTGGCGACGACCTTGAACACTTCGGTGGTGCCGGTGGCATCGTCCAGGGTGAGCAGGGCTTCGCCGCCGCGGTCGCTGGTGCCGTAGCCGCCGCGTTCAGAGCCGTCGGGGCCGAGCAGGATCAGGCCGGACAGGGCGGTGGCGCGCGGCCCCTGGGTGCGGCCCTGGCTGAGCGGATCGGGAACCGGTGCGCCGAGGATTACCCGCGGTTGGCCGCTTGCATCGTGGATGATCAGCCCGCGTGCCTCGATGATGCGCTGTGGCGATTGGCTGCGATGCAGGTTCCAGGCGGTCCAGCCGGAAACAAGCAGGGCGAGGGTCGAGACCACCAGGGTGGTCAGCAGCAGCGCACGGGACATCGGGTCGTCCTTCCTTGGATGTGCCGACGATAGCGGATGCGGACCGGCAATGGCCAGTTCGTTGTGTGACGTTGTGTATCGTCAGTGGAAATCGCGACTGTGGCTGCGCAGTCCCTGCAGCAGTTCATCCAGGCAGTGCATGCGCTGCACGATGACGTGCTGCACGCCATCGACGCGTTCCAGGCGGCCATCGATCTGCATCAGCTGGGTATCGACCAGCACCCGGTGTTGGCGATCAGCCAGGTGCCGCCAGACCACGGCGTTGATCATGCCGGTCTCGTCTTCAAGGGTGAGGAAGGTGACGCCACTGGCGGTCTGCGGGCGCTGGCGCATGCGCACCAGGCCGGCGATGCGCACGCGCCGGCCATGGCCGTGGGCAGCCAGTTGTGCGGCATCCAGGCAGCCACGGCTGCGCAGTTGCGCGCGCAGGAACGAGATCGGATGGCGGCCCAGCGTGGTGCCGGTGCTGCGGTAATCGGCCTGCATGTCTTCCCAGGCGCTGGGCAGGGGCAGTGGCACGCGGGCTTCGGTGGTGGCGCGGGCCTGGTCGAACAGCGGCAACCGGTTTTCCACACCGGAGATATCCCAGCGCGCACGATGGCGATGGCCGCTGAGCCCACGCAGCGCCCCGGCATCGGCCAGCAGGCCCTGCTGGCGGCGGTCCAGAGCGGTACGCTGGCACAGGTCACCCACATCGTCGAACGGGCGCCGCGCACGTTCACGCATGATGGCCTGCACGGCGGGCTCGTTGCAGCCATCGACCAGGCGCAGGCCGAGCCGGATCGCGGCCGGCCCCTTGCTGAAATCCAGCGTGCAGTCCCAGTCGCTGTGGCGCACGTCCACCGGCAACACGCGGATGCCATGCCGGCGCGCATCCTGCAGCAGCTGGTCGGGGCTGTAGAAACCCAATGGCTGGCTGTTGATCAGGCTGGCGGTGAACGCGGCCGGGTGATGGCACTTCAGCCAGCAACTGTTATAGGTCAGCAGGGCGAAGCTGGCGGCGTGACTTTCCGGAAAACCGTAGTCACCGAAGCCCTTGATCTGTTCGAACAGGTGCTCGCCGTACTCGCGGCTGAAACCGTTCTTCAGCATGCCGGCCAGCAGCTTCTCGCGATGCGGTTCCAGGCCGCCACGGCGCTTCCACGCCGCCATCGAGCGGCGCAGGGCATCGGCCTGGCCCGGCGTGTAGCCGGCCGCTTCCACTGCCAACTGCATGACCTGTTCCTGGAACAGTGGCACACCGAGGGTGCGCGCGAACACGCGTTCCAGCCGCGCTGGATAGAGTGGATTGTCTGGATCGTTCAACGCGTCAGGACCCTGCTCGCGCAGGATCCTTCGCCGTTCCAGGTAGGGGTGCACCATGTCACCCTGGATCGGGCCAGGGCGCACGATCGCCACTTCGATCACCAGGTCGTAGAAGGTGCGCGGCTGCAGGCGCGGCAGCATCGCCATCTGCGCGCGCGACTCGATCTGGAATACGCCGATGGTGTCGGCGGCGCAGATCATGTCGTAGGTCTTCGTATCCTTGGGAGGAATCGCATCCATGCGTCCTTCGTGCAGGCCATGCTGCTGTAGTATCGCCAGGCACTTGCGGATGGCGGTGAGCATGCCCAGCGCCAGGCAGTCGACCTTCATCAGGCCGGTGGCATCCAGATCGTCCTTGTCCCACTGGATGACGGTGCGGTCGGCCATCGCCGCGTTCTCCACCGGCACCAGGGTTGACAGCGGATGCTCGGAAATCACGAAGCCGCCCGGGTGCTGCGACAGGTGGCGGGGGAAGTCGATCAGTTCGGTGGTCAGCGCCAGCAGTCGCCGCATCAGCGGGGTTTCCGGATCGAAGCCGCGCTCGCGCAGGGTCTCCGGCAGCGGCACATGGCCGCCCCAGTGGTCCATCGCCGCGCCCAGTTCGTTGACCTGGTCCATCGGCAGGCCAAGCGCACGGGCCACGTCGCGGATCGCGCTGCGGCCACGATAGCTGATCGCCACCGCGGTCAACGCCGCGCGCTCGCGGCCATAGCGCTTGAACACGTACTGCAGCACTTCCTCGCGGCGCTCGTGCTCGAAGTCGATGTCGATATCCGGTGGTTCGTCGCGCTCGGCGGAGATGAAGCGCTCGAACAGCAGGTTGCTGCGTGCCGGGTCGATCTCGGTCACGCCCAGTACGAAGCACACCGCGGAGTTGGCCGCCGAGCCACGACCCTGGCAGAGGATGTCCTGGCTGCGCGCGAAGCGCACGATGTCCTGCACGGTGAGGAAGTACGAGGCGTAGTTCTTTTCCCGGATCAATGCCAGTTCGTGCTCGATCTGTTTGCGTTGTGCCGGTTCGATGCCGCCTTTCCAGCGCCACGGGATGCCGCGCTCGACCAGCACGCGCAGCCAGCTGTCCGGGTCGTGGCCCTCGGGTACCAGTTCACGTGGATAGGTGTACTGCAGCTGCTCCAGGGTGAAGTGGCAGCGCTCGGCGATGCGCAGGGTCTCGGCCAGCAGTTCGGGCGGATACAGCTGGGCCAGCGCGGTACGCGGGCGCAGGTGGCGCTCGCCGTTGGGAAACAGGCGCCAGCCGGCCTCGGCCACGCTGCAGCGGTGGCGGATGGCGGTCAGTGTGTCCTGCAGGGCGCGGCGGCGGCGCACGTGCATGTGCACATCACCACTGGCCACCAGCGGCAGGTGGTGGCGTTCGCCGAAGGCCTGCAGCTGCTGCAGGCGACGCGCGTCGTCGTGCTCATGGTGCAGCTCCACCGCCAGCCACAGCCGATCATCGAAGCCGGTGCGCAACAGTTCCAGATCGATGGCGGCCGGTTGCCGGTCCAGCCACAGGCACAGCAGGCCGTCGGGCAGGCCGAGCAGGTCCTCGCGCAGGCAGCGGTATTCGCCCTTGGCCGCGCGCCGCCGGCAGGTGGTGATCAACTGGCAGAGACCAGCATAGGCGGCCTGGTCGGTGCACAACAGGGCCAGCTTCGGGCCGTCCTCGACCTGGAATTCGGCGCCGACGATCAGCGCCACGCCATGCGTCTTGGCGGCCTGCCAGGCGCGCACGATGCCGGCCAGCGAGCATTCGTCGGTGATCGCCAACGCGCGGTAGCCCTGGCCGGCAGCGCGCGCGAACAGTTCTTCGGCAATCGAGGCGCCACGCTGGAAACTGAAGGCCGACAGGCAGTGCAGTTCGGCGTAGCCGGGCAGTTCGTTGTGCATGACGGCTCAGCCGAACCAGCCGTGCAGCATCCACGGCGCATGCGGATCATTGCGTGTGCGGAACGCCCAGCCGCGCTGGCCGTGTGCGGTTTCCACCACGTAGTAGTCGCGGCGCGCATCGGCCTGGTCCCACCAGCCCGATTCGATCCGCTCCGGCCCGGTGACGATGCGCAGGCGGGGATCACGCAGCGGTTGCGGCGTGTCCAGCAGCCAGCCCGGACGCAGCGGCCAGTACGACGGAGGCTTGACCGCGGGCTGGGTGCCACTGGCGCGTTCGGGGCGATGGTCGGCCTGCACCGCCAGCGGCTGCACGGCGTCATCGCCCAGCCGCGCCCGCAGGCGCTCGCGCAGCTGGTTCCAGGGCATCGCCTGTGCCGGCCGGGTATCGAAAAGATCCCGCGCAGCGGGCACGAATGGTGGCAGTTGCTCGGCCTGCAGGCGCAGTGCACGGCTGCCGGCGGGCAGGGCAAAGGCTTCCATGCGGTTGCGCGCGATCTCGAACAGCAGCGCGGGATCGCGCTCGGGTGCCAGCAGGCCGATGGTCAGCACGCTGGCCGGCAGCAGGTCATGCTCGAAGTGCAGGTCGAAGCGCTGTACGCCGCCATCGCGCGAGCACAGGAAGGCCGCCAGGTCCAGCAGCAGGCGGCGCAGCGGGAACAGCAGGGCCTGGCTGGATTCGATCTCGTATTCGAATTCGATGCGCGCATCGAAACGGTCCGGTGGCTGGTAGTAGCGCAGTGGCGCGGTGGGCAGGCCACGCAATGCGTCCAGCTGCTGCAGCACCTCGGGGGCGAAGCGCCGGGCCAGGCTGTCGCGCGGCAGTTCGAGCACCGCACCCAGCGTGCGCAGACCGGAACGACCGAGCACGGTCACCGCTTCGCTGGGCAGGCCGCAGCGCGGCAACGGCAGCTGCGCCAGTGCCGCTGGCAGCTGCTGCGCATCGATGCCGAGGCCGTCGTGGACGTTGGCCAGCACGCGCGCGGCATGCGCGGTGGGTGCGGCCACCAGGCGGTGGCGGAAACCAAGCTCATGCAGTTCGCCGCGCAGGCGCTTTTCGATCGTCAGCCAGTCACCGAACAGGGCGCGACTGGCGCCGATCTCCATGACCAGCGCGTGCGGAAAATCGAGGCTGACCTGCGAGCTGTAGGCGTAGGCCCAACTGGCCAGCAGCTGCCGGGTGTGCTGTTCGGCGTTCGGGTCGTAGTCGTGCAGGTGCATGTCCTGCACCAGCACCTGCGCAGCCGACAGCAGCATGCCCGGGCGCAGCCCCGCTGCGCGTGCCGACGGGCTGACCGCTCGCAGCACGCGACGCTGCGCCGGCCCCTGCAGCAGCACCAGTGGCCGCTGCGGGTCCGGCTGCAGGCGCAGCACGCTGTCCAGTGCCAGCTGCGGCAACAACAGGCAGGCCCAATGCATGACGCGGCCTCAGTGGGCGATGGCCAGTGGCAACGGCTGCGCCGGTGGCAGGCCGCCACGGCACTTCAGCACCCGCACCTGGCCGTGGTCGAGCTGCAGGCGCAGGCTGGCCGGGGAGGGGTTGCGCGCTGCCTGCGCCTCGCGGAACACGAAGCCCAGGCACTGGCCGCTGTCGGCAGCCACCTGCAGCCGGCGCAGTGAGCGGTCGTCGGCCTGGTGTGGCCAGCACAGTACCGCCGCGCAGGCCGCAGAGCGCAGGCACTGTTCGGCGGCCCACAGCGCTTGTTTCGGCGCGGCGTGGATGATCTGCAGCTGGGCCAGGTCCAGCCCGGCTGCAGCCCAGGCCGGGGCATGCGGGCGGTAGGGCGGGGCGACCAGCACGATCGGGCGGTCGCGCTGGCTCAGCTTCGCCAGCGCCGGCCAGACCAGCGCCAGCTCGCCCACGCCGGGCGCGGCCTGCAGCACCTCACACAGCCCGCTGGCCGGCCAGCCACCGCCGGGCAGGCGTGCGTCCAGCGCCGGATGGCCACTGGCCAGGTGGTCGCTGGCCGGCCCCTGGCGGGCTGGGCCGCGCCACAGCTGGCGCCCGTCCAGCAGCCGGTCGAGGGCGACGACAGCACCCATCAGCCGATCCTCCAAGGGAGGCGCCGGGTTGGCTTGAAGCGGCAGGAACGGGCGGAAACGGCAGGCATGGCGCGAGTATCGACGGGCCGGTATCAGGGGCTGAGACCGGACATGCTACTCGCGTTGTGAGTAGAATTACTAATGAAATCGGAGGGTCAGGTTTCAGGTTGCTGAAGGGGGAAAGCATCCACGCATGGCGTGGATCTACTGGACAGAGCCTCGGTAGATCCACGCCATGCGTGGATGGGAAAACGGTGCCGACCAGGGTCGGCACCTACAGGCACGGGCACTCCCGGTTACGGGCGCACCGGCAGCGCCACCGGGCGCAGCGGCGCGGCATCGCCGCCGCGGATCTTCAGCGGGCCGCCGATGAAGGCGAATTCGTAGACCTTGTCGCGGGCCAGTTCGTCCAGCGCCACCAGCTCGATGATCGGCGCGCCCTGCTGGGCCAGCAGGTAGGTGTGCAGCGGCACGTAGTCGTCGGACACCTCCGAGGGGAAGGTCTCGAAGCTGAGGTTGTCGGCGCCGACGATCATCGCGCCGCTGTCCTCCACCAGGAAGCGCGCCGCGTCCAGGCCCATGCCCGGCGGGTTGGCCATGTAGGCCTTGGGCTGTTCGAACAGGCGCATGCGGCCGGTGCGGATCAGCACCACGTCGCCCTGCTGCAGCTTCACCTGCTGGCGTGCCAGCGCATCCTTCAGGTCCTGGCGGGTGACGCGGTAGCTGTCCGGCAGCATGTCCACGCCCTTGGCGGCGGCCACGTCGATCAGCACGCCACGCGCGATCAGCGGCGGGAATTTCTCGATGCCGGTGACGTTCCAGCCACGGTCGCCGAGGTGCTTGTCGGCCTCGAAGCCGTTCCAGATCTTTCCGTGGATGCCGAAGTGGTTCAGCGCATCGATGTGGGTGCCGGTGTGGCTGTACATCGAGAACGCGGTGCCGGTGTAGCTGCGGGTGAGGTTCATGGTTTCACCCACGCCCATCGGATCATCCATCACCGTGCCGCGCGGGGTGTGGGTCATCCAGAACTGGTAGTGCGGGTCGCCGGCATCCTGCCAGCTGGGCATGCCAACGTAGTATTCGGTGGCCAGATCATAGGCCTTGCCGCCGCTCACCCGCGACAGGATCGCCGCACGCGAGGCCTCGGTGATCAGGTTGAGACGGCCGATCTCGTCCTTCGGCCCCCAGGGGCTGGTGCCGACCTGCTGGCCGGAGGGAACGCGTTCGTGCGCGGATACGGTGGTGGAAGCGGCGGTGCCGGCCAGCAGCAGGGCCAGCGCGGTGGCCAGGGTACGTGAGGTCATGGGGAATCTCCTTGCAGGGTGGGGGACGGTGCGGCTCAGGCCGCGACCAGGTGCGCCAGGGCCTGGCGCAGTTGCGGCAGCGGCAGGGTCTGCAGGCGCAGGCCGTTGCCGCCGATCACGGTGGGAATGGAGCGGATGCCGAGGGCCGCGGCTTCGGCACGGTCGGCCTGCACACGCCGGGCTGCTGCGTCGCTGCGCATGTGGTCAGCGAAGGCGCCACGCGGGTGGCCCAGTGCTTCGGCGATATCCAGCAGTACTTCGGCGTCGCCGATGTTGCGGTGCTGGTGCAGGTGCGCCCACTGCACGGCATCGAACATCGCGCCATGGGCGTCGTTGCCACCGAGCATGCCGGCGGCCTGGCAGGCCAGTGCGCCGAGCCAGCCGGACGGATACTCGAAGTCCTGTGCACGCATGCCTTCGATATCGATGCGCGCAGTGTCTTCATGCGCGGCGCAGTCGGTCCAGTGGCGCAGGATGATCGCCTTGGCGCGCTCCATCGAGCCGAACACCTCGACCATCTGCGCGCGCGAGTCCTGCAGCACGAAGCTGCGGTGACGCACCTGGATGCCGAGTTCGGCGGAGACCTGCTGCAGGCGCGGGGCCAGCACGAAGCACCAGCCGCAGACCACGTCGTGGAAGAAATCGACCACCGGCGCGGCGGTGGCGGGGGAAGGAACGGAAGACATCTGCCTGCCATCGGTGAGAGGGGAGGCGGCAGATTAGGCAGCGCGGCGCGTCTGAAACAGCACGCCGCGGGCAGCTCAGTTTTCGCTGGCGGTTACAAATCCAGGCCAGCGCAGCCGGGCAGCTCGGCGTGCAGGAAATCGATGAAGGCACGCACCTTGGGCTGCAGGTGGCGCGAGGTGGGATAGACCGCATGCACGAAGCGCGGCGGATAGCGGTGGTCGGGCAGCACCTGCTGCAGTTCGCCACGGGCCAGCGCCGGTGCCGCCAGGAACGAGGGCAGGGCGCCGATGCCCATGCCGGCCACCAGCAGGTCGCGCAGCAGCAGGCTGTTGTTGACGGTGACGCGCGCCGGCAGGGTGATCGTTACCTGGCCGTCGGGGCCGAGCAGCGGCCAGCTGCCGGGCGAGTCGGACAGGCTGTAGGCCAGCACGCTGTGCGCCTGCAGATCGTCCACCGCCTGCGGTGCCGGATGCTGCTGAAGGTAGGACGGAGCCGCGCACAGCACCTGCTGCAACGAGGCTAGCCGGCGCGCCACCAGTCGCGAGTCGTCCAGCTCGGCACGCAACCGCAGCGACACATCGAAACCTTCGCCCACCGCATCAAGCAGGCGGTCTTCCATCACAAGGTCCAGCGACAGCTGCGGGTGCTGCTGCAGGAAGCGTGGCAGCAGCGGCGACAGCGTGCTCAGCGCGAATGATTGCGGTGCATTGACGCGTAGGCGCCCGGCCACGTCGCCGCGCTGTTCGGCGATGCCACGTTCCAATGCATCCAGCTCGTCGAGCAGGCGGCAGCATTCGCGGTAATAGGCGTGGCCGGTCTCAGTCAGGCTCATGCGCCGCGTGGTCCGCTGCAGCAGCACCACGCCCAGGTGCGCTTCCAGGGTGCGCAGCTGCTTGCTCAGCCCGGCCGGTGACATGCCCAGGTCTTCGGCGGCGCGGGCCAGCCCGCCGCGTTCGACGATGCGGCGGAAGGCGCGCATCAGGTTGAAGGAATCCATGCCGGTCCCGGGCGCGATGAGGGCGCCATTGTAGATCCACGCCATGCGTGGATGTGGGAAGGCGGAGCGAATCGGTAGATCCACGCCATGCGTGGATGCAGGAACACGGTGCCGACCAAGCTCGGCATCCACCCGCAGCACGCGCTTGCGCCGTTTGTTCAAGCCGGCGCCCCATACGCCGCGCCAGCATGAAGGCCCCTCACTTTCCGGATTGCCCATGAAGCACTGGATGCTCCGCCTGTATGCCCCGTTGTTCCTGCTGGGTTTCGTTGCCGCCGCCGTTGCCTGGGTCGGCCACCTCCACGGCGACCCGCTATGGCTGCTGGCCTTGCTGGCAGTTGCCATCGCGGTCTCGTTCGCTGCCGAACGTGCTTGGCCGTATGACCCCGCGTTCAACCACGATCACGGCGACAGCCTGCGTGACACCCTGCATGCGCTGGTCAACGAGAGCCTGAACCTGCTGTCGATCGCGGCGGTGCCACTGCTGGCAGCCATCATTCCGTGGCAGGCCTGGCCGCTGCAGTGGCCATTCGCGCTGCAGGTGCTGCTGGCCGTCATCTGCGCCGATCTCGGCATAACCCTGGTGCACTACGCCAGCCATCGCATCGGCTGGCTGTGGCGGCTGCATGCGGTGCATCACAGCGTGACCCGCATGTATGGTTTCAACGGACTGATGAAGCATCCGCTGCACCAGGCGGCCGAAGCGGTCGGTGGCGTGCTGCCGCTGCTGCTGTTGGGCCTGCCGATGCCGGTGGCTGCGGTGTTGGCGTTCGCCATTGCCATCCAGCTGCTGCTGCAGCATTCCAACGTGGACATGCGCCCCGGCGTGCTGGGCCGGGTGATGGCCTGGGCGCCGCTGCACCGCTTCCACCACATGCGTTACGGCACCGCCGGCGACGTCAACTTCGGCCTGTTCCTGACTGTCTGGGATCACCTGCTGGGGACCGCCTTCGATGCGCCCGGCTATCGGCTGCAGCAACGCGACCTCGGCATCGGCAGCCAGCCGGACTATCCGCGCGATTATCCCGGACAGCTGCTGGCGCCGTTCCGCGAACTGCCGCATGGCGAGGTGCCGGAGCTGCCGGAAGGCCTGCGCAGGCGCGGATGATGGGGCGTGTCAGGCCGCGTGCAGCTGCAGGCCCTGCAGCTGCGCGGCACTGATGCCGAACATGCGGCGCAGGCTGCGCGACAGATGGGCCAGGTCAGCGAATCCGGCCGCGTGCGCGCTGTCGGTCAGGCTGTGCCCGCGCAGATGATGCATCAGTGCGCTGCGCAGCCGTTGCCACAGCACCCAGCCGCGCAAGGTCACCGCCAGATCGGACTGGAAACGCCGATGCAGCTGGCTGGTCGACAGATGTGCCGCCTCGGCGATATCGGCGGCTGGCACCGGCCCGGGCAGGTGCTGGGCGATACGGGACAGCGCGGCCTGCACGCGGCGGTCCAGTGGTTGCGGGCGGCTCAGCTGCGGCAGCCAGTCGTGCAGCGCCAGCGCGTTGCCCGGCAGCGCGTGCAGGTGCTGCTGGATCTGTTCGGGATCGGCATGCGCCGGTTCGAGGAACACCGTACAGCCCGCTTCCGGCGCCGACAGGATTGCGTGCGGCTGGAATGACGGCAGCCACAGCCGTTGGCCCTGCTGCCGCACCCCATCAACCTCGACCTGCCAGAGCGAGCCGTCGCTCAGCAACAGTTGATGGGCGTAGTGCGCGTGCGTATCGCTGCCACCGGCGTGGCCCTGCAGCACGGCCACGTGAGCATCCAGCAGCAGCGTGCCATTCCAGGGCAGGGCGGGAGAGGACATGGAGGGATTGTAGATCCACGCCATGCGTGGATGGACCTCCACCGGAATCGAATATCTCGTGTTGATTTGAAAAGCATCCACGCATGGCGTGGATCTACTGGCCACCAGCCAGCTGTCGAAGGCGGGGCACTGTGGGTTTGCGGGGTGTGAGCCGCATGGATGCGGCGACCAAGGCTACATGGACGTACTTGCGCCGTCCCCGCAGACCCACAGTGCCCCGCCATCCCACGGAATGCGGCATTTGATTCTGCTGTAGCGTTAGCCGTTGCCTCTGCGGGTGCCGGGCGCAGCCCGGCCGCGCGTACCCTCACCGCCCCTGCGGATCCGGCCGATGATGCACGTACTCGACCACGGTGCCATCGGGATGCACCGCATTGAACGCTGCCCCGGTCGGTACCACCTGCAGCGGGAAGATGATTTCAGCGCCAGCCGCCACCAGCTTGTCGTGATAGGGCCGAACGTCATCGACCAGCAGCGTCCCCGTGGTCGAAGTGAACGGCGCCAGCGCCGCCTTGCTGCCCTCGATCAACAGGAACGCACCGACCATCGCCAGACGCAGGCCGGCCTCCGGAAACGGGAACCCGGCATCGGCCACCACGCCCTGCAACTGCTCGTAGAACGCCACGCTGCGCTCCAGCTCACCGGGGGCCACGAACACCCGGATCAGCACGCGCGGCGCGCGCTGGCTGGAGGTATCACAGCGGTCGCGCCAGAGATGATCGAAGTCGCGGTGTACGGTCATGGGCTCGATTCGTGGCCAGGGACCCTCATTATCAGCAGCCTCGCGCGGCGCGCTGATGACCGCCGGTGATGGCCTGATAACCAGTGGCTGGGGTCGGCCTGTGACTTAGGTCCTGTTGACAGGTGTGAACGCCCTCGCACAATCTTCACATGATTGGGTCGCCCTGCGCGGCCCGGACAGGCAGGTTGTCACGCCGGGAGGAGGGTCCCAGGCGCAGACCGGCCCGTCCTTCGGCCTGCGGGACGTTGCCTGGCAACCCCTGCGCGGCATGAACGCTGCACCCTTCGGCGGCACTTTCCCTGGACCGATTGCCTTGGCAACGGAATTACGCCTGCCGATGAAAACGTTTACAAAGCCGCTTGCACTGTCCCTGGCCCTGTCTGCTGCACTGGCTACCCCAGCCTGGGCCGACCCCGCCGCGTTCACTGTGCTGACCCTGGAACAGGCCCCGACCGCCGAGGCCATGCCGGCCCTGGCCGCCCAGCTGAAGACCCTGCAGGTGGACGCGGTGAGCGTGCGCCAGGTGCAGCGCGGCATCGGCCAGGTCGATCCGTTGCAGGTGCTGGCCGACGGCCTGGGCTACGAGTACCGCTTCATTGCGGCGGGCAAGGACGATGGCCAGACCCAGCGCGGTCAGGCCGTGCTGACCCGGCTGCCGATTGCCGCTGAGTCCGGCCCGGACCAGCCGGGATTGAACTACCTGCGCCTGGACGATGGTCGCCACACCGTGGCGGTGTACACCGATGCTGGTGCAGGTGCCGCGCAGCTGCCGGCGCTGGTCACGCGCTCGCGGCTGGGCGCACCGGCGGTGCTGCTTGGCGCAGTGGCCGGTGAATCGGCCAAGGCCGCAGGCTTCGACCCGGCACGTGTGGCGCTGGAAGCCGATGCCAGCTATTTCAGCGACGGCTTCCAGGCCGCCAGCAGTGCACCGTTCAAGGTGGAAGGCAGCGCCCTGCGTGCCACGCTGCTGACCCTGGCCTATGCCGCCGACAAGCACGGCGAAACGCCGTGGATGGACACCACCCTCAACGCCGACGCGCGCGCTGCGCTGCTGCTGAAGGCGATGACCGAGGATGAGAAGTTCCAGATGCTGCACAGCTACTTCGGGCTGGGCAAGGACGGTGGCCCGCTGCCGGAAGGCGCAGTCGGTTCGGCCGGTTTCGTGCCGGGCGTGGCGCGGTTGGGCATTCCGTCGCAGCAATCGGCCGATGCCGGCGTCGGCGTGACCAATCCGGGTGGCATCCGCCCGGGCGATTTCGCCACGGCGATGCCGTCGGGCCCGTCCACCGCATCGAGCTGGAACCGTGAAGTCGCCTTCGCCGGTGGCGCCACGATGGGCCGCGAGGCATGGCAGCAGCGCTTCAATATCCTGCTGTCGGGCAGCGTCAACCTGCAGCGCGATCCGCGCAACGGCCGCAACTTCGAATATGCCGGTGAAGATCCGCTGCTGGCCGGCTCGATGGTTGGCGCGCTGATCCAGGGCGTGCAGAGCCAGCACGTGATCTCCTCGATGAAGCACTTCGCGCTGAACGACATGGAGACCCGCCGCAACTTCCACGACGTGCGCATCGGCGAACAGGCCATGCACGAGTCGGACCTGCTGGCCTTCGAGATCGCGCTGGAAGCCGGTCGCCCGGGCGTGGCGATGTGCTCGTACAACAAGATCAACGGCACCTACGGCTGCGAGAACGGTTACCTGATGAACCAGGTGCTGAAGCAGGAATGGAAGTTCCCCGGTTTCGTAATGTCCGACTGGGGCGGCGTGCACAGCGGTTCCAAGGCGGCGCTGGCCGGCCTGGACCAGCAGTCGGCCGGTGAAGTGTTCGACGCAGCGGTGTTCTTCGATGAGCCGCTGCGCCTGGCCGTGCATGGTGGCGTGGTGCCGCAGGAACGCCTGAACGACATGGTAGCGCGCATCCTGCGCACGATGTTCCTGCACGGCAACTTCGACAACCCGCCGCAGCACCAGAAGGTCGATGCCGAGGCTGGCTTCGCCGTCGCCCAGCGCACGGTGGAAGAAGGCAGCGTGCTGCTGCGCAATGAAGGCAACCTGCTGCCGCTGGCCGACAGCGTGAAGCGCATCGTCATCATCGGTGGCCACGCCGACAAGGGCGTGATCGGCGGCGGTGGTTCGTCGATGGTGGGCGTGACCGCCAAGGGCACCAACGCGGTGCCGGGCGTGCTGCCGACCACCTGGCCGGGCCCGGTGATCTTCCACCCGTCCTCGCCGCTGGAGTCGCTGCGTGCGGCGCGTCCGGATGCAACTTTCGAGTATGTGGATGGCACCAATGCCGCCGCTGCGGCCAAGGCCGCCGCGCAGGCCGATGTGGCCATCGTGTTCGCCACCCAGTGGGCGGCCGAATCGGTGGACCTGCCGGACATGCAGCTGCCGGACAATCAGGACGCGCTGATTTCGGCGGTGGCCAAGGCCAACCCGAAGACCGTGCTGGTGCTGGAAACCAACGGCCCGGTGCGCACGCCGTGGCTGGCGCAGGTGCCGGCGATGCTGCAGGCCTGGTACCCGGGCATCCGCGGTGGCGAAGGCATTGCCGCGCTGCTGACCGGCCAGGTCAATCCGTCCGGCCGCCTGCCGGTGACCTGGGTGGTGGACGAATCGCAGCTGCCGCGCCCGCACATCGACGGCCTCGGCTTCAAGCCGGCCAAGCCGTTCGGTGATGTGTTCGATTTCGATATCGAAGGCGCCAACGTCGGCTACAAGTGGATGGCGGCCAAGGGCCTGACCCCGACCTTCGCCTTCGGCCACGGCCTGTCCTACACCTCGTTCGCTTACGAGAATCTGAAGGTGAGCGTGGAAGGATCGCGCCTGGTCGCCAGCGTCGACATCCGCAACACCGGCAAGCGCGCCGGTGCCGATGTGGCCCAGCTGTACCTGAAGCTTCCGGCTGGCAGCACCACGCCGATCCGCCTGATCGGCTACGACAAGGTGACCCTGCAGCCGGGCGAACAGCGCCGCATCCGCATCGAAGCCGAGCCGAAGACGCTGGCTCACTACGATGCGCAGGCCCGCCAGTGGAAGATCGATGGCGGCACCTACCAGGTGCAGCTGTCGCGCAACGCTGCCGAGCCGCTGCAGACGGTGGATGTGCAGCTGGTGGAGCAGGTGCTGCGCTGATGCCTGAAGGCATGGCCCCGCAAGGGGCCATGCAAAAAAGGGGACGGAGGGGATTAAGTCGTTTATGCATAAACGACTTAATCCCCTCCGTCCCCTTTTTTCAGGTGACAAACCACCCGCGCAGGAAATCGATCAGCTGCCGCACCTTCGGTGAGGGCTGCGTGCTGTGCGGGTAGACCGCGTACACGCTCTGCTGCGGGAACCGGTGCTGGCGCAGCACCGGGCGCAGCCGGTCCTGGGCCAGGTCGTCCTCGATCAGCCAGCGTGGCAGCACGGTGACCCCGGCGCCGGCCACGGCGAAGGCGCGCAGGCTGCTGGCACCATCCACGCGCACCACTGCGTTGCCCGGGTTGGTGGCGAACAGGGCGTCGCTGCCGTCAGGTGCAATCACCGGCACGTCGGCCAGGCGTGGGTAGCCGAGGCGGGGCAGGGTGCCCAGCTGCACGGGGTCATCGGCAGCATCGGCAGAGGGCAGGCGTGCCAGCAGGCACGGAGCCGCCACCGCGCACAGTGGATGGCGTTCCAGCTCGCTGGCGTGCAGGCCCGAATCGGGCAGGCGGCCGAGGCGGATGGCCAGGTCGAAGCGTTCGGGAATCAGGTCGGCCGGCGCGGGTGACGTCGACAGGTGCAGCTGCAGAGCCGGATGCCGCGCACGGAAGGCTTCCAGTGCGGGAATCAGGCGCAGCTGGGCGTACTCCGGGGTGGTGGTCAGGCGCAGCACGCCCTGCAGCTGGTGCTGGTCGCGGCGGGCAGCATCGATCGCCGCCTGCGCGGCGTCCAGCGCCTGCACGCAGTGCTGCAGGAACTGTTCGCCGGCCTCGGTCAGGGCCAGGTGGCGGGTACTGCGCAGCAGCAGGGTCACGCCCAGCTCCTGCTCCAGCCGCTTCAGGTTGAAGCTGACTACCGCACGGCTCAGGCCCAGGCGATCGGCGGCAGCGGTCAGGCTGCCGGCCTCGACCACTGCACGGAAGATATCGAAGCGATCGAGGCTGACCATGGCAATTCATTGTCAAAGAAGATTTGACAGTGTTGCAGTTGCTGTCGTGTTTTTCCAACAAAGCCCGCACGGCATGCTGGCCGCTTCCCTGCTGGAGCGTCGCCGATGCCGTCCCCCCGCCTGCGCCATGAGGCCATCTTCCTGCTGGTGTTCGCTCTGGATCTGGTCAACATGTTCATCGCCACGGTGGCCTATCCGGCGCTGGCGGCGGAACTGCATGCCGACGTCGGTACCCTGGCCTGGGTCGGCACCGCCTACATGCTGGGCCTGAGCGTGGTGATTCCGCTGGCGCCCTGGCTGGCCGCACGCTGCGGTGAACGTCGCCTGCTGCTGGTGGCGTTGCTGCTGTTCGCCGCCTCCGCAGTGTTGGCCGGGGCTGCACCGGGTATTGGCTGGCTGTTGGGCTGGCGCCTGCTGCAGGGCCTGGCTGGTGGCCTGCTGATTCCGGTGGCACAAGCGGCAGCGTACCGACAGTGCACGCCTGACCAGCGTGGTGCGCTGACCCGCCGCATCCTGCTGGTGGCGCTGCTGGTGCCGGCACTGGCGCCTGCGCTCGGTGGGCTGCTGGTGCAGTGGTTGTCCTGGCGCGGCGTGCTCTGGGTCAGCCTGCCGCTGGCCGTGGTGGCGATTGGACTGGTGCTGGCGTGGATGCCGGCCGATGGCGCGCGTAGTGCGCCACGCCTGCAGGCCTATGCGCTGTCCACCGCGATGCTGGCGCTGGGCGCGCTGCTGCTGGCGTTGACCTGGCTGGGCGAACCCGGCCATCGGACCGCCGGTGCCGTACTGCTGTTGATCGCACTGCTGCTGGCGGCGGCCCACCTGCGGCATGCACGGCAGCAGGCGCAGCCACTGCTGCGCTGGTCGCTGCTGTCCCATCGCGGGCTGCGCCTGGCGATGCTGATCTATCTGGCCGTACCCGGTGTGTTCATCGGCAGCCAGCTGGTCAGTACCCTGCAGTTGCACCAGGCCGGCTATAGTGCCGCGCACATCGGCGCGCTGATGCTGCCGTGGGCGCTGGCCTCGGCCATTGCGATCACGGCCAGCAAGCGCCTGCTGGCTCGCTTCGGACCAGCCTCGGTGCTGCGTGCGGGCATGCTCCTGCAGGCCTGCGGCCTGTTGTTGATGGCGCTGCTGCCACACCCGGTCTTTGCCATTGCAGCATGGCTGTTTGCCTTGATGGGCGCCGGCGGCAGCCTGTGCAGCAGCACGGCGCAGACGCTGGCCTTCCATGGGGTCGAGGGCGAAGCATTGGGCGATGCCAGTGCGCTCTGGAACCTCAATCGCCAGCTCAGCTTCTGCCTGGGCACCGCGGCCATCGCGCTGCTGCTGGCCTTGGCCATGCAGTGGCTGCCGGCCCGCGCCACCGGCGTGGCGCTGGGTCTGGCCGCTCTGCTTACCCTGCTGCCGATGGCGTTGCTGCGCCGGCCGCAGTTGCTCACCCTTTCGCAACCGGAGAACACCTGATGGATACCACCGCAGAACATGAAGTCCACCTCCTGCACGACAAGCTGCAGGCCTGGTTCCGCGCCGACGCCGGCACCGACGCGCTGGAGGACCTGATGGCGCATTTCTGCGCGGACTTCAGCATGGTCGGCATCGCGGGTCGCAGGCTGGACCGGAAGGCCGTGCAGGCACTGTTCGCGGGTGGTCATGGCGCGCGTCCAGGGCTGCAGATTTCCATCGACGCCGTGCAGGCGGTGGAAGCACCTTCACCGCTGGCGGTGCTGCGCTATCGCGAAGGGCATGCGATCGATGGCGGCGAGCCCGTATGGCGGGAATCGCTGGCGGTGCTGCGGCGGGAAGAGGGGCGTTGGCGCTGGCTGGCGCTGCATGAGGTAACGGCAGCCTGATCGGTAGTGCCGGCCGCTGGCCGGCAACCGCGTACCGTGCCCGAGGTGGATGAAGTTGCCGGCCAGCGGCCGGCGCTACCGGTTGCCGACGAGCGCAGCAGCTGGTCGCACATGTGCCATCAGTCCTGCCTGCATCCACCGCAGAATGCAAAGCCCGCCCACACTTCACGGCACGAGGCAGGAGTAGGCTTGAGGCTTTCCTGCCGGGAGGGGTTGTCCATGCGTGTGCGTGCCGTCGCTGTAGCCATTGCCCTTTGCCTGTCCAGCACAGTGCTGGCCGCCGAAACCCCGCCGATGACCCCGGACATCAGCGGCAAGCCCTTCGTTGCCCCTGATGTCGGTCGTGACTACGACAAGCGCGTGGTGATGGTGCCGATGCGCGATGGCACCAAGCTGTATACGGTGATCGTGGTGCCCAAGGGCGCGCGCAATGCCCCGATCCTGCTCACCCGCACGCCTTACGATGCTGCCGGCCGCGCCAGCCGCAGTGATTCGCCGCGCATGCGCGACCTGCTGCCGCAGGGCGACGAGGTATTTGTCGATGGCGGTTACATCCGCGTATTCCAGGACATCCGCGGCAAGTACGGCTCCGAGGGCGATTACGTGATGACCCGGCCGCTGCGCGGACCGTTGAACAACACCAAGGTGGACCACTCCACCGACGCCTGGGACACCATCGACTGGCTGGTGAAGAACGTGCCGGAGAGCAACGGCAAGGTCGGTATGCTCGGCTCGTCGTACGAGGGCTTCACCGTGGTGATGGCGCTGACCGACCCGCACCCGGCGCTGAAGGTGGCCGCGCCGCAGAGCCCGATGGTGGATGGCTGGATGGGCGACGACTGGCTCAACTACGGCGCGTTCCGCCAGGTCAATTTCAACTACTTCGCGATGCAGACCGAGAAGCGCGGCAAGGGCACGCCGCTGCCCAGCCTCGGCTACGATGACTACAGCACCTTCCTGCGTATCGGTTCGGCTGGCGACTACGCGCGTTTCACCGGCGTGGATCAGCTGACCTGGTGGAAGAAACTGGTGGAGCACCCGGCCTATGACGGCTTCTGGCAGGGCCAGGCGCTGGACGCGGTGATGGCGAAGACGCCATTGAAGGTGCCGACCATGTGGCTGCAGGGTCTGTGGGATCAGGAGGACATGTGGGGTGCCAACCACGCCTACCAGGCAATGGAAGGGCGCGACAGCGGCAACAATCGCAACTATCTGGTGATGGGGCCGTGGCGGCACAGCCAGGTGAACTACAGTGGCAGCGAGCTGGGCGCGCTGAAGTTCGATGGTGATACCGCGCTGCAGTTCCGCCGTGATGTGCTCAAGCCGTTCTTTGACCAGTACCTGGTGGACGGTGCGCCGAAGGCGGATACGCCGCCGGTGCTGATCTACAACACCGGCGAGAACCACTGGGATCGCCTGAAGGGCTGGCCACGCAGCTGCGACAAGGGTTGTGCTGCCAGCAGCAAGCCGCTGTACCTGCGTGCTGGCGGCAAGCTGGCGTTCCAGGCACCGGCGGCGGGCGAGGGCGACTTCGAGGAATACGTGTCCGACCCGGCCAAGCCGGTGCCGTTCGTGCCGCGCCCGGTCCGTTTCGGTGACCGCGACATGTGGACCACCTGGCTGGTCAAGGATCAGCGTTTCGTTGATGGCCGCCCGGACGTGCTGACCTTCATCACCGAGCCGCTGGCCGCGCCGCTGCGCATCGGCGGCGCACCGGTGGTGCACCTGCAGGCGTCGACCAGTGGCACCGACAGCGACTGGGTGGTGAAGCTGATCGACGTGTATCCGGACCAGGAAGCGTCGACGCCGGAGATGGGCGGTTACGAGCTGCCGGTGTCGCTGGCGATCTTCCGTGGTCGCTATCGCGAGAGCTTCAGCGATCCGAAGCCGCTGACCGCCAACGAGGTGCTGCCGTACCGCTTCGACCTGCCCAACGCCAACCACACCTTCCAGAAGGGGCACCGGGTGATGGTGCAGGTGCAGTCCAGTCTGTTCCCGCTGTATGACCGCAACCCGCAGACCTACGTGCCGAACGTCTACCTGGCCAAGCCCGGCGATTACCAGAAGGCCACGCAGCGGGTCTGGCACAGCGCGGCGCAGGCCAGTTACATCGATCTGCCGGTGTATTGAGGCCCACAGGGTGACGCCGGGCATGGCCCGGCGCTACCTGGGCCCGCGCGATGCACGACGGTTTTGGTAGTGCCGGCCGCTGGCCGGCGTTTCTATGCTCAAGGATAAAGGTTGTCGCTCGTCAGCAGCCCACTGTCGAACTTCCGAAAGAGTTCGGCAATTGATTCGGCGATGGGCTTTCCCCGGCTGATGTCGAGATCGCCCAGATCGAATGAGATGATCTGTCCGCGACTGAGCGGGCAGAGATCGAGCGCGATGAGCGTCGATCCACCGTCCGTTCCAATGCCCATCAGGTAGTCGCCAAGATAACGACGGATCTGGTAGCTGCGGTTGAGCTGAATGATGGTGGCGATGGACTATAGGTCGACATAAGCATGAGGGAACACGCAGCGCCCACCGTTTGACCAACGCAGGAGCAGCATGAATTCCTCTGGAATCGCTGCCTCGCTCCAATGTGCCTGTAAGCTGCGTAGATCGTCCTCATGCCCGCCTGTCTCGGGTAGCCATGGACTTTGGATGCATCGGATGAAGTAAGGCGTGCTTGGTTGATCTCGATTGTCCACGAGAAGTCCCTGTAGTCAGCCTTACTACGATGGCGCGGCCCATCTTTGGCGGCAATGGGCATATGCGACATGCGCAGAGATGTGTCGGGAATATGATCGCTTCCAGCGCGTGTCGACCAAGGTCGACACCTACCAGAGCGGAGCCATGGCAGGTCGATTCAGGCGGTTGCGGTTGTGCCGGCCGCTGGCCGGCATCCGCGATGGCGTGAAGCAGAAGCTGCTATCCGACCTTTGAGGGTCCGGTGCGCCAGCGGCTGGGTACCAGGCCGAAACGCTTACGGAATGCAGCCGCGAAGTTGCTGGGGTGGCGGTAACCACTGGCGGCCGCAGCCTGCTCGACAGTCCAGCCGTCCTCGCGCAGGCCCTGCTCGGCGTGGCGCATGCGTTGTTCGTGCAGGTAGTCGAACACCGAGCAGCCGTACTGCTGGGCGAAATGACGGCGCAGCGAACTTGGGCTCATGCAGGCCAGCTGGGCCAGTTCGATCAGACTATGGGCGTGGCTGGGATCGTCATGCAGGTAGGCACGCACGCGCTCCAGGCGCTCGCGCTGGCCAGCCCGCAGCGTTCGCACATGATCGGTCTGCAGATCCTCGGCCTTCAGCCCAACAGCCAGCAGCTGCAGTGCGACGCCTTCGCGCCACAACGCGTCGATGCCGTCCTCCCATGGGCTTTCGAACAGCTGGCCCAGCACCGGCAGCAGGGTATGCGGAATGGCCCAGTGGCGGCATTCCAGGTGGGTGTTGAGCGCGGTCTCCAACTGTGGCAGCTGGAACAGGTCCGGATCGATCTGGCCGGGCACCATCACGCTGACGCCGCGCATGCGCGTTTCGCCAGGATGCGCACCGGTCATCTCAACCTGTTCGCGGTGGTGCGCGGTCATCGCCGTACCAGCACGCAGGGTGAAACCACCGCGTCGCGGAATGCGCACATCGACCTGGCCCTGCAGCATCACGCGGATGGCCAGGCCGGGACTCTGCTGGGCGGTGGCGACATAAGGGAAGCGATTATGGACGTCGGAGGCGATCAGGCTCATGCCGCCGCGCAGGAACTGCTCGTTGACCTCGCCATGGCCGGCCCACTGGTCGTCACGCAGGTGTTCCGGGTCGGCGCGGTAATCGAAGCCATGGCGGTGGCCGAAGCGGCGGTAATCAGCAAAAGTGAAATATCGGGACATCGCTCGGCACGTGCTTTGGAGGTGGACGCTGGCATTACCTCGCCCACGCGTTCTGCAATGCAGATGCAGATCCCGTCGTTACCCGTGCAGACATGCTGGGAAGCAGGGGCGTGGGCACGCTGGATGGTGGGGGAACACCAAGTTGAATGGAATGTGTCGAAGAAACTGGAAACGTTTCCCATTGTCGCCTTGATTCGCGCGCTTTTGATTTCAATATGGTCAAAACGATTGACGATTACGGCCAAAGTGAAAATGCCGCCGAACATACGCCAGCGTTTTGCATGCATATCCGTACGCAATTCCATACATCAACTTGAGTTGAGGTTTCATGGCTGGAACGATCACCCGTAGACGCGATGTCGGCCGGGCCATCACGAGCGGGCGCGTAGGGTGGGGCGGTTGGCCATTGCAGGTCACATCGATACCCCCACTGATGGAGAACGCAGATGATTGACTACCAGCTCACCGGCAAGACCGCGATCGTGACCGGCGGCGTGTCTGGTATCGGCCTGGCCGTGGCGCAGACGCTGGCCGCATCCGGTGCCCGTATTTCGGTCTGGGACCTGAAGCAGGATGCAGTCGATGCCACCGTGACGCAGCTGCGCAGTGCCGGTGCACAGGCCATCGGCATTGCGCTGGACGTTACAGACGACGCGGCCGTGGAGGCGGCGGTGCAGCGCACGATCAAGGAACTCGACGGCCTGCATGTGGCAGTCAACAACGCCGGTATCGGCGGGCCGGCCGCAAGCAGCGGTGACTATCCGATCGATGGCTGGCAGCGGGTAATCGACGTCAACCTCACCAGTGTGTTCCTGTGCCAGCGTGCGCAGATCCAGGCGATGCGCACGGCCGGAACCGGTGGCAGCATCATCAACATGGCCTCGATCCTGGGCCAGGTGGGCTATGCCGGTTCCACCGCGTACGTGGCGGCCAAGCACGGCGTGGTCGGGCTGACCCAGACCGCCGCCTGGGAGCATGCGGCCGACGGCATCCGTGTCAACGCGGTCGGCCCGGGCTTCATCAGCACACCACTGCTGGAGAAGATGGACCCCAAGGTGCGCGCCACGCTGGAAGGCCGCCACGCGTTGAAGCGGCTGGGCACGGCCGAGGAAGTGGCGGCGCTGGTTGCCTGGCTGGCCAGCGACGACGCCTCGTTCGCGACCGGCACATACTATGCGATCGATGGTGGTTATCTGGCGCAATGATCGAGTGCGTGAAGGTTACGCATGGCGATGGCCAGTAGATCCAGGCCATGCGTGGATGAGCGCATGCGGTGAAGCATGCGGTGAAGAGGGCGTGCCATCGTCTTCACCGCCATCCCACGGCTGCCGAGCAACGCTCCGGGAAACGCCCGGAGCCTGCCCATGGAACTCACCCAGGATGTCTCGATCCTGCTGCGCGTGGCCGCAGCAATGCTGTTCGGCGGCGTGCTCGGTGTCGAGCGCGAGATGGGCAAGCACGCTGCGGGCCTGCGCACCCACATGCTGATTGCCGGCGCTGCTGCGCTGATTGTTGGACTCGGCGATTCAGTGGCAGAGCATTTCCAGCAGGAGCGTTACCGCGACCTGCTGCAGGTCGACCCGGTGCGCCTGATCGAAGCCGTGGTCGCCTGCGTCGGCTTCGTTGCCGCCGGCACCATTCTGCGTGGGTCACGCGAGGATCAGGTCAGCGGCCTGACCACGGCAAGCTCGCTGATCATGGCGGCGGCCATCGGCATCGCCGTGGGCATCGGCAAGTACGTGATTGCCATCGGGGTGAGCGTGCTGTGCGTGCTGGTGCTGGCGGTGATGCGGCGGTTGGAGAAGCGGATTTCGTAGGGAATCTCGAATTGCCGGCCAGCGGTCGGCACTATCACGGGACCTGAATGGTCGGACCAATATGGCATCTAGCCCTATGGTCTAATAGGCGCTTCGTCGGAGCGGCGGTTAAATCCGCTGCAAGTGGTCTGATCGAAATCATTATTGGTAACACCAATAATCGACGACCATGGCGACCCACCGCCTGCGGTGGAGCACATCCCGCCCCAGTCGAGAGCCCCCATGCAGCCCTGGCAACACCTGTACGACCCCGCCGGCAACCTGTGGTTGTCCAGCCTGATCGCGCTGCTGCCGATCGCGTTCTTCTTCGTCGCCCTGGCCGTGCTGCGCATGAAGGGCTGGCTGGCCGGCACGATCACCGTGGCCATCGCGCTCGGCGTCGCCCTGCTGTTCTACCGCATGCCGCTGAGCCAGGCGCTGGGCGCCGCCGGTTTCGGCTTCGTCTACGGCCTGTGGCCGATCGCCTGGATCATCATCGGCGCGGTATTCCTCTACAAAGTCTCGGTCAAGACCGGGCAGTTCGACATCATCCGCGCCTCGATCCTGTCGGTCACCGAGGACCAGCGCCTGCAGATGCTGATGGTTGGCTTCGCCTTCGGTGCCTTCCTGGAAGGCGCGGCCGGTTTCGGTGCGCCGGTGGCGATCACCGCGGCACTGCTGGTCGGGCTGGGCTTCCAACCGCTGTATGCCGCCGGCCTGTGCCTGATCGTCAACACGGCGCCGGTGGCGTTCGGTGCAATGGGCATTCCGATCATCGTGGCCGGGCAGGTCACCGGTCTGGATGCCTTCGAGATCGGCCAGATGGCTGGGCGCCAGCTGCCGTTCCTTACGATCATCGTGCTGTTCTGGATCATGGCGATCATGGATGGCTGGCGCGGCATCAAGGAAACCTGGCCGGCAGTGCTGGTGGCCGGTGGTTCGTTCGCCATCGCGCAGTATCTGACCTCCAACTTCATCGGCCCGGAGCTGCCGGACATCACCGCGTCGCTGGCCTCGCTGGTCTGCCTGACGCTGTTCCTGCGCCGCTGGAAGCCGGTGCGGATCTTCCGCTTCGACACCGAAACCAGCGCCGAGGCGGCCGCACAGGCACTGGAGGCGCCGCGCTACAGCGTCGGCCAGATCGCCAAGGCATGGTCGCCGTTCCTGATCCTCACCGCGATGGTCACGCTGTGGAGCATCAAACCGTTCAAGTCGCTGTTCGCGGCGGACGGCCCGCTGGAAAGCTGGGTGCTGAAGATCCCGGTGCCGGGCCTGGACCAGATGGTGCAGAAGATGCCGCCGATCGTGGATGCACCGCTCAGCTACGAGGCGATCTACAAGTTCGACTGGTTCTCGGCCACCGGCACCTCGATCATCCTCGCCGCGGTGATCGCCATCATCGCGCTGCGCATGCCGGCCCGTTCGGCGCTGCAGACCTTCGGTGAGACCGTGCGTGAGCTGCGCATGCCGATCTACTCGATCGGCATGGTGCTGGCCTTCGCCTTCATCGCCAATTACTCGGGCCTTTCGGCGACGCTGGCGCTGGCACTGGCGCACACCGGTGATGCGTTCCCGTTCTTCTCGCCGTTCCTGGGCTGGCTGGGGGTGTTCCTGACTGGCTCGGATACTTCGTCCAATGCCTTGTTCTCGGCACTGCAGGCGACCACCGCGCAGCAGATCGGCGTGTCCGACGTGCTGCTGGTGGCGGCCAACACCACTGGTGGCGTGACCGGCAAGATGATCTCGCCGCAGTCGATTGCCATTGCCTGCGCGGCGGTCGGCCTGGCCGGCAAGGAATCGGACCTGTTCCGTTTCACGGTCAAGCACAGCCTGATCTTCACCACGATGGTCGGCCTGATCACCCTGGCCCAGGCTTACTGGCTGACCTGGATGATTCCCTGAGCCATGCACCGTCAGCCGACCACCCGCTGCGCGCTTCGGGCCACAATGGCGCCATGAGCACGCAACGTATTTCGGACAAGGTGGCCGCGCAGCTGCGCGGCCTGGTGCAGGAACAGCGGCTGCAACCGGGTGACCGGCTGCCGGCCGAGCGTACCCTGGCGGTGCAGCTGGGGGTCTCGCGCACCGCGCTGCGTGAAGCCATCGCGCAGTTGGCCAGCCAGGGCCTGCTGACCGCGCGGGTCGGTGGCGGCACCTATGTGGCCGAACCGGCGGCGCGGGCGCGGCAGGCGCTGGATGAACCGCTGGCGCCGTACCTGCCGCTGTTCCAGGGCGATCCGGAATACCGCTTCGACGTGCTGGAGATCCGCCACGCACTGGAAGGTGCCACCGCCTGGCATGCAGCGCTGCGTGCCACCGACGAGGACCGCACGCGTATCGCGCAGGCCTTCCAGACCATGATGGACGCGCACGGCAAGGATGACCCCACCGGCGAAGCGGAGGCCGACGCGGCCTTCCACCTGTCCATCGCCGAGGCCTCGCACAACCTGGTGCTGCTGCAGGTGATGCGCGGCCTGTTCGAACTGCTGCAGACCAATATTTCGCAGAGCCGCGAAAAGCTCTACACCTCGGCGAGGACCTTCTCGCCGTTGTCTGACCAGCACCGCGAGATGATGGACGCGGTGCTTGCCGGCGACCCCGAACGCGCGCGCGCCGCCGCGCATGCCCACCTCGAGTTCGTGCACACCACGCTGCGCACCCTCGATGACAACGAAGCCCGGCGTGCGCGGGCCTCGCGTCTACCTTCCCCACACGGTTGACCCCATGATCATCTCCGCCTCCACCGATTACCGTGCCGCAGCGCAACGCCGGCTGCCGCCGTTCCTGTTCCACTACATCGATGGCGGCGCGTATGCCGAGCACACGCTGAAGCGCAACGTTTCCGACCTGTCCGACATCGCGCTGCGCCAGCGCATCCTGCGCAACATGTCCGACCTGAGCCTGGAAACCGAACTGTTCGGCGAAACGCTGGCGATGCCGGTGGCACTGGCGCCGGTCGGCCTGACCGGCATGTATGCCCGGCGCGGCGAGGTGCAGGCGGCGCGCGCGGCCGACAGTCGAGGCATCCCGTTCACCCTGTCCACCGTATCGGTGTGCCCGATCGAGGAAGTGGCACCGGCCATCCAGCGGCCGATGTGGTTCCAGCTGTATGTGCTGCGCGATCGGGGCTTCATGCGCAACGCGCTGGAGCGGGCGCAGGCCGCGGGCGTGACCACCCTGGTGTTCACCGTGGACATGCCGGTGCCGGGTGCGCGCTACCGCGATGCACACTCCGGCATGAGCGGACCGAATGCCTCGCTGCGCCGCATCGGCCAGGCCATCACCCACCCGCACTGGGCGTGGGACGTCGGCCTGTTCGGCCGCCCGCATGATCTGGGCAACATCTCCACCTACCGCGGCAACCCGACCGGGCTGGAGGATTACATCGGTTGGTTGGGCAGCAACTTCGATCCCTCCATTTCGTGGAAGGACCTGGAGTGGATCCGCGAGTTCTGGAAGGGCCCAATGGTGATCAAGGGCATCCTCGACCCGGATGACGCACGTGATGCGGTCAAGTTCGGCGCCGATGGCATCGTGGTCTCCAACCACGGTGGCCGCCAGCTCGACGGCGTGCTGTCCACCGCGCGTGCATTGCCGGCGATTGCCGATGCGGTGCAGGGCGACCTGAAGATCCTCGCCGATTCCGGCATCCGCACCGGCCTGGACGTGGTGCGCATGCTGGCGCTGGGCGCCGACACCGTGCTGCTGGGCCGTGCCTTCGTCTATGCACTTGCAGCGCAGGGCGAGGCGGGCGTGGCCAACCTGCTGGACCTGATCGCCAAGGAAATGCGCGTGGCGATGACACTGACCGGTGCGCGCCGCATCGCTGACATCGGCCGCGATTCGCTGGTCAACCTGCCGTGAGTGGCCACGATGCCGTGCTGGCGCAGTTGCGCGATGCGGTCGGCAACCGCCATGTACTGACCGGCGACAAGGCCACCCGCCGTTTCCGCCGTGGCTACCGTTTCGGCGACGGCCCGGTGCTGGCGGTGGTGCGCCCGGGGACGCTGCTGGAGCTGTGGCGTGTGCTGCAGGCGGCGGTGCAGGGCGGGGCAGCGATCATCCTGCAGGCGGCCAACACCGGCCTGACCGGTGGCTCGACCCCGGATGGCAACGACTATGGGCGTCCGATCGTGCTGGTCAGCACGCTGCGCCTGACCGGCATCCAGCTGTTGAACGAGGGCCGCCAGGTGCTGTGCCTGCCCGGCGCGACGCTGGACCGCCTGGAGCAGACGCTGGCACCGCTCGGCCGCGAACCGCATTCGGTGATCGGCTCGTCCTGCATCGGTGCGTCGGTACTCGGTGGCATCTGCAACAACTCCGGCGGCGCGCTGGTGCGCCGTGGCCCGGCCTACACCGAGCTGGCACTGTATGCGCAGGTCGATGCGCAGGGCCAGCTGCAGCTGGTCAACCATCTGGGCATCGCGCTGGGCGATACGCCCGAGCAGATCCTGCAGCGCCTGCAGGCGGGCGACTACCGTGCTGCCGACGTTGGGGACGGCGATGGCCGCGCCGCCTCCGATCCACGCTACGCCGAGGAAGTGCGCCGGGTCGATGCCGATACGCCGGCACGCTTCAATGCCGACCCCAGCCGCCACTTCGAGGCAGCGGGGTCTGCCGGCAAGCTGGCAGTATTCGCGGTGCGCCTGGATACCTTCGAGAAGGAGGCCGCCGAGGTCTTCTATATCGGCAGCAACCGCACCGACAGCCTCACCGCGATCCGGCGCCAACTGCTGACCGGCTTCGAACGCCTGCCGATTGCTGGCGAGTACATCCACCGCGATGCCTATGACATCGGCGAACGCTACGGCAAGGACAGCTTCCTGTTGATCGACCGCCTTGGCACCGCGCGTGTGCCGGCCGCGTTCGCATTGAAGAGCCGGGTTGATGGCTGGTTCGAGCGGCTGGGCCTGCGCGGCGTGACCGACCGGGTGATGCAGGTGCTGACCGGCCTGCTGCCCTCGCACCTGCCCAAGCGCATGGGCGAGTTCCGCCAGCGCTACGAGCATCATCTGCTGCTGAAGGTCTCCGCGCAGGACGCCGCGGACACCGAGGCCTGGCTGCGCGGCTTCTTCGCCGACCATGAGGGCGGCTACTTCCACTGCACGGCCGATGAGGGGCGCAAGGCGTTCCTGCATCGCTTCGCTGTGGCCGGCGCCGCGGTGCGCTACCGCGAGGTACACCGCGACCAGGTGCAGGACATCGTCGCGCTGGACATCGCCCTGCGCCGCGATGATGCCGACTGGTTCGAGCAGTTGCCGGTCGATATCGATGGCCGCCTGCTGCACAAGCTGTATTACGGGCACTTCCTGTGCCACGTGTTCCACCAGGACTACATCGCGCGCAAAGGCGAAGACCCGATGGCGATCGAGCATGCGATGTGGGCGTTGCTGGACCAGCGTGGCGCCGAGTATCCAGCCGAGCACAACGTCGGCCACCTGTACCCGGCCAAGCCGGCGCTGGCCGGGTTCTACAGGCAGCTGGATCCGAGCAATACGTTCAATCCGGGCATCGGCCAGACATCGAAGGCGAAAGGGTGGGGTGGCTGCGACTGTAGTGGGCATTAGCGGCGCACTCTCTGAAAATTCGGATCTCTTGCATTCATCACTGATCGGGTTCGCACTAGGCTGAGGTCTTGGCTGAAACGGATACAGAACCAATGCAGAGTGCGGATCAGATATGGGCGTCCATCAAAGCGTCGCTTCACGAGAAGAATTGTCTGGATGAAGTGCAGTTGCGGCCGGGAGCTTCCGAAAGCGAGTTGGTTGAACTGGAAGCTCAGCTTGGAGTCGCTTTGCCAGATCTGCTCAGGCAGCTGCTGATGATTCACGACGGGCAGGATGGGGCCGGGCTTCTGTTCGGCACTCAGATGCTCTCGTCCATGGAGATCAGGCGGCAGTGGCAGGGTTGGCGTGAGATCGAGGCCGACGGCATGAACGAGGACTGCGCGGAGTTCATGAAGTCCAGTCCTGCGGGGGTGGTGAAGCCGATGTATACCAATGCACGTTGGATACCGCTGACGCACGATGGTGGCGGCAATCACATGGGATTGGATTTCGATCCCGATATTGACGGTGCTGAAGGACAGATGATTGCCTTTGGTGCGGATGAAGAAACCAAGTACCTTCTTGCTCCCACTTTCGCTGACTTCGCTGAGAAGGCTGTGGAGTGGATCACTCAGGCAAGCTGGGATGGTGAGAATCTCGAGTCGTCAACTGATGACGGCTTCGCTCCCCCGGCCATTCTCCGTACTGCTGGAGGGGCGTAGTTGGGAGCGCCGTTCTGACAGGTAGTGTGCCGCTTGGGTTCCGGTTGACCGGGCTGGTCGCGATCGTTCCGTTATTCCTGCGCTACCATCTTGATTCCACGAGCAGGAATCTCATCCATGCCCCCCGTCCTTGCCTGCACGACCGTGTGCGTTGCACTGCTGGCCACCCCGATGCTGGCGCTGACGCAGGGCTCGATCCTGCCGCAGCAGCGTGACGCTGCGGGCAACGTGATGGAGCCGTTGGGGCAGGTGCTGATGGCCCATGAGACGGGGCCGGCGGGGCTCTACGAGTGCACGCGGGACGGCAACTGGTGCGTGCGCGTGCAGCCGGTTGCCAACGATGGTGACCGGCCGACTGTGCTGGAAGTGCTTGAGAAGGCACCGGGCCAGGGCACGCCACACACCTACCACGTCAGCATCGACGTGCCGCAGGAAAGCGAGCTGTCGCTGTGGCCGTGGATCGTGCGGCTGGCACCTCGCGTGGGTAGCGATGAACCGGTGACCGACCCGCAGCAGCGCGACCGCCAGAATGTGCTGGTGGGTGGCATCGTCACGTTCAGCGCCATGTACTCCGGTGGAGGTGCCGACGCGTCTACGCTGCAACTGGCACGCGTGCGCCACCTGCAGGACGACATCCAGGTGGACGACGACGTGTTGACCGTGCCATGGCTGGGCAATGCGATGATCCGCGCCTGTTTCAGCGAACAGGACATCAAGCAGCGCGCAGGTGCCTGCCATGACGAATACGGCTTCTCGGCGAAGCTGGCGCTGGATACGGTCGCCGAGGGCATGCCGGTGCTGCGCTACCAGACCGTGGCGACCCGGTTCCCGGCCGGTGTTTCGCGCTTCGAGGATTCGCTGGCCAAGGGGCCGTTGAAGAAGCAGGATCTGCGCACCGAGCAGGACCCGGCGTGCACCTACACGCGGCTGTTCCGCTTCAGCGATGGGGTATTCCACCCCGACCAGGCGCTGCCGGATTGTGCGGGATATACCGAACCCTGAAATGTAGAGTCGAGCCATGCTCGACTGGTTTTCTGCGCGACCCATCCGAAAACCAGTCGAGCATGGCTCGACCCTACAAAAGCCCGCTGCCGCGCTTACTCGCAGCGGGTGGACGTGATGATGTTGTCCTTGTCCACGAACACGCGCAGGCGGTCCGGGCGGATGTCCTTGGTGGTGATGGTGCTGGGGCCGATCGGGTTGACCAGGCCGGCACCGCTCTCGCGGGACAGGCGACGGATGTTGGGCTCGTTGGCCGGCTGGCCGATCGCCCAGCCCAGCTGGCTGGCGTCGCAGCGGCCACTGCCTTTGACTTCCGGGCCAGGGGTGCTGACGCAGGCCGACAGCAGCAGGGCGGAGGCCGGCAGCAACAGGGACAGACGGAATGGAGACATGTGAGCGCTCCTGCGCAGGGGACGATGGCGGGAACGATAGCACCGAGCGTGCGAAAGGCGTCAGCGCCCCGGTCATTGCCGGCACAGCGTGGTCATTGCATAGTGGGAGGAATAGCTGGCAGTACGCCAGCGGGCAGGCCGGGCCTTTCCGGCGCAGGTGTTGGATACGGTATGACGGCAGGCAGTTTCCGCGGCAAGGACAAGACAATGACGGCCCTGATGTTGTCGTTGCTGGGCGTGGCGTTTGCCGCCTCCGCTGCCGATCCGGAATCCGAGCAGGTCCAATCCCCGGTATTCGGCGCCTGGCGCAACCTGCAGACCGAATCCGGCTACGCGCCGGCGCAGCGTAACCTGGCCTTCGCCATGCTGCCGCAGGCGGCCACCCGCGGCGACCGTTTCGCCATCCTCGACCGCGAGGGCAAGCGGGCGGTGTGCTGCCTGCAGGTGGCCAGCCCCTCGCTGGGCGTCGCTGCGCTGCGCGGGGAGTACCACCTGCCGCAGGCCTGGGTGACGGACCTGAGCAATGGCCGTAGCCCTGCACGACCCTATGTGCCGCACGTCTATGCGATGCAGCGGGTGGACGAGCTGGCCGACTACAGCTTCGCCGATGTACCTGGCGCCTACAGCGACCTGGGCGGTCTGCTGATTCCGGAAGGTGCCGCGCTGGAGGCCGACGGCAGTGCCGTGCGCCTGGGGGACAGCCGCTACCCGCTGCATTTCCAGCGCCAGCCGCACGCCGATGACGATGGCGCGCTGGACCGCTACAGCCTGCAGGCCGGCGAGGGTGCCGCCCCGATCGTGGTTGAAGTGCCGTTCGGCACCTACTGATTGCAGCGTTGCACTGGCTAGAATGCAGCGCGGCGCTGTCTGCCGTGCCTGCTCCGTGAGTCGTGCCGTGTCCTTGCGCCCCTTCCTGCTATCGTCCCTGCTGCTGTTGTCTGCCTGTGCCAGCGCGCCTCCGCCGCCGGCCCATTCCGATGCATTGTGGCGATTGATTGAACGTGACTGCCAGGGCGCCGAAGGCCCGCGTGGCGATTGCCTGCGGGTGGAGACGGCAGCAGACCGCCGCGATGTGCTGGTCAAGGACGCGCACGGCGACTACCAGTTCCTGCTGATGCCGCTGGACAAGGTCAGCGGCATCGAGAGCCGCAGCCTGTACCAGCGTGGTGCACCCAACTACTTCGGCGCGGCCTGGCTGGCCCGCACCCACACCGAACGGGCGCTGGGCCAACCGCTGCCGCGCAACGTTGCCAGCCTGGCGCTGAATTCACCGCATGGCCGCTCGCAGCACCAGCTGCATATTCACGTGGATTGCCTGCGTGCCGACGTGCTGCAGGCGCTGGACACGCATGCTGCCGCTCTGGGCAGCCAGTGGGCACCCCTGCCGGTGCCGCTGCGCGGCCATCAGTACCAGGCACGCCTGCTGCCGGGCGCAGAACTGACCGCCAATCCGCTCAATCTGCTGGCCTACGACCTCGCAGGCGTGGACGACGTCGGCCAGTGGAGCCTGGTTGTGGCGGGCCGGGACGCCGTGCAGGGCGTCCCGGGCTTCATCCTGCTGGCCACCCGTGTGGACGCGGGCACCGGCAACGAGGCCAGCGCCGAAGAGCTGCAGGACCACGCCTGCTCGGTGCTGACCGGTGCCGGCAACGCGCTGGAGCGGGTGCGCTAGTCCAGCATCCTGTGCTTGCTCCGCCACATGGGTGCGGTCAGCGCCAGCAGCTGGCGATCCTGCCAGCCATCCAGATCCAGATGATGGTCGCGCAGCAGGCCTTCCTGCTCGAAGCCGAAGGCCCGCAGCGCGGAGGCGAACGGATCACTGCAGTCCGGTGGCAGCATCACGAACAGGCGATGCAGGCCGACGTCCTCGAACAGGAAAGGACACAGCGCCTGCAGCGCCGCGTCGGCATGCGGGTGCCAATGCTGCAGCGACAGCAGTTCGGCGCTGCGCGCGTGTAGTGATTGCAGCCGTACGTGCAGCTGGTCCAGTACGTTGCCGTGCTCGTCATCGAACACCCCCAGCAGCAGCTGGTCGTTGTCCTGTTCCAGGCGTGAGCGATGCATGTGGGCGAGGAAGCGCGCTTCCTCATCGATGACGGACGGATCGCGGCGGCCGCGCCGGCGGCGGTCATCGAACAGGCGCCAGCGCGGCAGGTCGGCACGCTGGAAAGGGCGCAGGGTGACCGGTGCGGCCTGCAGCTGCAGCAGGTGACGGCGCAGCACCGGGCGCAATGGGGGAAGGAGGGAAGTGGGGTACGGGGTCATCATCCCCGGCACGATGGCCGTGCCTGCAGCCCTGCACCATTCAAAACATTGCAAAAGTGTGGTGGATGGCACTGCGGGTCTGATTCGGTTCAGGCATAAGGCCATCAGGCCTGGTCATTTCCGTTGAAACCCCCCATTCAGGACACTTTCGTTACGGGATCGTTATGCGCCGTACAGGCCGCTGCCCCCGTACCACCACCCGCCCAACTCCCCAGGAAGCCCATGTCCGCCTCCCACAAGGCGCTGCGCCCGCGTCCGCTGGTGCTCGCACTGTCGTCCCTGATGCTGGTCTCGTTGCCGGCCTTCGCGCAGGAAAGCGCACCCACCACATTGCAGGAAGTGAAGGTCACCGGCTCGCGCATTCCACGCGCCAGTGTCGAGGGCCCGTCGCCGGTGACGGTGATCAGCCGCGAACAGATCGATGCGCAGGGCTACCGCAATGCCTTCGACGCACTGAGCGCGCTGACCGAGAACACCGGCAACGTACAGGGCGAGGACTTCGGCAACACCTTCACCCCGGCCGCCAACACCATCAACCTGCGCGGGCTGGGCCCGAACCGCACGCTGGTGCTGGTCAACGGCCGCCGCCAGGCCGACTACCCGCTGGCCTACGAAGGGTCGGTGAACGTGGTAAACCTGGCCAACATCCCCAGTGCGCTGATCGAGCGCATCGAGGTCCTGGCGGCAGGTGCGTCGGCGGTATACGGCTCCGATGCGATCGCCGGCGTGGTCAACATCATCCTCAAGGACCGCTTTGAGGGCGTGGATGTGAACGTGCGCGCCGGTGGCACCCAGCAGGGCGGCGGCGACAACCAGCGCGCGCAGGTGGTCGGTGGCAGTTCCGGCGAGCGCTGGAATGCGCTGTTCGGCTTCGAGTTCGATGTGCGCAAGGCGATCCACGCGCGCCAGCGCGATTTCATGGATTCGCTGGACGATGATCCGGCCGGCAAGGCACCGCAGGCGACCGCGATCGCCTATCGCCGCAATGCCGCCACCGGCCGCAACATCGATCCGGGCGTCACTGGCTGCGACGGGGCGTCTGACATCTATGGCGGCAGCGTGTTCCGCGCTTTCAACCCTCGCCAGGGCTGGTACTGCGGCAGCAACGAGGCCGCCGCCAGCTACTGGACCGTGCAGACCCAGAAGCGCAACCTCAATGGCTATGGCCTGCTGACCTTCCACGTCAACGAGACCACTGACCTGTTCGCCGATGTCGCCGTGGGCAGCGCGCGGATCTACAACAACACGCGTGCGCCGACCTGGACCTCGGCCCGCAACTACTTCTACAACCAGACCACCGGCAACCTGGAAAGCTGGTACCGCCGCTTCGCGCCGGAGGAAATCGGCGGGCTGCCGCGCAATGCCAACCGCTTCCTGGAAAACTCGTGGTCGTTCAACGTCGGCGCACGTGGCCAGATCGGCGACAGCGGCTGGGACTATGAGGCGGTCTACAGCCGCTCGCGATACGAGAACCGCACCCGCCGCCCGGTGCTGCTGGCCGGCATCAACGAATACCTGCTCGGCCCCAAGCTGGGTGTGCGCAACGGCGTTGAGGTCTATGCGCCGGATCCGGCGCGCCTGTTCCAGCCGTTGACCCCGAACGAATACGAGGGGCTGTCCGACTACCAGGAAAGCCGTAACGCGGCATGGCTGCAGACCTTCAGCGCCAGCGTCAACGGCCGCCTGTTCGCGCTGCCTGGGGGCGATGCGGCGTTGGCAGCGGTGGTCGAGGCCGGCAGCCAGGGCTATCGCAACCGACCGGACCCGCGCCTGGGCAGCGGCGAGTTCTGGAACACCAGTGCAGGCGTCGGCGCCGGTGGCGAGCGTGACCGCTACGCTGCAGGTGTGGAGCTGCAATTGCCGCTGCTGCAGTCGCTGACCACCACCCTGGCCGGTCGTTATGACCAGTACCGTGCCGGTGGCGAGCACATCGGCAAGGCCACCTGGAGTTTCGGCGTCGAGTTCCGTCCGATCGAGAGCCTGCTGATCCGTGGTACGGCGGCGACCAGCTTCCGTGCGCCGGACATGAACTACGTGTTTGCCACCGAAACCCGCGGCTACAACCCGGGCATGACCGATTACTGGCGCTGCCGCACGGCGGGCCAGTCGTACGACAACTGCGACTACAACGGCCTGTCGATTGATTACAGCAACCGCGCCAATGCGCAGCTGCAGCCGGAATCGGCCAAGTCGTATGGTTTCGGCGTGGTCTGGTCGCCGCTGTCCGGCCTGGATTTCAGCGCTGACTACTACGACATCCGCATCGACAACGAAGTGACCAGCCTCGATACCAGCCGCATCCTGCGTGATGAGGCCGATTGCCGCCTGGGCCGGACGCTGGGCGGCGAAGCGCGCGATATCGGTTCGCCGCTGTGCCAGGACGCGCTGTCGCGGGTGATCCGCAATCCATCCAATGCCACCGTGCAGCCGGACCAGGTGACCCGCGTGCTGATCAATCCGATCAACGCGGCCTCCGAATCGGTTCGCGGCCTGGACCTGAAGGGCAACTGGCGTTTCGATGCCGGCCGCTATGGCCGCTTCACCACGCGCCTGGCCTACACCGTGGTGCTGGAGCACAAATACCGACAGTTCTCCGATGATCCGGAGCGTGACATCCGCAATTCGCTGGATGACTACCAGTGGCGCAGCAAGGCCAACGGCAGCATCACCTGGAACCAGGGTGACTGGACCACCACGCTGTACGGCAACCGCTTCGGCTCGCTGCCGAAGACCGATGGCAGTGGCCGCATCGCGCCGTACATGACCTACAACGCCAGCGTGTTCCGCCAGTTCGGCGAGAACCTGTCGGTGGGTGTGATCGTCAACAACCTGCGTGACAGCCGCCCGCCGGCGGACAAGAACGGTGGCGGCTGGCCGTTCTACCCGGTCGGCAACTACGACCCGTATGGCCGCCAGTACTGGGTGCAGCTGGACTACCGGTTCCGCTGATCCGGCAGGCGAACGAAAGGCCCGGCATTGCCGGGCTTTTCTTTGTGCAGTGCATCCGTGTTGCCGCTGCGCGCGTGGCATGCTGTGGCGCTACCCGGAGGAGGATGCGCATGGATGTCAGGGTGTGGAGCGTGATTGCAGTGGTGGCCATTGCAGGTTGCAGTGGCAGGCAGGCGGCCAGCGTGGAGGATGCCGCGGAGGTGGCCAATGCCGCGCCTGCGCAGTCTCACGCGCAGCCAGCGGAGCACGCTGGGCCATCGCGCGCGGCAACGGCATCGAGTGCCACGACGGCTGCCGCTGGGCTCGCGCAACCGGAGGGGCACTTCCTCGAGGGCGAGCGTATGCTGCTGAGCGAGGGTGCGGTGTCCGTGCAGAAGAGCGAGGCGCTGCTGGGTTCCGACAAGGCTTTCGCGCAGGCGATCAGCCAGTTCGAGCGCGATGCGGCCGGCCACCCGGAAGTGCAGGACCTGACCCGGCTCTACAGGACGGCCGCGACCCGGCTCATCGGCAGCGACGGCACGCTGGTGTCTTTCGCCTGTGGCTACAGCCTGTGTGTTGGCGAGATCCGAAGCCGTACCGATGAGGATTTCAGTGCCTGGTCCGAGGCGATCGGCACGGACAAGGCGGCCCCGGTCTACAGTCTGACCACGGCGCCGATGACATGGGGCAGGGACCAGCGTGGTGGGCGCTTCGTGTTCTCGGTGGATCCTGCAGCCAACGCCATCACGGGCCCGTAGCCGGCGGATGCCCGGCACCGCGGCGCGTTACGGAAGCGCCTGCTGCAGGTACGACTCGATGACGTAGCTGAAAGGCTGCTGCTGGCGGTCGCGCAGCAGGGCACGCACTTCCAGGATCACGCCGTGATCGCCTTCGCCCCGCGGCGGCCAGAACGTCTGGTCAGCCAGGGTCTGGCGCTGGAAGCCCAGCGGGCCGACCACGCGACCGAACGGTTCGTCGGTGCTGTCCAGCACCTGGTTCATGGCCGGGCTGAGGTGACCAGGCAGGTACCAGTTGTCGGCCTCGGACAGCACGCGGCTGCCGCAGACCAGCTGCACGCGGCGATAGCGCAGGTCGGTACCCGGCTTCACGCCCAGCGCCTGCAGCACGTCGGCGGGGGCCGGCTTGTCCTGGCCGTGTATGCGCACGGCGCGCACCCGCGCCTGTTCGGCCAGGCCGTGCTCGGCGCACCAGTGTTCCAGCGTGGCGGTGGCGCTCTGCCCGGACAGCACGCGCTGGTGCAGGCGCTCGACCAGCGCAGCCGAGGCGATGCGCTGCTGGCCCGGCGGCGACTGCAGCGGCGCGGCGGCCGCAGCATCAGTGGCGGACAGGCTGGCGATCGGAGCGGCGGCAAGCAGGGACGCGGCCTGCCAGCGGCGGAGACGATCGTGGCGGTCGGACGGGCCCATGCGGCATCACAGCGGAAACAGGCGCCCATGTTACCCGTTCAGGGGTGTGCACGGCGTGGCCGCGACCGGTTGTCGCAGGGGGAATCATCGTTCTGGTGAATGCGTGCCATCCAGATATTTCGTTGGCCGATGGCACTATCGAGGCGCAGGATGGCGCCAGTCTTGGCTTTCCGGGAATTCCCGATGACCCTGCAGTTCATCCACGGTGGTGTCGACCGCGACGGCGCGCCACTGCATTTCCATATCCGTGATGGCCGCATCAGCGGGCTCAATGGCGAGGCGGCGCCGGCTGAAGGGGCGGAATGCGTCGATCTGAAGGGCTTCGCGGTGCTGCCCGGGCTGGTCGACGGCCATATCCACCTGGACAAGAGTTTCGTCGGCGACCGTTGGCACCCGCACCAGCCGGTGAACAGCCTGCGTGAGCGGCTGGCGGTGGAGAAGGCGGCGGTGGCGGGTGCGGCACCGATGGTGGACCGTGCCGAGGCGCTGATCCGCCAATGCAGTGCTTTCGGTACGGTGGCGATGCGCTGCCATGTCGATATCGACGGCAGCACCGGTCTCGGCCATCTCGAAGCGGTGCGCGAGGCGGCACTGCGCTGCGCCGACATCATGCGGATCCAGCTGGTGGCGTTTCCGCAGGCCGGGGTGATGTCCTGTCCCGGCACCGCCGCCGTACTGGAGCAGGCGCTTGCCGCGGGCGTGGAGGTGCTCGGCGGCATCGACCCGACCACGCTCGATGGTGATGCCGAAGGCCAGCTGGCGCTGCTGTTCGGCCTGGCCGAGCGTTACGGCGTGCAGCTGGACATCCATCTGCACGAGCCCGGCGAAACCGGCCTGGTCCAGCTGCTGCGCATCGCGGCGCGGACGCGGGCCGCCGGCCTGCAGGGGCGGGTTGCGGTCAGCCATGCCTATTCGCTGGGCGAAGTGCCGCTGGCGCGCGCGCTGCAGGTGGGCGAAGCACTGGCCACGGCGGGTGTGGCGATCATGAGCAACGCTCCGGGCGATCATCCGTTCCCGCCGCTGCGCGCGCTGCATGATGCCGGTGTGCGCGTGTTCGCAGGCAATGACAACATCCGCGACTGCTGGTGGCCGTATGGCAATGGCGACCTGCTGCAGCGCGCGATGTTGCTGGGCTACCGTTCCGGGTTCTACACCGACGCCGACCTGATGCTGGCGCTGGACATGGTCACCACCCACGCCGCGCAGGTGATCGGCCTGCCGCAGCATGGCATTGCCGAAGGCCGGCCGGCGACGTTCGTGGCCGTGCGTGCCGACCACGGCCCGGCCGCCGTGGCCGGAGTGCCGGTGGAGCGCCGCGTGGTGGTCGACGGCCGCTGGCTGTAGATCCACGTCATGGCGTGGATGGCACCATCGCGTGGTCTCAATCATCCACGCATGGCGTGGATCTACCAATCAGGCGTAATCGTCGGCGCGGGTGGCGATGAATTCCTCAAGCCACGCCAGCAGATGGGCGATGTCGATGATCTCGCCCTGCTCGACGCGCTTGAGCAGCAGCGTGCTGGCGCCGATCTGCAGGCTGCTGTCGGCATAGCGCAGCACCGCGTCGATGCCCCAGGCATCGGTCACCTGCATCCAGGCCAGGCCCGGCACGCGCTGGGCCAGGGTGTCACCGAAGGCCACGCCCAGTGCTTCCCAGCCTTCGCCGTCGTCACGATCGATCAGCTCCGCATCGACCACGCGCTGCAGGGTGGTGGCCGCCAGCGGCCACTGCACCGGCAACGTCGGAAAGCCGGCGGCCACGCGCGCGGCGATCAGCGAGCGCTGGTGCTGCAGATGCGTCTGCAGGGCAGCGGGCAGGGGATCGAAGCGGGTAGGGATTTCGTCGGACATGGCGAGGCGCCGTGGGGCACGGAAACAACGGGCACTCTACGAGGCGATGTTGCCCGCCGTGCGGCCGGATTGGCCAAGTTTCGATGCTTGATGCGCGAAAGGCATCCACGCATGGCGTGGATCTACCGTGCTCAGTCCGGTTCGCGCTGCACCTGCCGCCACAGCTCGCTGGCCAGTGCGCGCACGGCATCATCGGCGTCCGCGCGATGCAGCAGGCCGATCTCGTAGTTGTCGATCACCGGCAGCTCGCGCTCTCCATCGATGATGCGGTGTTCGCGGGTGACCGCGCGGCGCGGCAGCAGGCTGATGCCGATGCCATCGGCCACCGCACCCTGGATGCCACTCAGCGACGAACTGGTGAAGGCGATGCGCCAGCGCAGGCCCAGCGCTTCCACGGCGTGGATCATCTCGTCGCGGTACAGCCCGCGTGGCGGGAAGGTGACCAGCGGCAGCGGGTCCAGCTGCAGGCAGCTGCTGCGCAGGCTGTCGATCCAGTGCATCGGCTCGCGCCGGCAATGCACCGCCTGGCGGCTGTTGCGGCGTTGCTTGACCAGCACCAGGTCCAGCTCGCCGTGGTCGAAGCCCTGCGCGAGGTCACGGCTGAGGCCGCTGCTGATTTCCAGTTTCACCTGTGGGTGGCGGCGGCTGAAAGCGGCCAGCATGCGTGTGGTCTGTGCGTTGACGAAGTCCTCGGGGACACCGATGCGCACCGCGGTTTCCACGGTGGCGCCGGCCAACGCCTGTGCCATTTCCTCGTTCAGGTCGAGCATGCGCCGCGCGTAGCCGAGCAGGGTGTGGCCGGCATCGGTGGGGTGTACGTCGCGGTGGCCGCGTTCGAGCAGGCGATGCCCGGCCAGTTCCTCCAGCCGGCGCACCTTCTGACTGACCGTGGACTGGGTCGAATGCAGGCGCGTGGCCGCAGTGGTGAAGCTGCCGCAGTCGGCCACCATCACCAGCGCCCGCAGCAGGTCCAGTTCGAACAGGGTTCTATTCGATTTGGCACTGTCTTGCATTTGAACATTTCACTTCTGGATACCAATGCCGACTTCTACCATGCAGGGCAGGGGCCGGCAATGCCCGGCTGTTGCTACCGTCGCACGGCGTTCCGTGGCGACGGTCATGAGGAGACACCGTCATGCGCGTCCATCGTTCCCCTGGCTGGCCTGCGCCGTTCGCGCGCGTGCTGCTGTTATTCCTGCTGGCCATGATCTCCCCGGCCTGCACCGCAACGTCCAAAGCCGACGTCGATGGCCGCCTGCGCGATGCTGCCAGCCGCGGCGATGCCGATGCGCTGCGACAGGCGATCGAGGATGGCGCCACGCTGGAGGCGCGTGATGGCCAGGGCCGTACCGCGCTGCTGCTGGCCACGCATGGCAACAATGTAGACGCCGCGCGTGAACTGATCGAAGCCGGCGCCGACGTCAATGCCAAGGACGCCATGCAGGACAGCGCCTACCTGTACGCCGGCGCGCGTGGACTGGACGAGATCCTGGCGATGACCCTGGCGCATGGCGCCGATCTGCGCAGCACCAACCGCTATGGCGGCACCGCATTGATTCCCGCCGCCGAGCGCGGCCACGTCGCCACTGTGCGCACGCTGCTGCGTGCCGGTGTTGAGGTGGACCATGTCAACCGCCTGCACTGGACCGCGCTGCTGGAAGCAATCCTGCTCGGTGACGGCGGCGCGCGCCACGTGCAGATCGTGCAGCTGCTGCTGGAGGCCGGCGCCGACCCCGAGCTGGCCGACGGCGACGGTGTGACGCCGCTGGCGCATGCGCGCCAGCGCGGCTATACCGGAATTGAAACCCTGCTGCGCCAGCACGGCGCGGTGCGCTGAAGACTGTTCCCTTCCACCCCGCACGCTGGTCGTGCCCATCAGGATGCTGTCCATGTTCCGTTCCCGTCCGTTGTCCCTTGCCATCCTCCTTGCAGTGGCCCCGCTGTCGGCGTCTGCTGCCGAGCGCGCCGACCTGCTGATCCGCAATGCCACCGTGGTCGATGTCGAGCACGCCAGCACCCTGGCCGGACAGAGCGTGGTGATCCGTGGCGAGGATATCGTGGCCGTCGGCCCGGACGCGCAGCTGCGCAGCCAATGGAGCGCGGCCCGCCAGATCGATGCCAAGGGCAAGTACCTGATCCCGGGCCTGTGGGACATGCATGTGCACTTCGGCGGCGGCCCGGCGCTGATCGAAGAGAACAAGGCGCTGCTGCCGCTATATATCGCGCACGGCATCACCACCGTGCGCGACTGTTCCGGTGACCTGCCCGAGCAGGTGCTGCAGTGGCGCGGCGAGATCGCCAAGGGCACGCTGTTTGGTCCGCGCCTGCTCAGTTCGGGCGCGAAGATCGAAGGCATCAAGCCGGTCTGGAAGGGTACGATCGAAGTGGGCAGCGAGGCCGACGCCGACAAGGCGATCGCCCGCCTGCAGCACGACAAGGTTGATTTCGTGAAGATCACCGACAGCACGCTGAAGCCGGAGCTGTTCCTGTACTCGGCCAGTGCTGCGCGCAAGGCCGGCTTCAAGGCCTCGGGGCATATTCCGATGGCACTGACCGTGGAGCAGGCGGTCGATGCGGGCCTGGCCTCGATCGAGCATCTGGATTATGCATTCAAGGCCGGCAGCAAGGATGAAGCGCAGATCGCCGCCGACTTCGGTGCCGGCCGCATCGACCGCGCCGAAGCCAACCGCCGCCTCGACGCCAGCTTCGACCGCGACACGGCGATGCACGCCTACCGCGATTTCGCCAAGCGTGGCGTATTCGTGACCCCGACCCTCAACGGGGGCCGCATCCTCGATTTCCTTGACCAGGATGACCACGCCAACGATCCGTACCTGGCCTACATCGGCCCGGACCTGCGCGCGACCTACCAGTGGCGCGTGGACCGCGCGGCGAAGGCCACGCCGGCACAGATCGAAGCGCGCCACGCGCAGTACCACCAGGTGGCCGCGGTGCTGCCGATGCTGCAGGAAGCCGGTGTGACGATCATTGCGGGCACCGATGCGGGCTTCCTCAACTCGTTCAACTTCCCGGGCATCGCCCTGCACCAGGAATTGCAGCTGTTCGTGAAGGAAGGCCTGAGCGCACCGCAGGCGCTGTCGGCCGCAACCCGTTCCGGCCCGGCCTGGTTCGGCCAGATGGACCGCTACGGTGGTGTCGCACAGGGCAAGGCCGCCGATCTGGTACTGCTGACCGCCAACCCACTGCAGGACATTGCTGCCACCGAAAAGATCGACAGCGTGATCCTGCGCGGCAACGTGTATGACCGCGCCGCGCTGGACAAGATGCTGGCCGACACCAAGGCCAGGGTCGCAGCGTGGAATGCCGAGGCGGCCAAGGCCAACTGATTGCGGGGCGGGGCAGAATCCACGCATTGCGTGGATCTACCCGTACCATCAGTAGATCCACGCCATGCGTGGATGATGCGGCCGATGACCTAACGCGGCGCCGGCCGCATTCCATGCAATTGCGGCAGCGCGGCCTTCATCGCATCGATGAAGGCGCGCAGCCGCGGCGGCTGCTGGCGCGCGGCGGGAAACACCACGTGTACCGGCAGTGCCGGCGCCTGCCAGTCCGGCAGCAGCTGCACCAGCCGCCCTTGTGCGAGATCGTCGGCCACCAGCCAGGCCGAGACCACCGCTGCGCCCAGCCCCGCACATGCGGCCTGCTGCACCACGAACAGGTTGTCGCTGAGCAGGCGCGGGCTGATCGACAGCGTATGCGCGCGGCCCTGTGCGTCATGCAGCAGCAGGCGTTCGCGGTAGTAGGTGACCAGCGAGATCCACGGCAGTGATTGCGCCTGTTCCGGCGTACTGACTGCTGTGGCGTCCACCAACGAGGGCGCTGCCACGACGATGCGCGGCACTTCGGCGAGCGGTAGTGCGACCATGCGCGGTTCGTCGACGGGGCCCACCCGCACCGCGCAGTCGATGCCTTCTGCGATGAAGTCCGGGCGCCGATCCTCGAGGATCCACTCCAGGCTCAGCTGCGGGTGCTGGGCGAGGAACGCGAGCATGGTCGGCAGCAGCTGCGCCTGGCCGAAGGCGTGCGGCACCATCACCCGCAAACGTCCACGCAGCGTTTCCGGTTCGCCGTGCAGTTCGGCCTGTAGCGACTCCCATTCGTCGACCACGCGTTGCGCATGACGCTGGCAGCGCAGGCCATCCTCGGTCAGCTGCAGGCCGTGGGTGGAGCGCTGCAGAAGGCGCAGGCCTAACTGCCGCTCCAGGGCCTGAAGGCGGCGGCTGACCGTCGGCTGGGTGGTGCCCAGCTGCACGGCCGCAGCAGACAGGCTGCCGGCATCGACGATGCGCAGGAAGGTGCGCAGCAGATCCAGACGATCGGCCCCGGTGGCGAGGTCATTCATGCGCTTTACGTATGAAGTGTATGTGCGGAAGCCTACTACAGACGCCTCGCGAATACCGGCAGGATACGCCCACTTCCCCCACCGGACTCTCCCATGTCTACCCCCTCGCTGTCCGTCGCTGCGGCACCCACGACCGCACCCTCCACCCCGCTGGTGATGGCGATGGCGGCCGGCGCTGGCTTTTCGGTCGCTTCGCTCTATTACAGCCAGCCGATGCTGGGCCTGATCGCCCAGGATCTCGGCGCCGGCGAGCGCGCTGCCGGCCTGGTACCGACCTTGACCCAGCTGGGATATGCGCTTGGCATTCTGCTGCTGGCGCCGTTGGGCGACCGGTTCGACCGCCGCAACCTGATCCTGTGGAAGTCCGCGTTGCTGGCGTTGGCGTTGGGCGCTGCTGCGATGGCTGGCCACCTGCCGGGCCTGCTGATGGCCAGCCTGCTGGTCGGGCTGATGGCCACGCTGGCGCAGGACATCGTGCCGGCTGCAGCGGTGCTGGCGCCGGATGTGCAGCGCGGCCAGATCGTCGGCCGGGTGATGACCGGCCTGCTGCTCGGAATCCTGTTGTCACGGGTGGTCAGTGGCGTAGTGGCCGAAGCGTGGGGTTGGCGCACGCAGTTCGTGCTGGCCGCGGTATCAGTGGCGGCGATGGGAGCGGTGATGGCGCGTGCGCTGCCGCGCTTCGCACCGACCAGCACACTGCGCTATCCGGCGTTGTTGGGTTCGTTGCTGGCGTTGTGGCGGGAGCAGCCACAGCTGCGCCGTGCGGTGGCCAGCCAGTCGCTGCTGGCGGTGGGCTTCAGCGCGTTCTGGTCAACCCTCGCGCTGATGCTGCATGCACGGTTGGGGCTGGGTAGTGCCGCAGCGGGTGCATTCGGCATTGCCGGTGCGGCCGGCGCATTGGCCGCGCCGTTTGCGGGTCGATTCGCCGATCGCTTGGGTTGCCACGCCGTGGCGCGGCTGGCGATCGCGGTGGCGCTGCTGGGCTTTGGCCTGCTGTTGACCGAGTCGTGGCTGCCGGCCGCTGCGCTGCTACCGCTGCTGGTGGTGAGCGCGCTGCTGTTCGACTTCGGCTTCCAGTCGGCGCTGGTGGCGCACCAGACGTTGGTCTACGGACTGGTGCCGCCGGCACGCAGCCGGCTCAATGCGTTGCTGTTCACGGGCATGTTCATCGGCATGGCCGCCGGTGGTGCGCTGGGCAGCCTGGCGCTGGCGCAGTGGGGTTGGAACGGCGTGGCCTGGCTGGCGGTGGTGTGCGCGGGTGGCAGCCTGCTGCTGCGTTTGAGGTAAGGATGGTGTTCGGCAGGGCTTGCAGCCCTGCACCTGCTGGAAGCTGGAGCAACAGCAACAGCAACAGCAACGGCGGGTTTCCTGTGGGGTGGTGGGGCGGTGTCGGAGTGCGGGGACGCCGCAAGTACGTCCTTGTAGGCTTGGCAGCCGCGTCCATGCGGCTGACACCCCGCACTCCGACACCGCCCCACCTCTGACAGTTTCCCGATGTCTGATGGATCCACGCCTGTGTGGATGACTCCATCGGAATCGAATATTTCAATATCTGTGAGATCTGAGCCGAGCATGGCTCGGCTACAGAATGCAATACACGACAGGCCGCGGGGAACTGTCGAAGGCGGGGTGGGTCCGGTTGCGGGGGCGTGAGCCGCATGGGCCCGAGGCATGCCTTGGGCGGGTTGGGCAGGACGCCCAACCCCGGTCTTGCCGTGTGCGCCGGACTGCGCACACGAGCAAGCGGCGACCGAGCTTACATGGGTGAGGGCGCTTTGCTTGCGAAGCATTGCTTCGCAAGCGCCCGAACGCACAGCCGCCAGCGGCTGGGCCGGGCCCCGA
>NZ_JAWIRT010000029.1:0-47991 GCF_036320045.1 Stenotrophomonas sp. SMYL20 | reverse complement strand
CCCCCCCCCCCCCACTACCGTTGTCCGAGGAAGCAACGCAGCATGCAGACATCCACCGAGCTTGCGCGGCCGATCGACCGCTATTTCGCCAGCTACTCCGACGACCACCGCAATGTCATCAACCAGCGCATCCACGTGGTGGCGGTGCCGGCAATCCTGTGGTCGGTGGTGGCCCTGCTGTGGTGCCTGCCGCCGCTGATCACCTGGTTCCAGTACGGCATCTGGTCGGCGTTCGCGATGTTCAGCGCCTGGTGCTTCTACAACAAGCTGTCGCGCCCGCTGGGCATCGGCATGCTCATCCAGTTCTTCGTGTTCGGCTGCCTGTGCAGGCTGCTGGAGGCCGAGATCGGCCTGCATAACCTGTTCTGGCTGGCGGTGGGTGTATTCGTTGTGGCCTGGATCGCCCAGTTCATCGGTCACAAGTTCGAGGGCCGCAAGCCCAGCTTCCTGACCGACCTGACCTACCTGCTGATCGGCCCGGCCTGGGTGATGGCCAAGTTCTACCGCAAGCTCGACTGGCGCTACTGACCTGCCCGTGGCCGACGCTGCCCCTCGTTTCCTGAACGGGCAGATTCCGTCACCCGCACTCCACGACGGCCCTGCCAGCCTGCACCGGTGATCCGTTCCCCATCGCCCGCCCGTCGACGGCAGCCCCTGTGCGACAGGGCCTGCGGTCTCCCTGCGTCGGCGTAGGGTGTCCCCGAGGGCAACCGGGGAGGGACCGCAGCAACGTGATGCTGCGCTGCAGAAAAAATGAATCAGCGGACGTTACATGCAATTGATCGCTGTTCGATGGGTTTCGGCGACATTTCGCAGCCTGTTATCCTCCCTGACCTGCTCGTGAATCATGGATTCCCTGCATGCTCCCCAGCCTGCCCCTGCTGCTGGCCCTGCCGTTCCTGATGGCAGCGGCTGTTGCGGCCTTCCCCCGTAGTTCGCGCTCGACTGCTGCCTGGCTGGCGGCGCTGGCGCCGTTGGGCGGGCTGGCCATCCTCGGCTGGCTGACCCCGTCGGTGCTCGACGGCCAGGTGGTGCGGACGATGGTCCCTTGGCTGCCGCAGATCGGCCTGGACTTCACCCTGCGCCTGGACGGGCTGGCCTGGATGTTCGCCGGGCTGGTGCTCGGCATCGGCGCGCTGGTGGTGCTGTATGCGCGCTACTACCTGAGCCAGCAGGACAACGCCCACCGCTTCTACTGCTACCTGCTGCTGTTCATGGGCGCCATGCTGGGCATGGTGCTGTCGGGCAACCTGCTGTTGCTGATGATCTTCTGGGAAATGACCAGCATCAGCTCGTTCCTGCTGATCGGCTTCTGGTCGCACCGCCAGGATGCCCGCGAGGGCGCGCGCATGGCGCTGGTGATCACCGGTGGCGGTGGCCTGGCCCTGCTCGGTGGCGTGCTGCTGATCGGCCGCATCGTCGGCAGCTTCGACCTGGACGTGGTGCTGGCCGCCGGCGAGCAGATCCGCGCCAGCGCGCTGTACCCCTACGCCCTGTTCCTGGTGCTGGCCGGCATCTTCACCAAGAGCGCGCAGTTCCCGTTCCACTTCTGGCTGCCGCACGCGATGGCGGCGCCCACGCCGGTCTCGGCCTACCTGCACTCGGCCACCATGGTGAAGGCCGGTGTGTTCCTGCTGGCGCGGCTGCACCCGGCACTGGCCGGCAGCGACCTGTTCTTCTACACGGTCAGCGGCATCGGCGCGCTGACCCTGCTGATCGGTGCCTGGAATGCGATCTTCCAGCACGACCTGAAAGGCCTGCTGGCGTACTCGACCATTTCCCACCTGGGCCTGATCACCCTGCTGTTCGGCCTGTCCACGCCGATGGCGGTGGTGGCCGGCGTGTTCCACATCCTCAACCACGCCACCTTCAAGGCCTCGCTGTTCATGGCCGCCGGCATCATCGACCACGAAACCGGCACCCGTGACATGCGCAAGCTGGGTGGCCTGCGCAAACTGATGCCATTCACCAGCGCGCTGGCGATCATCGCCTCGCTGGCGATGGCCGGCATCCCGTTGCTCAACGGTTTCCTGTCCAAGGAAATGCTGTTCGCCGAAGCGCTGACCGCCGGTGGCGGCCCGGGCGCGATGCGCACGGCCGTATCGATCGCGGCGCTGCTGGCCGGTGTGTTCGGCGTGGCCTACAGCCTGCGCTTCGTGCACGACACCTTCTTCGGCCCCGGCCCGCACGACCTCGACCGCGTGCCGCATGAGCCGCCGCGCTGGATGAAGGTGCCGGTGGAACTGCTGGTGGTGATCTGCGTGGCGGTGGGCATCGCCCCGGCACTGACCGTGGCGCCAGTGCTGCATGCCGCTGCGGCCTCGATCCTCGGCAACGCCATGCCCGAGTACAGCCTGGCCGTATGGCACGGCTTCAACCTGCCGCTGGCGATGAGCGCGATCGGCGTGGTCGGTGGCGTGGCGCTGTACTTTGGCCTGCGCAAGCTGATCAACCTGCACGGGGTGGAAACCCGCACCACCGGCCGCAACGTGTTCCATGCGCAGCTGGATGCCCTTTCCGCGCTGGCCATGCGCCTGACCAACGGCATCGCCAATGGCAGCCTGCAGCGCATGCTGCTGGGCCTGGTGCTGGTGGCGATCGCGGTCGCCGCCGCGCCGTTCGTGGCCAACCCGGCCTCGCCGAACTGGACCGCGCCGCAGCCGATCCCGCTGCTGGGCTGGGTGCTGTGGCTGGTGATGATGGCCTGCGCCGTTGCCACCCTCCGTGTCTACAAGCAGCGCCTGCTGGCGGTGCTGCTGGTCGGCGGCGTCGGCCTGATGGTGGCGCTGACCTTCGTGTTCCTGTCCGCACCGGACCTGGCGCTGACCCAGCTGCTGGTGGAGATGGTGACCCTGGTGCTGATGCTGCTGGGCATGAACTACCTGCCCGCGCAGTCCGGGCCGGAGCGGCCGCGCTGGCGCAAGCGCCGCGATGCGGTGATCGCGATCATCGCCGGCGCCGGCCTGGGTGCGCTGGCCTATTCGGCGATGACGCTGCCGCCGAACACCATGGCCGGCGAGCTGCTCGCCCGTGCCCTGCCCGAGGCCTACGGCCAGAATGTGGTCAACGTGATCCTGGTCGACTTCCGCGGCTTCGATACCTTCGGCGAGATCACCGTGTTCGGCATCGCCGCACTGGTGGTGCATGCGCTGCTGCGTCGCACGCGGATGGCGCCGGAGCAGATCATGCCCGGCCCGCCGATCAAGCTGCCGGTGCCGGCCGACCTGGCGCAGATCATGTTCCCGCTGACGCTTACCGTATCGATCTTCCTGTTCCTGCGCGGCCACAACGCGCCGGGCGGTGGCTTCATCGCCGGCCTGGTGCTGGCGGTGCCGCTGCTGATCCAGTACGTGATCCAGGGCACCGCGTCGGTGGAGTCGCGCTTCGGCTTCGACTACATCCGCTGCATCGGCATGGGCCTGTTGATCGCCCTGCTCAGCGGCAGCGCGTCGATGCTGTTCGGCGTGCCGTTCCTGACCAGCGGCCACCTCGACCTGCACCTGCCGCTGATCGGCGACGTGCCGCTGGCGAGTGCGATCGGCTTCGACATCGGCGTCTATCTGGTGGTGTTCGGTGGCGCCATGCTGATGCTGTCGATGATGGGCACGATCAAGCCGTCGCGTACCCGCACTGCCCGCAAGGGTGAGATCGACCTGCAACGCCGTTCGGCACGCACCGGGGAGATGCACTGATGGAACTGGCCCTGGCTACCGCGATCGGCGTACTGACCGCCATCGGCATCTACCTGCTGCTGCGTGCGCGCAGCTTCGATGTGATCCTCGGCATGACCTTCCTGTCCTACGCCACCAACCTGCTGATCTTCGCCGGTGGCCGCGTGGTGCTGGGCAAGGCACCGGTGCTGCAGGAAGGCGTGGACAGTCACCTGGGCAACTACACCGATCCGCTGCCACAGGCGCTGGTGCTGACCGCGATCGTGATCGCCTTCGCGATGACCGCGGTCAGCATCGTGCTGGCCATGCGCAGCCGCAGCGACAACCACAGCGATCATGTGGACGCCCACGAGCCGGATGACGACCTGCAGGATGAGCGCATGCTGCCGCGCCAGGGCGAGGACCGCGCATGAACCACCTGGTGATCCTGCCCATCCTGATTCCGCTGCTGGGTGCTGCACTGTCGCTGTTCGTCGAACACCGCCGCTATGGCCCCAAGGTGCAGCGCGCGGTGGCCTGGACTGCGCTGTCGGCGCTGGCGCTGGCGGTGGGCCTGCTGTTTGCCACCACCGCCACTGGTGAGATCAACGTCTACCTGCTCGGCGACTGGCCGTCGCGCCTGGGCATCGCGCTGGTGGCCGACCGGCTGTCGGCGTGGATGCTGCTGACCACCCTGCTGCTGGCCATTCCCTGCTTGCTGCATGCCTGCTCGGGCTGGGACCGCCGCGCGCCGCACTTCCATGCACTGTTCCAGTTCCAGCTGGTCGGCCTGAATGGCGCATTCCTGACCGGCGACATCTTCAACCTGTTCGTGTTCTTCGAGGTGATGCTGATCGCCTCCTACGGCCTGCTGCTCAGCGGTGGCCGTGGCCTGCGCATGCGCATCGGCCTGCACTACGTGGTGTTCAACGTCACCGCCTCGACCCTGTTCCTGATCGCGCTGGGCCTGCTGTACGCCTCGCTGGGTTCATTGAACATGGCCGAACTGTCGCAGCGCATCGCCGAGGTGCCACCGGCGCAACTGACGCTGGTAAAGGCCACGATGGGCCTGTTGCTGCTGGTGTTCTGCGCCAAGGCCGCCTTGATGCCACTGTACCTGTGGCTGCCGGAAGCCTATTCGCGCGCGCCGGCGGCGGTGGCGGCGCTGTTCGCGATCATGACCAAGGTCGGCCTGTACTCGGTGCTGCGCATCCAGATGCTGTGGTTCGGCGATGACGCGGGCGCGATGGCCGGCTATGGCCGCGACTGGCTGCTGTGGGCGGGCGTGGCAACGCTGGTGCTGGGTGGCCTCGGTGCGCTGGCCGCGACGCGCCTGCGCGTGCTGATCTCGTATCTGGTGATCGTCTCGGCAGCCACGCTGTTCATCGCCTTCTCGGTAGGCACGCCGCAGGTGCTGTCCGCCGGCCTGTACTACCTGCCACACAGCAGCTTCGTCGCCGCCGCACTGTTCCTGATTGCCGACCTGATCCGCCGCCGCCGCGGTGGCGCCAGCGACCGCAAGGAAGTGGTCGCGCCGATGCCGGGCAAGGAAACGCCGGCGGTGCTGTTCCTGATCGGCGCGGTATCGGTGGCCGGCCTGCCGCCGCTCTCCGGCTTCCTGGCCAAGGCCGCCCTGCTGGCCGGCATGCCGGCGCAGTACACCGGCCCGGTCTGGACCGCGGTGCTGGTCAGCAGCCTGCTGGTGATCATGGGCCTGACCCGCGGCGGCATCCGCCTGTTCTGGCGCGTGCCGCCAGTCGACCCCGATGCACCGAAGCCGCGCAAGGCACGCCTGCGCCGGGTCGAGCTGTACGCCGCCTGCATCCTGCTGGCCTATGGCATCGGCATGACCCTGGCTGCCGCCCCGTTGATGCGCTACACCGACGCCACCGCTGCACAGCTGCTGCACCCCAGCGAGTACGTGCAGCAGCTGCGCGCGACCACGCCGGAGATCCGCCAGCCATGACCGCCCAGCGCTCCCTGTTCCGCCGCATCATTCCCTCACCGATGCTCAGCATCATGGTGGTGGCGTTCTGGCTGCTGATGTCCGACAGCTTCACCCTCGGCCAGATCGTGCTGGGCCTGCTGCTGGGCGTGGTGGTGCCGCTGTTCGCCGCGCGCCTGGACCGCGAATTCGCCCGCATCGGCACGCTGCGGCCGCTGCCCAAGCTGTTGTGCGTCACCCTGTGGGACATCCTGATGTCCAACATCCGCGTCGCCATCCAGGTGCTGGGCCCGGAAAAGAACATCCACCCGGGTTTCATCTGGCTGCCGCTGGACATTGCCAACATCCATGGCATCGCCGCGCTGACCAGCATGATCACGCTGACCCCGGGCACGGTCTCGGCTGCGCTCAGTGACGACCGCAAGTACCTGCTGGTGCACGTGCTGCACCTGGAGGATCCGCAGGACCTGATCGATACGATCAAGCGCCGTTACGAGGCGCCGTTGATGGAGATCTTCCCATGACCGGTTTTGAAGTCATCCAGACCACGCTGGTGGTGTGCATGCACGTGGTCGGCCTGGCCATGCTGCTGGCCACCTGGCGCCTGCTGCGCGGGCCGACCGTGCCCGACCGCATCCTCGCGCTGGACACCCTGTCGGTGACCGCGATCGCCGAGTTGATGCTGTTCGGCATGTACCTCAATTCGCCGATCTACTTCGAGGCCGCGCTGATCATCGCCATGCTCGGCTTCGGCAGCACCGTGGTGCTGAGCAAGTTCGTGCTGCGCCGGGACATCGTCGAATGATCACCGCGATCCAGATCGGCCTGTCGATCCTGCTGCTGTTCGGCTGCTTCTTCATCCTGGTCGGCGCACTGGGCCTGGTGAAGCTGTCCACCTTCTTCAAGCGCCTGCACGCACCAACCAAGGCCAGCACGCTGGGCGTGGGCTGCGTGCTGGTGTGTTCGGTCTGCTACCACATCTTCCTGGGCCAGGACCCGCAGCCGCGCGAGCTGCTGATCACCGTGTTCCTGTTCATCACCGCACCGATCAGCGCGCACATGATGGCCAAGGCCGCGCTGTCGCTGCTGATGGAAACCCGCCCCAGCCTGCCGGGCAACGAACCGGCCGCCGAAGAGCAGCTGCCGCCGCCGGAACCGGTGCGGGAAGAAGAGACCACGCAGAACCGGTGAATCCGGTAGCGACCGACCTTGGTCGGCGCTTTGTTTCCCTGAGTGCCAACCAAGGTTGGCAGCTACCGCATCATCGGTGGGTGGACCGGTGGGTGCCGACCGTTGGTCAGCACGGAGCCAACCGCATCCACGCATGGCGTGGATCTACCGACCGCAATGCCCGGTGGCGGCCGACCTTGGTCGGCGCTTTGTTTCCCTGAGTGCCAACCAAGGTTGGCAGCTACCGGGTGATCGGTGGGTTGACCGGTGGGTGCCGACCGTTGGTCGGCACGGAGCCAACCGCATCCACGCGTGGCGTGGATCTACCGACCACAATGCCGGGTAGAGGCCGACCTTGGTCGGCGCTTTGCTCCCCGAGTGCCAACCAAGGTTGGCAGCTACCCCATCATCGGCGAGGTGACCGGTAGGTGCCGACCTTGGTCGGCACGGAACCAACCGCATCCACGCATGGCGTGGATCTACCGACTGCAATGCCCGGTAGCGGCCGACCTTGGTCGGCGCTTTGTTTCCCTGAGTGCCAACCGAGGTTGGCAGCTACCGCATCATCGGTGGGTGGACCGGTGGGTGCCGACCGTGGGTCGGCACGGAGCCAACCGCATCCACGCGTGGCGTGGATTTACAACGCCGGGGCACCCACCAGCAGCAGCTCCAGCACGAACCAGCCCGCGAACGCGACCAGCAGGATCGCGCCTTCGCCGCGGCTGATCTTCAGGTCGCCGCGCAGCATGGGGTACAGCACCAGTGCGAAGGCCAGCAGCGCCGGCAGTTCCAGGCGCACGAACGAGGCCGGCAGGGCCAGCGGCTGCAGTACGGCCATCGCACCAATCACCAGCAACAGGTTGACCACGCTGGAACCCAGCACGTGGCCCAGCACCATGTCGCCATGACCACGGCGTGCGGCAGCAATCGCGGTTGCCACCTCCGGCAGCGCGGTACCGATCGCGACCGGCAGCAGACCGACCAGCAGCGGCGTCCAACCCAGTGCAGTACCGAAGTCCGCTGCGGCCCCCACCACCAGGCGTGCGCCCCAGTACAGGGCCAGCGCGGCGATCAGCACCCGCAGTACATTCAACGGCAGGCTGGTGCGGCTGAGTGCGGACTCGGCGATGGCTGCCTGCACCTCCGCACTCTCGCTGCGACCACGGCGCAGCAGCAGCACCTGCACCACGATGAAGCCGGCCAGCAGCACGCCGCCCTCCCAGCGTGCCAGGCCACCATCAAGACCGAACAGGATCAGCAGCACGCCTGCCGCCAGCAGTGACCACCACAGCACCGTCTGCAGGCGCGCGCGCAGCAGCAGTGGCGCAGCCATGGCCGCCACGGCCAGGGTCAGGCCCAGGTTGACGATGCTGCTGCCCACCGCGTTGCCCAGCGCCAGCTCCGGCTGACCGACCGCCAGCGCGCGCGCGTTGACCGCCAGTTCCGGCAGCGAAGTGGTCACGCCGAGCAGCAACAGGCCAGCCGTGAACGGACTGGCCCCGAAGCGTTGCGCCAGGCCGGACACGGCCTTGACGATGGAGTCCCCGCCCAGCGCCAGCAGCAGCAGGCCGAGCAGGAACCAGGAAATGGCAATGGCGATCATCGAGCACTCCCCCAGCGGTCGTGGCGCGATTCTACGCTGGCCCCGCGCGCATGGCTGGGCCGTAGATCAAGGATCAGCCACAGCCTTCCACATAATCGACCTGCGGGGTCTGCCCGACCCGCCACGCGCCGACCCGACCGTCCGCACCGAGCGCGAAGTCGATCACCGCCCCACCCTCCTGCGCCGGACGCACGCGCAGGTGCTGGGCCTTCTCGTCGTACTTGTCGGGGCCGACGTCACCGCGCTCGGGATACAGCACCTGCAACTCGCCCAGGGTCATGCCGACCTTGCCGCCGCCCGGTGCGATGATGGCGGCGCTGCGCACGTCGTAGCGCACCAGCTTGCGGCCTTCGATCATCAGGCGCGGGTCTTCGGCATTCTGCGGTCGCAGGAAATAGCAGCCATCGTTGCTGTCGTCGACCGGCAGCGGTTTGCCACTGGCATCGGTGCCCAGCCCCTGCAACGGCGCGCCGAAGCCACTGCGGACCTCAGCGATGCCGGCGCCCAGCTTCGCGCCGGCGAAGCCCTCCAGGTGCGCGGGACTGTCCTCGCGGCGGTCATTGGCTGGACGGGCTGCCAGATCAGGATCCGTCGACTGCGCGGGCCCGGTAGCCGAGGCGGTTTCGGCCGGGGTATCGCTGCCGCTGCCGGCCGCCCCCTGTTTGTCCTGGCCGCCGCAGGCGGTGAGCGAAAGGAGCAACAGACCAGCAAGCGGAAGGTGCTTCATCGGTGCGGTTCCCTGGCACGAAGGTGGCTGCACGCTAGCCCATCCTGTGTGCAGGCGCTGCATTGTCATCGCGGTTTCATCGCCTTCGTTCAGGCTCGGCGAGCACCGATCTGGCCGTCCCTTCCATGCAACCGCGCAAGACCGATCTCGCCCGAACCGCGCTGCAGGCCCACCGCGCGCCGCTGGACATGCGCCAGCGACGGCTGCTGATCCTGTGCGACGGCCAGCGCACCATTGCCGACCTGACCGGCCTGCTCGGCCAGGACGCACCTGCGATGGTCATCCAGCTTGTGCAGGCGGGGTACCTGAGCACTGGCGTCCCAGCACCGTCGCCCGCAACCGCGGTAGCGCCGGTGCCCACACCGCCGGCAGCCGCACCTGCAGCACTTGCTGCACCCGCGGTCGAACGCCGCCGCTCGCTGGTGGCCGCGCGCATCTATGTGCTGGGCATCCTGGAGATGCAGCGCCACCCGCAGGCGGCTGCACTGTTCCGCGACCTGCAGCAGGCGCGTGCGGAAGACGAGGTGCTGCAGCGGCTGCAGTCGGCGATGCAGATGCTGCCCGGGCTGACCTCGGACGGCTATTGCCAGCGCGTACGCCAGCGCCTGCTGGAAGCGCTGCCGCTGGAGCATTGCGACGCGTTCGCGGAGGTGGCGTAAGCGCAGGTTCCGGCGGAGAACATCCACGCATGGCGTGGATGCGATCAGGATCCGTGCCGACCAAGGTCGGCACCCACCAAGCTAGCGGGACGACCGGAAGTTGTTGCGCAGGCCGTTCCAGCACTGCTGGTAATCGCCCTGGCGATGGCCGGCGGCCAGCGCCTGTGCGGTCGGGCGGATCACTGCGCGGGTCTCGAACATGAAAGCCATCGTGTCCTTGATCACATCGGCCTTGGACAGGTCCGCATTGGAGGCCTTGTCGAAGGTCGGCGCGTCCGGGCCGTGGCCGCTCATGCAGTTGTGCAGCGATGCGCCACCCGGCAGGAAGCCTTCGGCCTTGGCATCGTAGGCGCCATGCACCAGGCCCATGAACTCGCTGGCGATGTTGCGATGGAACCACGGCGGACGGAACGTGTTCTGCGCCACCAGCCAGCGTGGCGGGAAGATCGCGAAGTCCATGTTGCTGGTGCCGGGCGTGTCGCTGGGCGAATGCAGCACCAGGAAGATCGACGGATCCGGGTGGTCGTAGCTGATCGAACCGATGGTGTTGAAGCGGCGCAGGTCGTAGCGGTACGGCGCGTAATTGCCATGCCAGGCCACCACGTCCAGCGGCGAATGGTCGATCGGCGCACGCCACAGGCGGCCCTCGAACTTGGCGATCAGTTCGAAATCACCATCGACATCCTCGAACGCCGCGTGCGGGGTTTCGAAGTCGCGCGGGTTGGCCAGGCCGTTGGACCCGATCGGACCGAGGTCCGGCAGTTTCAGCAGCGCGCCGTAGTTCTCGCAGATGTAGCCACGGCTCGGGCCATCGGGCAGTTCGACGCGGAAGCGCACGCCACGCGGAATCACCGCGATCTGCTGCGGCTCGATCTCGATCACGCCCAGCTCGGTCAGCAGGCGCAGCGCGCCCAGCTGCGGCACGATCAGCAGTTCACCATCGGCATCGTAGAAGTAGCGGCCGACCATGTCGCGGTTGGCGGCATAGAGGTGGATGCCCACGCCGGCATGCGCGTCGGGCGAGCCGTTGCCACCCATCGTGTACAGGCCTTCGACAAAGTCGGTCGGCAATTCCGGCAGCGGCAGCGGGCTCCAGCGCAGCTGGTTCGGCGAGGCCGGCTGTGCGCCGAAATCACACTGCAACCGCGACTGCGCGAACGGGGTGAACTCGCCATGGGTCACCGCCGGGCGGATCCGGTACAGCCAGCTGCGGCGGTTGCTGCCGCGCGGCGCGGTGAAGGCGGTGCCGGTCAGCTGTTCGGCGTACAGGCCGTGGGCCACCTTCTGTGGCGAGTTCTGCCCGACCGGCAGCGCGCCGGCGACGGCCTCGGTGGCGAATTCGTTGCCGAAGCCGGACTGGTAGCCGCGGGCGGTGATGGCGGTGGACATGGGGGCTCCTGGGTACGGCGAGACCGGAACGGAAAGCAGCCGAGCATGGCTCGGCTCTACAGATGAGCAGGCGCCGGGCATGACCCGGCGCTACCGTTGAACGTTACAGCACGCCGCGGCGGATCTGGTCGCGCTCGATGCTTTCGAACAGCGCGGTGAAGTTGCCTTCGCCGAAGCCTTCGTTGCCCTTGCGCTGGATGATCTCGAAGAAGATCGGGCCGATGCAGTTCTGGGTGAAGATCTGCAGCAGCTTGCGCTGGTGGGTTTCCGGATCGGCATCGATCAGGATCTTGTTCTTGGCCAGGCGCGCCACGTCTTCACCGTGGTTCGGCACGCGCTGGTCGATCACGTCGAAGTAGGTCTCCGGCGTGTCGAGGAAGTCCACGCCCTGCGCGCGCATCGCTTCGACGGTCTCGTAGATGTTCTCGGTGAAGCAGGCGATGTGCTGGATGCCCTCGCCCTTGTACGCGTCCAGGTACTCGTTGATCTGGCTCTTCGGGTCGGACGATTCATTCAGCGGAATGCGCACGATGCCGTCCGGCGCGGTCATCGCCTTGGACACCAGGCCGGTCTTCAGGCCCTTGATGTCGAAGTAGCGGATCTCGCGGAAGTTGAACAGGCGTTCGTAGTAGTCCGACCACTGCTGCATGTTGCCGAAGTACAGGTTGTGGGTCAGGTGGTCGATGAAGGTCAGGCCGAAGCCCACCGGGTGCAGGTCGGCACCGGCGATCGGCTCGTAGTCGCCGTCGAAGATGCTGCCAGCGCTGCCGTAGCGGTCGACCAGGTACAGCATGCAGTCGCCGATGCCCTTGATGACCGGCGCGTTGACCGCCTTGCTGTCCGGCTTGAAGGCGATGGCTTCGGCGCCGTTGCCCAGCGCGGTCTGGTAGACCTCCTGGCCAGGCTTCTTGAAGCGGATGGCGAAGCCGCAGGCGCACGGGCCGTGCTTTTCGGCGAAGTCCGAGGCGAACGAATCGGGGTCTTCGTTGACCAGGAAGTTGACGTCGCCCTGGCGATAGACGGTAATCGGACGCTGCTTGTGCTTGAGCACCGCGCTGAAGCCCATCTTCCGGAAGTACTCGTGCAGCTCCTGGCCACGGCCGGCCGGGGCGGCGAATTCGACGAACTCGAAGCCGTCGATGCCCATCGGGTTCTCGAAGGTGGTGACCTGCATGCCGGGGTTGGGGTGCGAGGCGGTCGGGACTGCGGTATTCATGGCGTGGCTCCGAATCGGTACCGCATCGGTACAAACCAGGTGCGGGCAGGTAGGGACCCGGCGAGAATGCAGGGTCTGGACCTACCCCTTATAGTTACACTTGAAACCACCAGCAAGGTGCACCGCAACATGAGCCCCGCCGATCCCGTTTCGACCCGCCTGCGTTCCTCGCACGTCCTGCTCGACCTGGAACAGTTCCTGCCGTACCGGCTGAGCGTGCTGTCCAACCGGGTCAGCGGCAACATCGCCAAGCTATACGGCGATCGTTACGGTCTGGCGATTCCCGAGTGGCGGGTGATAACCATCCTGGCGCTGTACCCGGGCTCCTCGGCCAGCGAGGTCTCCGACCGCACGGCAATGGACAAGGTGGCGGTCAGCCGCGCCGTGGCCCGCCTGCTGGAGCGTGGCTTCATCAAGCGCGAGACCCACGGCGACGACCGCCGCCGCTCGGTGCTGGCGCTGTCGGCAGCCGGCTTCGAGGTCTACGAGACCATCGCGCCAATGGTGATCGAGATCACCCGCAAACTGATGTCGGTGCTGAGCGAAGAGGAAGAGCAGGTGCTGGAAAAACTGATCCTCCGCCTGGCCGGCGAAGGCCTGGAGCGGATGGGCGAAGGGGTCTGAAAGAAAAAAGGGGACGGAGGGGATTAAGTCGTTTTGGCCCCCCAGATCGCGGGTTCCGACCCCGACCGGCAGCGGAACAGTGGCTGGGCGATTGTCGTCCGCCCCCTTTGATCTGACGGGACCCGCTCTTTGGCGGACTGCGGACCGACCGCAGACGATGCCATCGGACGCATTACCCCCCCGCAGGTCCCGTCCTGAAGTGTCGCCCTCGCCCGGCGACATTTCCGCATTGGCCCGATACGGCCCGTTTCCGCCAGGCTGGTGTATCGAAACGGGCTGATCCAGTGAATTCTCCTATTGGACTGCTCACGTGTGCGGCCTAACGGTAAACGTTCAACGGGTATCAGCCCGGCCATGGATCCACATCGGACGGGCCCCCTCATGGATGACTCGCATTCAACGCTGCCGCATGGCCAGGAATTGCTGGCCGATCTCAGAGAGCTGATCTGCGCGGCGCGCAACAGGATGCACAGAACCATCAACAGCGAGCTCACGCTGTTGTACTGGCGGATCGGGCGGCGCATCCACGCTGATCAGTTGAGGGGCCGACGGGCCCGCTACGGAGAGCTTGTCTTCACCCGGATAGCCAAGGCGCTGACGACCGAATTCGGTACCTCCTTCGGTGAAAAGAGCCTGCGCCGGATGGTGCAGTTCTCCACCGCATTTGCGGACGAGCAGATTGTCGTATCGCTGATACGACAATTGAGCTGGACCCACTTCATCGCACTGATCCCCCTGGCGGATCCGCTCAAGCGTGACTTCTATGCGCAGATGGCCGCCACCGAGGGCTGGAGTGTGCGCATGCTGCGCCAGCGCATCGATTCGATGTTGTACGAGCGCACGGCGCTTTCCAGTCAACCCGAGCAGACCATCGCCGATGAGTTGGCGGCACTGCGTGGCAACCAGCAGCTGTCTCCAGGGCTGGTACTGCGTGATCCCTACGTCCTGGATTTTCTTGGCCTGAAGGACAGCTGGGACGAGCAGGACCTTGAAAGCGCGATCCTTCGCGAGATGCAGGGCTTCCTGCTCGAACTTGGCACGGGCTTCAGTTTCGTCGCCCGCCAGAAGCGCATCCAGATCGACGGCGATGACTTCCACCTGGACCTGCTGTTCTACAACCGGCGTCTGCGCAGGCTGATCGCCATCGAGCTGAAGATCGGCGAGTTCAAGCCCGCCTATAAAGGGCAGATGGAACTCTACCTGCGCTGGCTGGACCGCTACGAACGTGAGGACGGCGAGCAGGCGCCGTTGGGCATCATCCTCTGCACGGGGAAGAAGGCGGGTCAGATCGAATTGCTGGAGCTGGATCGCTCAGGCATCCACGTCGCGGAGTACCTGACCAGCCTGCCCTCTCGTGAGGTCCTCAAGCAGAGATTGCAGACCGCCATGGAGCGGGCCCGGCAACAGCAGCAGACCGCGGCACCCAGCCCCCTGTAGATCCACGCCGTGCATGGATGGCACCCCACGCCTCAGCTCAGATGCTTGCGCCGTGCATGGATCCACGGCACTGCCAGCGCCGCGATGGCGCCACCGGCAAAGCCCAGCGAAGCCGCAACCGTGGCCGCTTCAACCGCGCCCGGCAGCGCCAGCGCGGCAGCCACCAGCAGCAGCGACGGCAGGCCGACGAAGGTGCCCAGGAAGAAGTGCCAACGCGGTGACCAGGTGTTGAGCTGCAGCAGGCTGACCGGCTGCCAGGCGTCAGACGCGGTGTCTTCGGCGATTTTCGCCACGACCTTGCCCAGGTTCACTTCCGGCAGCGCGCGCCCATGCCGTGCGGTCGCCAGCAGTTCGGCCACCGCCTCCACCGGCGGGAAACTGGACGGCCACGCGACCGGTGCCGGCACGCCGTAGGCGGTCAGCAGCGGCACGCTCAGCCACGGCGCCACCAGCGGGCGCATGCGGCGGCGGCCATGCACGCACCAGATCTGCGGCTGGCCGTGCGCGGTGACGCTGTACAGCGCCAGTTCGTTGGCCGGCGGGTAGCCGAGCATGGTCACCCGCGCGGCCAGGCTCTCCTGGCCCATCGCGCGCAGGAAGCCGGGGCGGCTGCGCCCTTCCTGCATCCACGCCAGCCCCAATGCACCCACCAGATAGGCCTCCGCCACGTCCTTGCTGCCGGCGGTGGCGCGCTCGTCGCTGGCCAGGTACCAGGCTAGCGACTTTGGTTCAGAGACGTCCTCCAAGCCCCAGCGGCTGTCGTCACCCAGCACGTGGCGCACCGGCAGGCGCGCCGACGCGGTTTCGCCGCGTTCGCCCGGCTGCAGGAACGGCAGCACGCCCTGGATGAACGTGGACAGTTCGATCGCACGCACGCCATGGCCCTGCCATTCCGGCGGCAGCAGCCCGGCCAGCTGGCCGTCGGCGGCCAATGCATCGAGCCGTGATTTCTGCTCGACCAGTTTCTGCACCGCCCCCTTCAGCACCACGTTGTCGGGCAGCGCGATCTGCGGCAGGCGGTGACGCGGCGGTGCCAGTTCAACGGTGTCCTCGCCGGTACCGGCGTCATCCAGCAACGCCTCCTGCGGCGGTAGGGTCACGCCCTCGCCTGCCCCAGCCTCGGCCAGGTCGCTGGCAGGTTCGGGCAGTCGTTCGGCGTGGTCGCTGTGCATGGGCGTTCCGGAAGGTTGCATCGACGGGATGTCGACTGAGGTCCTTGCCGGTAACGGCGTACGTGCGGTGAAGTTGAGACGCCGTTTCAGAGAGTGTGACCGCACCCACAGTAGAGCCGCGCCAGGCGTGGATGCACCTCTGTGCCGGCCAGCGGCCGGCACTACCCTATTCCGGTTTGTCAGGTGCCCACTGCTTGAGGAACGCGGTCACGCGCGCGGGCTGGAAGGCTTCGCCCTTGCGCAGCTCGCCGGTCGCCTGCGACACCAGCAGTCCGCCATCGGCATCGAGTACCAGCAGGTACGGGTAGTCGCGTTCCATCATCGGGAACTGGGCGAAGAAAGCGGTATTGGGTTGTTCGTCGCTGGCGTTGACCTTTACCCACACGTAGTGGGCATCGCGGAAGCGGCGCAGATCACCGTTACCTTCCACCAGCTCGTCCAGCGCCCGGCAGCGATCGCAGGCAGCATTGCCGACCTCGAGCAGGATGCGCTTCTTGCCGCGCTGGGCTTCCACCTTGGCGGTGGCCAGATCGTCGGCGGGGTTGCGGGCCGGGTCGAACTGCGCGCCGAGCCCGGCGATGGCGGCAATATCCGCCGCCACCGGGGTGTTGCCCGAGGCCACCGGTTCGCTGGGGTCAGCGACCGGTGGCTCGGTGGGTCGGGTATCCAGCGGCTGCGTAGGCTCGGCGGCGGCAGGCGGTTGCGGTTGGGAACAGGCGCCAATCAGCGCCACACAGACCACCACCACTGCACCACCGAGCTTGCTGCGCATGCCTACTACCCTCTCATCATCATTTGACGCCGTGCATCAGCTTGTTGATCAGCGGGGCGACCAGGAACAGCACCACGCCGGAGCCGATCAGGGCCCAGAACCCGAAGGTATACCCCTTCAGGGCCGACTCGACCGTCATGCCGCCTTCACCACTGACCACGCCAGCGAAGATGCCCGACAGGTTGTTGCCGATGCCGGTGGACAGGAACCAGCCACCCATGCCGAAGCCGACCAGGCGCACCGGGGCCAGCTTGGTCACCATCGACAGGCCGATCGGCGACAGGCACAGCTCACCCACCGACTGGATGACGTAGACCATGAACAGGGTCCAGAACGGGATCTTGCCGTCCACGACCATCTGCGACAGCGCGTACATCAGCAGGGCGAAGGCGGCGCCGTTGAACAGCAGGCCCAGGCCGAACTTGCGCGGAATGGACGGGTTGGCGCGGCCCATGGCCACCCAGATCCAGGCGATGATCGGCGCCAGGGTGATGATGGCCACCGAGTTGACCGACTGGAACCACGCGGTCGGGAACGTCCAGTCACCGAACTGGCGGTTGACGATGTTCTCGGCCAGGAAGGTGAACGAGCTGCCGGCCTGTTCGAAGAACATCCAGAACATCACATTGAAGGCGAAGATGATCAGCATCGCGATCACGCGGTCGCGCTGCACCTTGCCTTCGCGGATGCCCTCGACCAGCAGCAGGATGGCCAGCGCGGTGAACATCGCGCCCAGGATCCAGGCCAGTGCGGTGGCGCCGGTGGCCAGCAGGAAGTAGGCGACCGGGATGGCGACCACGGCACCGGCCAGCACCATGATGATGCGGCCGAAGCCTTCAGCGCCGGCCGGCGGTGCACCGATGCCCTTCAGGCCGGCGCGACCGATGTAGAACCACACCAGCGAGATCAGCATGCCCACGCCCGAGGCGATGAACACGACCTTGTAGGACGGCATCGCGTCGGTACCGAAGACCTTGCGGGCCAGGTACTCGGTCAGCACCGGAGCGATCATCGCGCCGATGTTGATGCCCATGTAGAAGATGGTGAAGCCCGAATCGCGGCGCTCGTCCTTCAGGCCGTACAGCTTGCCGACCATGGTCGAGATGTTGGGCTTGAACAGGCCGTTGCCGACGATGATCGTGGCCAGGCCGAGCTTGAAGATGTGCTCCTGCGGCAGCGAGATCATGAACAGGCCGGCGGCCATGATGATCGCGCCGGTCAGGATCGATCGCTGGTAACCCAGTACCCGGTCGGCCACGTAGCCACCGAAGATCGCTGCGGCATACACCAGGGCCAGGTAGGCGCCGTAGATGCGGCTGGCGTCGCCTTCACCAGCAGCGCTGCCGTTGTAGAACTGGGCGACGATGTACAGCACCAAGGCCCAGCGGATGCCGTAGAACGCAAAGCGCTCCCAGAACTCGGTCATGAACAGCATCCACAACGGGCGCGGGTGGCCCAGCGTGGTCTTGAAGTCCGGCAGCGCCGGCTCTGGGGTGTTCGCAGTGGCGTTTACGCTCATGCGGATTTCCTGGTTCGGTGGATGACGAGCACGTCCGATGTGCAGTTGGAGCAACGCGCGAGGATCACCGACTTCTGGCGTTCACGTCAAATACACGCCGTTTGAGGCAGGTGCCAGCCTGCTCCCTGAACTTGCATCTGAAACGATCCAGCCGCCGGCCGGGATCCAAGCTGAATACGGATCAGCCCTGTTCTGCCGGGGGCCCGGCCTGCAGGCTGGTCCGCACCTGGAACAGTTCGGGGAAGAAGGTCAGTTCCAGCGCCTTGGCCAGGAAGCCCACGCCGGACGAGCCGCCCGTGCCGCGCTTGAAGCCGATCACCCGCATCACGGTGCGCATGTGTCGGAATCGCCACAGCTGGAACGCGGTCTCCAGGTCCACCAGGTCCTCGCACAGCGAATACTCGCGCCAGTAGCGATCGGTGTCCTGGTAGATGCGTTCGAAGACCGGCTGCAGTGCGTCATCGGCCACATGCGGCTGGGTCCAGTCGTGGGCCTCGTACACCGCCGGGACGGCGTGGCCGAAGCGGGCCAGGTATTTCAGGAATTCCTCGTACAGGCTGGGCGCCTCCAGCACGGTGCGCAGCTGCGCCTGCCCGGCCGCATCGTGCTCGAACACCTGCAGCATCTGTGCGTTCTTGTTGCCCAGCAGGAACTCGATGTAGCGGTACTGCAGCGACTGGAAGCCCGACGACGGGCCCAGCACGTCGCGGAAGCCCATGTACTCGGACGGGGTCAGCGTTTCCAGCACCGACCACTGCTCGGTCAGCTGGCGCAGCACCTGCTTGCTGCGCGCCAGCACCTTGCGGCACTGCCAGACTTCATCACGCTGCAGGAAGCCGATTGCGGCACGCAGTTCGTGGCCAAGCAGCTTCAGCCACAGCTCCGAGGTCTGGTGCTGGATGATGAAGAGCATCTCGTCATGGTGCGGCGGGTTGGACAACGGCTGCTGCGCGCTGAGCAGCTGGTCCAGCCGCAGGTAGCCGCCATAGGTCAGCCGCCCCTGCAGGTCGGTGTGGATGCCGGCTTCGAGATCGCGTTGGTTGTTGTCGACGGACATGGGCGGGACCAGATCGGGGGCGGCAAGGGTAGCGCGTTGCCGCCGCGCTGGCAGCCGCCGGGTCCATACCCGGGCGTGCGGTTGGCCGTGGAGCATCGGCCGATACCAGGCCTGCGCGTGGAACCGCCCAGGCCGTTGTACTGGCGGTCAGCCAGAGGCGTATTCTGATGCTTTGCAGCAACGACTGAATACGTTGTTGTTATTGGCCCCCCACCCGCCGGCAGGGGTAAAACGGGGAATCGCCGTGTTGCGGCGCAGGAAGGCTATTCCGTACGCGTTCCTTAACATGGCGATTCATATCATTTGTAACTTCTCTGTCGAAGGTGCAGTACGCAATGACGGTTGCCGCTGAATTCAAGATCGAATACCTGCAGTACCTGGATACGGACGGCACGCTCGTCCGCGATGACCTGCCCGCGTCGCTGCGCGACCCCAAGGTCCTGGTGCCGCTGTTCAAGCAGATGCTGTTCGTACGTACGTTCGACAGCAAATCCATCGCGCTGCAGCGCACCGGCAAGCTCGGCACCTATGCTGCCTGCCTGGGCCATGAAGCCGCGCACGTGGGTATCGGCGCTGCGATGCAGAAGGACGACGTGTTCGCACCGTCCTACCGCGAGTATGGCGCGATGTTCATGCGCGGCGTGCGCCCGCACGACGTGCTGATGTACTGGGGCGGCGACGAGCGCGGCAACGACTACGGCGGCAACGCGGCCAAGGACTTCCCGTTCTGCGTGCCGATTTCCACCCAGTGCCTGCATGCCGCAGGCGCGGCGCTGAAGTTCAAGCTCAAAAAGGAACCGCAGATCGCGGTGGCCGTATGTGGCGACGGCGGCAGCTCCAAGACCGACTTCTACGCGGCCCTGAATTCGGCCGGCGCCTACAAGCTGCCGCTGATCCTGTGCATCGTCAACAACGGCTGGGCCATCTCGGTTCCGCGTTCGGCCCAGACCGGTGCCGAAACGCTGGCGCAGAAGGGCCTGGCCGGCGGCCTGCACTGCCTGCAGGTGGACGGCAACGACCTGATCGCAGTGCTGGCGGCAATGGAGCAGGCACGCGAACGTGCGCTGGCCGGCAACGGTGGCACCGTGCTGGAACTGATGACCTACCGCCTGTCCGACCACACCACCGCCGATGACGCGCGCCGCTACCGCGACGACGCCGAAGTGAAGGATGCCTGGCAGCGCGAGCCGATGCTGCGCCTGCGCAAGTACCTGATCAACGCCGGTGTGTGGAGCGAAGAAGAGGAAACTGCTTGGGTCGCCGAATGCGGCACGCGCGTGGACGAGGAAGTGAACCTGTACCTCAACACGCCGGTGCAGCCGGTCGAGGCGATGTTCGATTTCCTCTACGCCGATCCGCCGCAGGACCTGCTGGCCCAGCGTGCCCAGGCGATCGCCTTGGAGCAGCGCCATGGATGAGATCAAGAACGGCGCGCCCGGCGCGCACACCAACGCCGCCGACAGCGCCGCCGTCGCGCGCGGAGAAGAGAGCATGACCACCACCCCCATCACCCTGATCGAAGCCATCACCCAGGCACTGGCCTGGGAGCTGGAGCACGACCCGTCGGTGCTGGTGCTGGGCGAGGACGTGGGCGTCAACGGCGGTGTGTTCCGCGCCACCGCCGGCCTGCAGCAGCGCTTCGGCTCCGAACGCATCCTCGACACCCCGCTGGATGAAACCACCATCGCCGGCCTGACCATCGGCTTGGCCGCGCAGGGCATGAAGCCGGTGGCCGAGGCCCAGTTCGACGGCTTCATGTACCCGATGGTCGACCATATCGTCTGCCACGCCGCACGCCTGCGTTACCGCACGCGTGGCCGCCTGCACTGCCCGATGGTGCTGCGCGTGCCGTGGGGCGGTGGCATCCGCGCGCCGGAACATCACAGCGAAGCCAACGAGGCGATCTTCACCAACGTGCCGGGCCTGCGCGTGGTGCTGCCGTCGTCGCCGCAGCGTGCCTATGGCCTGCTGCTGGCCGCGATCCGCGAACCGGATCCGGTGATCTACATGGAGCCCAAGCGCATCTACCGCCAGTACAAGGAAGTGGTCGTCAACGACGGCGAAGCCTTGCCGCTGGACGTCTGCTTCGTGCTGCGCGACGGCACCGACGTGACCCTGGTGACCTGGGGCGCGCAGGTGAAGGAAGCGCTGGAAGCGGCCGACAAGCTGGCCGGTGAAGGCATCAGTGCCGAAGTCATCGACGTGGCCACGCTGCGTCCGCTGGACTTCGCCACCATCGCCGAATCGGTGGCCAAGACCGGCCGCTGCGTGATCGTGCAGGAGGCCCCGAAGACCGCGGGCTTCGGCGCCGAGATCGCTGCGCGCCTGGCCGAGGAATCGATCTACGACCTGCTGGCCCCGGTCGAGCGCGTTACTGGCTACGACACCCACATTCCGCTGTTCCGCCTGGAAATGAAGTACCTGCCGAGCGTTGAGCGGATCGTGGCTGCGGCCAAGCGCGCGGTGGCGGCCGGCTGACATGCGGGCCCGCCTTCTGGGGGCTTACCGCAGCCAGTATCCCAACCCGCTCCGGTTCCACACCGGCCAGATCGTCGAAGTAGGTGTCCGTGACGAGGAATGGCCGGCGTTTGCCTGGGTACGCACCAACGATGGGCGCGCTGGATGGGCGCCCATCGCCTGGTTGCAGCTGCTGGACGAGGGTCGCGCCGAAGCGCTGTGCGACTACGACGCCCGCGAGCTGGATGTGGAAAGCGGCGAGATGGTGAAGCTTCATCACGAACACGGCGGGTGGTGGTGGTCCGAGCGCGCCAATGGCGCGACGGGTTGGCTGCCGGCCCGCGAACTGGAACTGCTGGAAGAGAACTGCAAATGAGCCAGACCAAGAACTTCAACCTGCCCGACCTGGGCGAAGGCCTGCCGGACGCGACCATCGTCGAGTGGTTCGTCAAGGAAGGCGATGTGATCAAGCTGGACGAGCCGCTGGTCTCGATGGAGACCGCCAAGGCCGTCGTCGAGGTGCCGTCGCCGTTCTCCGGCAAGGTGCTGAAGCTGTCCGGCGCCGCCGGCGATATCATCCCGACCGGTTCGGTGCTGGCCAGCTTCGAGCTGGACCCGAACCTGCCGCAGCGCGCCGATGGCCAGGACACCGGCCACAGCCACGGCCATGCCGCACCTGCCGCAGCACCGACCCCGCCGCCGCTGCCGGCCGCTGCCGCACCGGTGGCCGCCGAAGCCGCCAAGCCCGCCGCCGCCGAACGTGATGACGCCGGTACCGTGGTCGGCGCGATGCAGAGCTCCAATGCCGTGCACGCCGAGCAGGCGCTCGCCGTCGGTGGCGTCAAGGCCGTGCCGGCCGTGCGTGCCACCGCGCGCAAGCTGGGCGTGGACCTGTCCCGCGTACGCGCCACCGGCGCCGATGGCGCGGTGACCATGGCCGACGTCAAGCAGGCCGCCGCCAACGGCACCGCCAAGATCGGCGCCGCTCCGGCCCCGGCCGCTGCCGCCGCCTATGCCGCGCCGGCCCCGGCGCAGGTGTCTGCCCCGGTGCAGAGCGAAGCCCGCACCCCGCTGTCCGCCGCCGGCAAGCCGATGCGCACCCAGCCGCCGGGCGTGGTCGCCAAGGGCCAGCCGGAACCGCTGAAGGGCGTTCGCCGCAACATGGCGCGCGTGATGGCCGATGCGCACAGCAAGGTCGTGCCGACCACGCTGAACGACGATGCCGACATCCACGCCTGGCTGCCGGGCAACGACGTCACCGCGCGCCTGGTGCGTTCGATCGTGGTCGCCGCGCAGAAGGTGCCGGCGATGAACGCCTGGTTCGACGGTGAAGCGCTGACCCGCACCCTGCACGCGCAGGTGGACATCGGCATCGCCGTGGACACCGACGACGGCCTGTTCGTGCCAGCACTGCGCAACGCCGACATGCTCGACGCACGCGGCATCCGTGAAGGCGTCAACCGCCTGCGCGAGCAGGTCGAATCGCGTTCGATCGCCGCCTCGGAACTGAGCGGCTACACCATCTCGTTGTCCAATTTCGGCATGTTCGCCGGCCGCTACGCGACCCCGGTCGTGGTGCCGCCGTGCGTGGCCATCGTCGGTGCCGGCCGTGCCCGCCACCAGATGACCCCGGTGATGGGCGGCGTGGAAGCGCACAAGGTGATCCCGCTGTCGGTCACCTTCGACCACCGCGCGGCTACCGGTGGTGAAGCGGCCCGCTTCCTGCGCGCGATGATGGACGACCTGGCCCTGGCCAGCTGATCGGCCACCTTATCGGTGGGTGCCAACCTTGGTTGGCACATGAATTGGAGAAACGCCGGGCAATGCCCGGCGTTTTTTTGTGCCTGCTCCGTCGCACCCCATCTACGCATGGACGTGGATCTACTGGGCTCTCCGACGGTCGGGCGAGAGCGCAAGGGGGCATTTTGAGAATAGTTGCATGGATTCCCAAGAGTAGCTCGATAGCATTGAGCCTCTCTGCAGACGTCGAATTTCCATGTTCGAGACACCACCCACACTCGAAGAAATCCGGAACAAGGTTGATGATTTTTTCCGCGCCTCCCCGTTCAGCACACTGCTGCCGAGAGATGAGGATCCATCGAGCACGAGTTGGGTTCTGGACATCATCTTCCTGCGTTGGCTCTCCCGAAATAGCGCGTTCCTTGACGCATCTGTCGGATCTGCGGTGGCGGCCGCTCTTTCGCCGGAAGATGCCTTGGCATGCATCGAAGCTGCTTTTCAGGACGAAATCCCCGGCGCGGCGTTCGACCCGGAACTGCTGGAGTTTACCGTTCGCTACTTCTGCAAACGCGCACCCTATTCCTCGGATTTCTTCTCCCTTTTTCTGCAAAGCGAAATGCCTTCACCGGACGCCATGTGGGACAAGCAGGAGCAGGTTTACGCGATTATCGATTCTCGTCTGCAGTCATGGCGCAATGGCGAGCCCATCGTCCGGGCACTCATCGCCAAAACCGATCAACAAGGAGACGCCGAACCGGCTACGCCGCTGGACGCTGACGTCTGGATCTCAACGCTGGCAACGCTATCGGATGCTGCAGTCACCCACGAAGGCTGCTGTGCATACGCCGACCACTTCTACAGGCCACTGACGAAACCACCGTCAGTAGAAGTCGTCCTGGCAGTCATGAGGGAATTTCTTCGCGACCCACCACATGATGCGTCGATCATGACTGCAACGGACAACTTCCTTTCGGATATTCCGTTCTCCCGCTACATCAAAGCCTATTCCATCCTCGCACCTGAACTGCTGGGCCGTTCTTCAGATGCCGCGCTCAATCTGTTTGATTATCCAGGTTGTGAACTGACGCCCCGTCAGATACGGCAGTTCATCAAGGAACTCAGGCGGTGCAATCCCGGCCGCGATGTGGTCGGAGAGCTGGCCCAGCTGGCCATTGAGCGGGATTCGGAAGACGACGAGACATTCTCAATCGTCATCGAAGCAGCGCAGAAGCAAGGGTAGGTCCAGGAGCCAGCAAGTGCCGGCCCCCTCCCTTGATCAGTTCCGCGCGACCATGCCCTCGGCGCGGCTATAGACACGCAGGCGATGGCCATCCGGATCGGCACCGACGAAGGTGTGGCCGAATTCCAGGGTCACCGGTGCCTGCAGAATCCACACGCCGAGCCCGCGCCACGCATCGTGCATCTGCTGCACGGCCTCCGGGTTGGCGACCACCATCGCCAGTTCGGCGGCACCGGCCTGCGCAGACACAGGTGGCTGCACGTCGTCGCGTTGCCACAGGCCCAGTGCGGCGCCATCGCCGAGCAGGAACAGGGCGAAACCGGGCGACTGCTCGACCGGTGGCTTGCCGAGAATCCCACTGTAGAAGGTGGCGCTGGTGGCGACGTCGCGCACGTACTGCAGCAGGGTGCTGGGCGTGAACATGGGGAAGCTCCGTTGTTGGGAGCAATCATGGTGGTACGGCCCTGCTGACAGATTCTGTCAGTAGCGTCGAGCGTGATCGACTGCTGTTGCCCCGGCCCTGATAGATGTCGAGCTTGCTCGACTGCTGTTGCCGTTGCTCTGGTAGATGTCGAGCTTGCTCGACTGCTGTTCGCGAAGATCAAAGGCGGTCGAGCAAGCTCGACCTCTACCAGGAGCGAAGAGCGAAGGCCGCCGTCCCCAGGAGCCGGAAGCGATGCACGGAAGCAGTCGAGCACGCTCGACCCTACGAACGGTCCAGCCAGTCCGGTGCGATGCCCTGTGCCTTCTGCCAGCGCCGCAGCAGGGTGGCGCGCGGCACGAGGTAGCGATCCTCCAGCACGCGCACCTGGCGGATGCGGTCCAGCCGGAAATGGCGGAAGTCCTCGCGGCCTTCGCACCACGCCGCCAGCATCGGCACTTCATCGAAGTAGCCCAGTGCGAACGGCCAGACAATGCGCTCGCTGCGCTGGCCCTGTGCATCCTGGTAGCCGAACTTCAGGCGCTGCTGCGACCCCACAGCCTCACGCACGGCCTGCAGGCGTGCCGCCGGCACCTTGGCTGCCGCACGCGAGGGACCCACGCGCAGGCCGCTGTCACGCAGCGCTTCGCGCCGTGCTGCAGGCAATACATGCGCAATGCGGGCCAAGGCATCGCGTGCGGCCTCGGCCAACGCGGGTTCGGTGCGGGCCGCAACCCAGCGCAGGCCCAGCACCAGTGCATCGATCTCTGCGGGTGGCAGGGTCATCGGCGGCAGGGTATCGCTAGGTGCCAGCTGGTAGCCGACGCCAGCCTCACCACGCAGGTCGGCGCCTTGCTCGCGCAGGGTCTCGATATCGCGGTACAGCCTTCGCAAGCTGATGCCCAGCGCTTCGGCCAGCACCTGCCCGGCCACCGGCCGTCGATGGCGGCGCAGCAGCTGTTGAAGCTGGGTCAGGCGCAGCGCACGCGACATCAGCCGACCAGCGCGCTCGATGCCACCACATGCTCACCCGGTTGCGGGGCCAGCGCGGCCTCGACCAGTGCCTTCGCGATTTCGCTGGCCGGGTTGATCCGCCACGCCCGTGGCAGCAGCGGCCCCAATGCCCCCAACACCGTCAGCGCCAGGCGCTCGCCACGTCGCACCTCGGTGCGCTCGCCGCCGATCAGCCCGGGGCGGACCAGGGTCAACGAGTTGAAGCCCAGCGCGCGCAGGTCATGCTCCAGCTCGCCCTTCACCCGGCTGTAGAAGATCGACGACTGCGGGTTGGCGCCGGCTGCGGAATTCAGCACATAGGTCTGCGCATCCTGCGCCTGCGCCAGGCGGGCGAACGCCAGCGGGTAGTCATGGTCGATACGGTGGAAGGCCTCGCGGCTGCCGGCTTGGGCAATGGTGCTGCCGAGCGCGCAGATGACCGCGTCCACGCGCGTCCACTCGGGCGAGGCAGGCAGCGCATCGAAGGCCAGCACCGGGTTCTCCTGCTTGGCGTGGGCCACAGCCAACGGGCGGCGGGTCGGCGCGATCACGGCGCTGCAGCGCGGGTCGTCCAGCAGCCTGGACAGGGTCAGCCCACCGACCAGCCCGGTCGCCCCCAGCAACATCACGCGCATCACCACCTCCACTGCGGCATCCTGTCGCCCATCCTAGCCGTTCAAGCCGTCGGCGGCCGCGCCGATATGCTGGAACCAGTCCCTGCCAGCCCCAGGATTTGCTCCATGACGGACCAGCCCGACCACCGCCCTGCCCCCGGTACCGCCCTTGGGCCGCCGGCACGCGTGCGCGCGGTGGTGGACGATGGGCTGGGCGACCGCGTGGTGCTGCAGGGTGGCGGTGGCGTGGCCCTGCAGCAGCTGTTCGCCGGGGCCGACGCACCGGAGCCGCTGCTGGCCGCATTCGCCAATGGCATGGCCACCCTGCCCGGCGAACTGGGCGACATGGGCGACCGCCTGCAGTCGGCGCAGGCCAGCGCCGATTGGCCGCGCTATGGGCGCGCGATGCGGCAGCTGATCGACAAGTACATCCGCACCATCGAACAGCATTCGCCGGATGGGCAGCCGGAAAGCCTGCGCTTGTCCGAGCAGCTGCGGCTGCTGCTGGGCGGCGCGGTGGTGGCCCTGCTGCAACACGACCCCGATCTGCGCGAACAGGCACAGGCATTGGCCATGCACCTGCGCCAGTGGCAACCGGGTACGGCGCTGGAACCGATCGAACAGGGCGTGCGCGAGCTCGGCCACCAGGTCGGCGTGCGTGCCGAGAGCTGGCAGGAGCAGCAGGCGTTGCTGCTGGAACTGTTTGCGTTGCTGCTGGAGAACGTGAGCGAGCTGCTGGATGACCGCAGCTGGCTGCAGGGCCAGATCGCCGCGGTACGCCAGCTGCTGGACGGGCCGTTGGAAGCTGAGGCGGTCGAGCGCACCCGCGCCGAGCTGCGCGAAGTGATCTACAAGCAGGGGCTGCTGCGCCAGGGCATCGACGATTCGAAGGCTGCGATGCGCGGGCTGATGGGCGAGTTCATCGAGCGCATGGACGGCATGGCCACCAGCACCGGCGAATACCACGACCGCATCGGCAGCTACGCGCTGCAGCTGCGCGAGGCACGCAGCATCGCCGACCTCAACCAACTGCTGCAGGACGTGATGCGCGACACCGGCAAGGTGCAGCAGCAGGCCGCGCAGGCGCGCGATCACCTGGCCAACGCGCGCCAGGAAGTGGAACGTGCAGAGCAACGCATTGCCGAGCTGGAGCAGGAACTGCGGGCCGCTGGTGACCTGGCGCGCATCGATCCACTGACTCAGGCGCTGAACCGACGCGGCCTGGACGAACTGCTGCAACGCGAGCTGGCCCGCGCCGCACGCAACAACTCGCCGCTGGGCGTGGCGGTGATCGATCTGGATGATTTCCACCAGACCAACGATGCACATGGCCATGCCGGTGGCGATGCACTGCTGCAGCACCTGGTGGCCGTCTGCAAGCTGCTGCTGCGCGCCACCGATGGCATCGCGCGACTGGGTGGCGACGAGTTCGTGCTGGTGCTGCCGGAGACCCAGGGTGCCGACAGCATGGCCACCGTGCAACGCCTGCAGCGTTCACTGGCGCACCGCGTGTTGACCGTGCAGGACCGGCGCGTGCCGGTGCATTTCAGTGCCGGGCTGGCGCAATGGCAGCCCGGCGACGATACCGAGACCCTGCTGCGGCGCGCCGATGACGCGCTGTATGCGGCCAAGCGGCAGGGCAAGAACCGGGTGCAGGCGGGTTGATCGTCCGGCCCACCGCAAACCGCTTCGGTAGGTGGCAACCTTGGTTGGCACACGCCGGAACAAAGCGCCGACCAAGGTCGGCCTCTACCAACGCAAGGGACAGCGCTTTGGTAGGTGCCAACCTTGGTTGGCACACGCGGAAACAAAGCGCCGACCAAGGTCGGCCTCTACCGGGCAATGGGCCGCCGCTTACTTACCGCGCAGCTTCTGGAACCCGGTCACCGCCGCCAGCACGATGGCGCCGGCGATGATGCCCACCACCATGTTGGCCGCAGCGCTGATCAGCCAGCCCCACTGCCCTTCGCCACCCAGTGCCTGCACCGCGTGGTGCAGTGCCGGCACGTTGTGCACCAGGATGCCGCCGCCGACCAGGAACATGGCGATGGTGCCGGCCACCGACAGGAACTTCATCAGCCACGGCGCCGAGGCCACCAGGCCGCGACCGAAGGCGGCCACAGCCCCACCCTTGCGCGACAGGTACAGGCCGACGTCATCAAGCTTCACGATGCCCGCGACCAGCCCATAGACGAAGACCGTCATCGCCAGTGCAACCACGGCCAGGGTGACCACCTGGTTGGTGAACGGTGCGGTGGCGACCACGCCCAGGGTCAACACGATGATCTCGGCCGAGAGGATGAAGTCGGTGCGGATCGCGCCTTTTACCTTGTCCTTCTCCCACGCAACCATGTCCACCTGGGTATCGGCCAGCGCCTTGCGCCGCTCGGCCTGATGCTCGGCATCGTCGTCAGCCGAATGCAGGAAGCGATGCGCCAGCTTCTCCACGCCCTCGAAGCAGAGGAAGGCACCGCCGATCATCATCAATGGCACGATCAGCGGCACGTTCCAGCCACGGCTGTGCAGCCACGCCTCCAGTGCACTGATCGCCAGCGCCGCCGGTACCAGGATCACCTTGTTGACCAGCGAGCCCTTGGCCACCGCCCACACCACCGGCAGTTCACGGTTGGCGTTGACCCCGGTCACCTGCTGCGCGTTCAGCGCCAGGTCGTCGCCCAGCACGCCGGCGGTCTTCTTTGCCGCGACCTTGGTCAGGACCGAGACGTCGTCCAGCAGGGTGGCGATATCGTCGAGCAGGGCGAACAGGCTGGCACCGGCCATGGGGCGTCCAAGTGAGGGAATGAGCGGATTCTGACCGATACCGGGGCAGCTGCGGAAGCGGTCGGATTCACCGCGTGCCTACCGCCCCCCGGCGACACTGCGTAATCCGGACATTGCCGGCCAGCGGCCGGCACTACCTGTATCCGTCGCATGGGAGTGTCGCTTGAGCAATCCGCCCACCGCCAATGGCAATCCCCCGCTGGTCAAAGGCATGAACCGGCGCAGCCAGATCCTGCGCCTGCTGATGCGCTACCGCCATTCGGGCGTGTTCTCGGGCATGAACCTGGACGCCGCCAGCAACCAGGCCGACGTGCCCGCCGATGGCAACCCGGAACAGTTCGTCAGCGACCTGGAAGCGCTGGGACCGACCTTCGTCAAACTAGGCCAGATGCTGTCCACCCGCCCGGACATGGTGCCGGTGGAGTTCGCCACGGCGCTGGAGCGCATGCAGGAAAAGGTGGCCGAGATTCCGGTCGAGCGCATCCATGCCATCGTCGAACAGGAGCTGGGCGCGCCGGTGAACAAGCTGTTCGCCGCGTTCGATCCCGAGCCATTGGGCTGTGCCTCGATCGCGCAGGTGCATCGCGCGGTGCTGCACGATGGCCGCCAGGTGGCGGTGAAGGTGCAGAAACCCGAGGTCGCCGCGCAGCTGCGCTCGGACCTGGAGGCACTGCGCAGCTTCGCGCTGGCCGCCGACCACCTGACCCAGGTGGGCCGTCGGGTGCGCCTGCGCGACTGGCTCAACGAGTTCGCCAAGACCCTGATGCAGGAGCTGGACTACCACGCCGAGGCCGAGAACCTGGCCCGTTTCGGCCGGCACCTGAAGCCGTTCCGCCGCCTGTGGATTCCGCAGCCGCTGTGGGACTACAGCAGCCAGCGCGTGCTGACCATGGAACTGGCCACCGGCGTGCGCGTGGATGCGATTCCCGATGTGCGCCGCACCGAGCAATCGATGGATCCTCTGGCGGCGGCGCTGATCCGCGGCTACCTGGACCAGATCTTCGTGCATGGCGAGATCCATGCCGACCCGCACCCCGGCAACCTGCGGGTGATGCCCGATGGACGGCTGGCGATCTTCGACCTGGGCATGGTCGCGCACATGCCACCGCGCCTGCGCGAGCGCCTGCTGAAGATCCTGTTCGCCGCGGTCGATGGCCGTGGCGAAGAAGTAGCCGACGACCTGATCAGCATCAGCACGCGGCTGGAGGCGTTCGACGAGGAGCGCTACCTGCGCGAGACCGGCCAGCTGATCGCGCGCTACGCCGCCAGTGGCAGCTTCTCGGAAGGCCGCGTGGTGCTGGACCTGGTGCGCATCGCCACCGCCTGCGGCCTGCGCACGCCGCCGGAACTGAGCCTGCTGGGCAAGGCCCTGCTCAATCTGGAAACCGTGTGCCGGCTGCTGGCACCCGAGCTGGAAACCCGCCGCATCGTTGAGCGCCAGCTGCAGCACGTGATGCGTGCGCGCCTGAAGAAATCGCTGTCTGCCGCCAACCTCGCCAGCGAGGCGATGGAACTGCAGCAGCTGCTGCGCGATGGGCCGCGCAAGCTGTCGGACATCATGGCGCTGCTGGCCGAGAACCGCCTGCAGATGAAGGTGACCGGCCTGGAAGAATCGCGGTTGATGGAGAACCTGCAGAAGATCGCCAACCGCGTGGCTGCCGGCATCATCAGTGCCGCATTGATCATGGCTGCGGCGATGATGATGAAGATCGACACCGGCTGGCACCTGTTCGGCTACCCGCTCATTGCGCTGATTCTGCTGTTCATCGGCGTGGTTCTCGGCCTTGGCATCGTGACCAGTGCATTGCTGTTCGACCGTCGTGCGCGGGCACGCGAAGAACGCGGGCATCGCTAGCGCATCAGCGAAAACCGCCGTATTCATGCGGTTTTTAATGCAATCCAACGAAGCCCTTCACGCTCGTTTTACCTTCTGAGCGCGATTGCGCGCGTGTTATTTCAACAAACATTTCAGTCAGGTTCGTGCATGCACTATCGGGTCATCGGCCTGTCATGTGCATGTGCTTGTGGCAGCGTCGGTCGGATGGACACGCGTCGGTACGACGTCCATCACCACCACCCCGTCACTGCCGAAGCTGCCTATGCTCTGGATACTGCTGCTGTCGTTGTTGCTGCTGTGCTGGTTGTTCCTCGCGTCCGACAAGTGGGTGTGGTGGAAGGCTGGTGCGTTCTCGCTGCTGCTGCTCATGCTCAGCGCGTGGTGGCTGATCGACAAGCTGTCCGGTGATGGGCTCAATGCCGCCACCCTGTACCACCTGGGCGCCGACATGGAAGGCGCCGGTGTCTCCGACTTCAAGGGCTATATCGCCGGCTTCATCGTGCTGGCGCTGGTCTCGCTGCTGCCGCTGTTCGCCACGCGGGTGAAGCGCTGGCGCCGGCCCGGCCATGGTGGCGCATTGTTCGCCGGTTTCGCGGCCGTATGGGTGGCCACGATCATGATCAGCCCGCTGGCCCGCGACGGCCAGCGCCTGTACCAGCAGCTGCGCCCGGTCGACTTCGCCCGCATCGCCCCCGAGTACCAGGTGCCGACGCAGCCGCTGCAGCGCCCGCGCAACATCGTCTGGATCTACGGCGAGAGCCTGGAACGTACCTACCTGGACGAGGCCGTGTTTCCCGGCCTGATGCCCAACCTCAACCGCCTGGCGTCCGAGTCACTGGACGTGCGCAACCTGGCCTCGGCCGAGGGCAGCGGCTGGACCATCGCCGGCCTGGTCTCGTCGATGTGCGGCGTGCCGCTGACCACTTCGCAGGGCGATGAGAACAGCATGGACCGCATGGGCAGCTTCCTGCCCAAGGCCGTGTGCCTGGGCGATTACCTGAAGCAGCAGGGCTATACCAACCACTATCTGGGCGGTGCCAACGGCCAGTTCGCCGGCAAGGGCCAGTTCCTGGCCAGCCACGGTTTCGATGAAGTGCATGACCTGGCGTGGTTCAAGCAGCAGAAGAAGATCGGCCGCATCCACTACTCGGCCTGGGGCGTGCACGATGACGTGCTGCTGGATACCGCCTACCAGCGCTTCGAGCAGCTCTCGCGCGCCGGTTCGCCGTTCATGCTGACCACGCTGACCATGGACACCCACCACCCGGCGGGTCACCTGCCGGTGTCGTGCAAGGGCGAGCGCTACCAGAGCCAGTACGGCAACATCAACATGCTCAACGCGCTCAAGTGCAGCGACCGGCTGATCTCGCAGCTGGTGCAGCGCATCCAGGCCAGCCCGTACGGCAAGGACACGCTGATCGTGATCGCCTCCGACCACCTGGCGATGCCCAACGATCTGACCCACATCCTGACCCGGCAGAAGCGCGAGAACCTGCTGCTGTTCCTGGGGGATGGCATTGCCCCGCAGCAGCTCAGCGCCGACGCCGGCACCACCCTGGATTCGGGTGCGACCCTGCTCAGCCTGCTGGACCCGAACCTGAAGACGATGGGCTTCGGCCGTTCGCTGATCGACGGCCAGCGCGCGCCCAGCGCCAGCGTGGCCACCCAGCGCGATGGTGGCCGTGACTATCCACAGTATCTGGCCTTCGCGCGTTCACTGTGGCTGGGCGAACCAACCCGCGAGCTGAAGATCGATGGCGATGACCAGGTGGTGGTCGGCCTGCAGCACGTGCAGCCACCGGTGTTGCTGGAGTACGACAAGGACTGGAGTCTGAAGTCCGTGTACCTGGAAAACACCTCACGCCAGTTCGACGATGCCAACCCGGACAACACCCTGGCCTACGTCGACCGCTGCACCGCGTTCGAGGACGGCTCGGCCGACGGTGACTGGTGCGCCCTGCTGGTCAACCGCGACAACGGCATCAAGCTGTACCGCGACAACGACCTGCGTGGCGGCATCGCGGTGGATGCACCGCTGGACGCGTTCCAAGGCCCGCGCCCGAGCGTGCGCCAGGCGCACATGATCACCCAGAAGGGTCGTCGTACCCGTGCCGGCCAGTACATGCTGCAGCTGGTGGCGAGCACGCGCCCGGATCGCGGCTTCTGGATCGAGGCGGTGTCCTCGCAGCGCAAGGTGGTACTGGCGCAGCAGTGGGTGCAGCCCGATGCCAACGGCAAGATCAACGTGTCGTTCGGGCTGGACCACGAAGTGGATGATCTGGAGATCCGCGCGTGGTTGAACCACGCCGAGAAGCTGGCGGTGGATACGTTCGCACTGGTGCCCTCGCGCAGCCGACCACGGGGGTAAGGGGTTTCTTTGCAGGGCTGCGCCCTGCACCTGCCGAAGCAACAGCAACAGCAACGGCAACAGCGTGCATTCCGTGGTTTGGCGGGGTGGGTCCGGTTGCGGGGGACGCTGCAAGTACATCCATGTAAGCTCGGTCGCCGCATCCATGCGGCTCACGCCCCCGCAACCGGACCCACCCCGCCTTCGACAGTTTGCTGCGGTCTGTTGGACATGCCGATGGGGTCAGATCCGTTTTCCGGAGGAAAACGGATCTGACCCCAGATTGATTTCGATATCTGACAGAAGTGTCGACCAAGGTCGACACCCACTGACAGCCGCAGGAATCTGTCAGAGGTGGGGCGGTGTCGGAGTGCGGGGTGTCAGCCGCATGGATGCGGCTGCCAAGCCTCCATGGACGGATTTACGGCGTCCCCGCACTCCGACACCGCCCCGCCAAACCACGGAATGCATGCTGTTGCTGTTGCTCTTGCGGTTGACGTTGATTCAGCGGGTGCAGGGCGCAGCCCTGCAGAACACCCCCTACTCCTGCGGATCGCGGGTGATGTGGATGTCGGTCGGGGTCGACAGCGGAATGTTCCGCTCCGCCAGGATCTGCAGCAGGCTGAAGTACAGATCGCTGCGGGTCGCATACACCTGCCGCGGGCTGGCCACGTACGCGAAGCTGTTGATGGTGATCTGACCACCGGCAATGCTGTCGATGTAGACCGTCGGGGCCGGCTGCTTCAGCACGTTGGTGTGCGCGGTGTACGCATCCAGCAGCGCCTGACGCAGGCTGCCGACATCGGTACTTGGCGGCACCGCGAACTGGATCTGGATGCGGCCCTGGTTGTTGCCCATCGTCATGTTGCGCACGGTCTTGGTGACCAGCTCGGAGTTGGGCACGATCAGGGTGGACTTGTCGCCCACCTGGATCTCGGTCGAGCGCAGGCTGATGCGGCGGATGTCGCCCTCTTGGTCGCCCAGCTTCACCCAGTCGCCGATCTTCACCGGACGCTCGGCCAGCAGGATCAGGCCGGAGACGAAGTTCTGTGTGATCACCTGCAGGCCGAAACCAATACCCACTGACAACGCACTGACGAGCAGCGCCAGCTTGGTCAGCTCCAGCCCCATCGCCGTCAACGCCCAGATCACGGCGAGGATGATGCCGACGTAGCGGGCGACGGTACTGACCGAGTTGCGCGCCCCCAGGTCCAGTTCGGTCTTGGGCAGGTAGGTATCGGTCAGCCAGCGCTGCACCAGCTGGGTGATCGCCAGGCCGGCCAGGAGCACCACAACCGCCAGCACGATCTGCATCGGCTTCAGGGTGGTTCCGCCCAACGGAATGCCCGTGGTGAGCAGCGAAGTGAATCGCTCCACCACCGCACCGATGTTGCCGAACGGCGCCACCAGGGCAAGCAGCGTGAGCAGCACGACCACGGTACGCAGCGCCGCCGACAGCAGCACGCCGGCCTGCTCCAGCCGCGACACGCTCAGGCCGGTACTGAGCAGGATGGTCTGACCCACCTTGCTGTCGGCGTTGAGCATCCACGTGCTCAGGTCATCGACGAATTTGAACAGCAGGGTCGCCGCCAGCACCACGATGCTGCCGCCGATCAGCTGCTGGTTCACAAACTTGGCGAAGTTCAGATACCCCAGCAGGGTGGCGATGATGGCCGCTACTACCGCGACGTTGCCCGCCACGCGTGCCAATACCAGCCAGCTGCTGCGGCGCACCGGTGTGGCCGCGCCCACGCCATCGGCCTGCGCCTCCAGCTTGGCTTCGGCCTCGGCGGTCTGCCGCCGATGCAGGCGCGCCAGGGTCACCAGCATGGCCATGATCAGGCCCAGGTAAGTCAGCGCAATCAGGCCATCCAGCGCCACCGTGGTGACGTCGCTGGTACGCGTGGCCTGATCGAGGGCCACCAGCACCGTGCTCAGCCAGGCCAGCGCCGCCGCGCCCCACGCGTACTTGCGCAGCTTGAGCGCGGCGGTGTCATCCAGATTCAGCAACCGCCACGACGGCCGCTTGGGAACCAGCATGCAGGCGCTGAGTGCAGCGATGAAGGCGGCGCGGAAGGTCGCGGTTTCCAACCCATCGGCCACCACCTGCAGGCGCGGCGCGATGGCATCGATCGCATCAAGCGCTGCCATCAGTACAACCACGGCATAGCCGGGCAGCAGTGTCCCCACCAGCAGCAGCCACATGGCCAGGCCGGAACGGCGCAGGCGACCGTCCGGCGCGCGCTCGGACTCCGCAAAGCGCCGCCCCAGCCTGCGCAGCCACAGCCGCAGCGGGAACATCATCACCAGCGCGGCCACCAGGCCCAGCAACGGCGTGCCCCAGCCATTGGCCCGGACGCCAGCGACAAACGTATCGCGCCCCTGCTCGGCCAACGGCGCGACGCGTGCGATATCGATCGGCAGGCGTTCGGCCACCTTGCTCCACAGTGCTGGAGACAACGGCGAGGCGACCTTCTTCCCCATGTCTTCGGCGCGTTGCGCAGTGCGCTGCTGGTCGATGTCGGCTGCCAGCTGCTGGGCACGCACGGCACTGGTCTTGGCCTGCGCTAAGGACGCGGCCAGGCCGTCGCGCTGCTTGTTGATGGTGCGCCGTTGTGCCGCCAGTTCAGGCGGCTCGGTGGTGCCTTCGGCAGGTGTGCCCAGCTGCGCCAGTTGTTCGTCGAGGCGAACCAGCTGTGGCTGCAGCTCCTTTTCCAGTGCCTCAGCATCCCGCCGCGCCTGCGAGGCATTCTCGGACAGCATCGCCAGCGTCTCGATGGCGGCCGCATCACCACGCTTGCGGTCGACTTCCTTCAGCTTCGCATCGATATCTGCCAGCTGCTGCTTCGGCGTGGGCTCATCATCCTGTGCCAGCACCGGCGCGGACAGCAGGAGGGCAGTGCACAGCATCAGGACCCACCAGGGCCCCCGTGCACGGATCGATCGCAGGAAAGAAGACAAGCCAGCCACACCGGTTCGCGCGGACCACCGCGCCTGCGCGCGACTATACGGCAGAGCCGGTCAAGGGCGGATGGACGGCCCTGGCAGCGTCGAGCATCAGTACTTCAGGCGCAGCTCTTCCACCGTCGGCTGCTGCAGCGCGTACCAGTCCTGGAACTCTTCCTCGGTAATCTCATCGGGCGCATACACCGCCACCGGGTGCCAGTCGTGGTCGGTCGGCAGCGGCTGGCGCGGGCCGGCACGCAGGCTGTAGGCCACGCCTTCGTAGTCGACCAGGTCATCGACCTGCGGCCACTGTTCGCGTGCGAACGCGGATTCACTCTTCAACAGGATCACCTGGTACATCGGCACCTCCACCTCGGTTGGATCAGGAAAACACGGCGCTGGCAGCAGGATACCGCCACGCCGGTGACAACGGGCGCTCCGCCGGGGCGACGGAACGTTCTGGACACGGCCATCGCCCCGGCTTCACCCGCCCATGGCAAGGCCATCGGCATCGTGGAGGCCCACCCCTGCCACGACTGCTGATGACCGAGCACCCGCCGCTGAAAACCGTCGCCGACCTCAAGCTGCCCCGCTACCTGGGCACCTGGTACGAGATCGCACGCCTGCCGATGCGCCATGAACCGGAAGGCTGCACCGACGTGTCGGCGCACTACACCCTGCTCGACAACGGCAACGTCGGCGTCACCAACCGCTGCCGTATGGACGGCGAGGTCGAGGAAGCCACCGGCGAGGCCTGCGCCGTCGACAACGACAGCGCGCGCCTGGAGGTGAGCTTCCTGCCCAAGGGCCTGCGCTGGCTGCCGTTCGCCAAGGGCGACTACTGGGTGATCCAGGTCGCGCCGGACTACAGCGTGGCACTGGTCGGCAGCCCCGATCGCAAGTACCTGTGGCTGCTGGCCCGCGAGCCGCGCCTGGACGCGACCGTGCAGGACCATTATCTGGCGGCCGCCCGCCTGCAGGGCTTCGATCTGTCCGAACTGATCCAGACCCCGCATACCGGCCGTCCCACCGCCTGAGCAGCACACGGCCATGGACCTGAAGAGCGGTTACCCCTGGTGGGCGGTACGCAATGGATTGATCCAGGCGTTTCCGCCATTGGAAAAGGATCTGCGCTGCGACGTGCTGGTGGTCGGCGGCGGCATCACCGGTGCGCTGATTGCCGACGAACTGTCCCGTCATGGCCACGACGTGGCGGTGATCGAGCAGCGCGACATCGGCTGGGGCAGCACCGCCGCCAGCACCGCGCTGCTGCAGTACGAGATCGATACCCACCTGCTGGAGCTGACCGAGCGCTACGGGCAGGACGCCGCCGCGCTTGCCTATCGGGCGTGTGCCGAGGCGATTCCGGCCCTGGGCGACGTGGCTCGCGGCCTGAAAGACGTTGATTTCCAGCGCATGGACAGCCTGTACCTGGCCAGCCGCCATCGCGACGTGCCGCGCCTGATGGCCGAAGGTGAGGCGCGGCGCGGCATCGGTCTGGATGCCCGCTGGCTCGGCCCGGAGGCACTGCAGGAACGCTTCGGCGTGGACGCCGGCGGTGCCCTGCTCACGCGCCAGGCGGCGCGGGTCGATCCCTATCGCCTGACCTATGCGCTGCTGCAACGCGTGCGCCGGCGCGGCGGCAATGTGCATGACCGTACGGTACTGCACACGCTCACGCCCAGCGCGCGCGGGGTAACCGCCCTCACCGAGGACGGCGCCACGATCCACGCCCGCCACGTGGTGCTGGCAATAGGCTATGCCAACCAACGCTGGCTGCATCAGCGCGTCGCACGCAACCGCAGCAGCTATGCCTTCATCACCGACCCGATCGATGCGGACGTGCTGGGCCGGCTGCGCAACACGATGGTGTGGGAGAGCGCACGCCCGTACCTCTACCTGCGCGCCACCGGCGACCGCCGCCTGCTGGTGGGCGGGCTGGACGACGCCATCGACATCCCCGCCCGCCGCGATCGGCGCGTAGAGCGCAAGGCCGACAAGCTGATGAAACAGCTCCAGCACTGGTTCCCGCGGCTGGATCCGGTGCCCGCCTTCTCCTGGGCCGGCACCTTCGCCGAAACCGCCGACGGCCTGCCTTTCTTCGGCCCGCACGATCAGTGGGGGCCACGGGTGCATTTCGCCATGGCCTACGGCGGCAACGGCATCACTTATTCGATGATCGGCGCCCAGCTGCTGCGGGCCCGGATCGAGCGGCGCAGGCATGCGCTGGAAGGGCTGTTCGGGTTCGGGCGGCTGTGACCTGCAGCCAGGCATGGCCTGGCTCTACCCCAATCCGGCGCCGACAGGCATCATTCAAGCAACCCCTGCTAGCGTCGGCCTGTACCGCCGCGTGTTGCGCGGCCACCTGTCCGCTGGAGCGCCGTCATGATCCGCCCCCTGACCCTGCTGCTGTGCCTGGCCCTGCCGGGAACCGTGCTGGCCCAGTCCGCCGCTGGCGCCACCGCGCCGCAGGCCGCCGGCCTGGACCTGACGCTGCCGCAGGCGCCGATGCGCTACCTCAACGACCCGGCCCTGCAGCAGGACCCGCCGGGCACGTACTACGGTGACAAGAGCGGCCCGCGCGTGCACGACGACGCGAAGATCGCCGACGTCACCGACGACAAGGTCAAAGTGTCCGGCAGCTTCACCACCGGCATCGGCTATTCCAAGAACGGTGGCAACAGCCACTACAACGCCGCCACACTGAACCTGAGCAAGAACTACACCACCGATGAAGGCAAGACCCACGGGGTCAACGTCAACATCCACGTGAGCGAAGGCAAGGGCCCGGGCTTCTACGGCCCGTACGGCGGCTACTACGGCCGCGGCCCGGGCTACTGGGATTACCCGCCGCCGTTTGGCTGGTAAGCGCCGCGTCGGGCCTGGGCCGACCAAGGTCGGCCGCTAACGCTGCACGTGTCCGGTAGGTGTCGACCTTGGTCGACACGCTTTCTCCCGGTGTGCCGGCCAGCGGCCGGCACCTACCGGCACGCGAATCAATCCAGCCAGCCATCGCGCTCGCTGTGCAGGATGCGGCCGTCATAGCCGCTCAGGCGCACGTCCACCTTCTGGTTGCGGGCATTGCGGGCTTCCAGCGACCAGGTCGCACCATCGCGTTCCAGCGAATGGATCTCGCGCAGGCCATGCGCCTGTGCCCGTGCCAGCACCTGCTCGGTGGTCAACAGCGCGCGGCCGCTGTGCTCGTCGAAGATCTCGCCGGTCTTGGGGTCAACGTAGACCTCGCTGAAGCGGCCATCGGCGCGGCTCACGTCAGCCTCCCACAGGCCATCATCGCGTTCGATCTCGTGGATCTGGGTGTAGCCGGCCTTGCGCAGGGTCTGTTCGACCTGGGCCATGCCCAGCGGTGCAGCCTGTGCGGCCGGTGCGATGGCCAGCAGAGCAACAGTGGCGACGGTGAGCGACTTCAACATGGGGGTTCTCCTGTTCGTGTTCGTGGCCGGACCATCCCGGCAACGCCACAATGCACCCCGTGGTTAACAGCTCCTTAGCCGGCACTGTTAGCCAGCTGTTAGTCAGCCCCGGCACACTCACGCCTGTTCCTACAGCCCGCCCTGCGCCCCGATGCTCTCCACCCTGCCCCTGCTGCTGGCCCTGGCCAGCGCCCCCACCGCCGCCGCACCGGCACAGGACCCGGCGCAGCAGGTCGCGCGCCGCGCCGTGCAGCAGGGCCGCTACGTGCCATTGGAAAGCGTGGTGCGCGATGCGCTCAAGCGCTTTCCGGGCCAGCTGCTGGAAGTGGAGCTGGACGACGGCGTCTACGAAGTGGAGATCCTGCGCGCAGATGGCGTGGTGGTGGAGCTGGACTATGATGCGCGCAGCGGAAAGCTGCTGAAGACGGAACTGGACGACTGATGCGCATCCTGTTGGCCGAAGACGATGCTGCGCTGGCACAGCGCCTGCTGCCCCTGCTGGAACAGGCCGGCTACGTGGTGCACGCGGTTACCGACGGTCGCGAGGCCGAGGAAATCGGTCAGATCGAGGATCTGCAGGCCGCCATCGTCGACCTGGGCCTGCCCGGGCTGGACGGACTGAGCGTGATCGAGCGCTGGCGCGGCAACGGCCGGAGTTTTCCGGTGCTGGTGCTGACCGCGCGCGGGCGCTGGCACGACAAGCTGGCCGGCTTCGACGCCGGCGCCGACGATTACCTCACCAAACCCTTCCAGGCCGACGAACTGGTGCTGCGCCTGCGCGCCCTGATCCGCCGTAGCCACGGCCACGCCAGCCCGCGCCTGCACTGCGGCCCGCTGCAACTGGACGTCAATGCAGGCCGCTTCGAGCTGGATGGGCAGGCGCTGGCGCTGAGCCCGCAGGAGTTCCGCCTGCTCAGCTACTTCATCCACCACAGCGGCCAGGTGATCGGCCGCGACCGGCTGGGTGAACAGGTGTTCGACTGCGGCCATGACCCGGACTCCAACGCACTGGACGTGCTGCTCGGGCGGGTGCGCCGCAAGCTCGGCATCGACCTGATCCAGACCGTGCGCGGCCAGGGCTGGCGGCTGGCCGCGCCATGAACCGGCAACCCTCGCTGCGACGGCGCCTGCTGCTGGCTGGCGGTGTCGGCCTGCTGCTGGTCTCGCTGCTGGCCAGTGCACTGCTGGGCGAGCTGTTCAAGCGCAGCGCGCGCGATCGCTTCGACCATGAACTGCAGCAGGACATGCTGACCCTGCTGGCGCAGGCCGAAGTGGATGCGGACGGACAGCTGCGCCTGCGCCAGGAACCCAATGACGCGCGCTTCCAGCGTGTGTTCTCCGGTGCCTATTGGCAGATCGCCGGCGCCGATGGCCGCGTACTGCTGCAGTCGCGCTCGCTGTGGGATGAAACCCTGCCCGTCACAGCCAGCGGGCCGGCCACGCGCAATCTGAGTGGGCCGCTGCAGCAATCCCTGCGCGCACGCGTGCAGCAGGTGCGCCTGCCACGCGCCAACGAACCGTTCGTGGCCGTGGTCGCCACCGATCGCAGCGCGCTGGATGCAGACGTTGCCGCGTTCCGCCAGCGTACTGCCATCGCGCTGGGTGTGTTGGTCGCGGCGTGGCTGGCGGTGCTGGCCAGCCAGGTGCACTTCGGATTGCGTCCATTGCATCGCCTCGGTGCACAGCTGGAACGGGTGCGGCGCGGCGACGCGCAGCGCATCGATACACAGGGGCTGGGTGCGGAGGTCGCACCGCTGGGCGAGGAGCTCAACGCGCTGCTGGAGCATCAGCAACGCATGGTCGCGCGCGCGCGCACCAGTGCACAGGATCTGGCGCATGCGCTGAAAACCCCGCTGAGCGTGCTGGCCACTGAGGCCGACGGCGACGGCGCGGACTGGCGCGCCACCGTACGCGAGCAGAGTGCGCGTATGCAGGCCAGCGTCGACCGTTACCTGGCCGCAGGGTTGGCCGCCGACCATCGCCAGCGCACCGACGTGGCGGCAGTCGCACAGGCGATGTGCCGGCTGATGGCACGCGTGCATGGCGAACGTGGCATCACGTTCACGGCGGCTGGTATCGATCCGGCGCTGCAGTTCGCCGGTGCCAGTGCGGACCTGGAGGAGATGCTGGGCAATCTGCTGGACAACGCCGGCAAGTGGGCGAAGCAGCGGGTGGACGTCACTGCAGACACCAGCGAAGGGCAGTTGCGCATTGAGGTACGCGACGACGGCCCCGGGCTGGCTGCAGACGCGCTGGAACAGGTCACCCAGCGTGGCGTGCGCCTGGATGAGCGCGAGGGCAGCAGTGGGCTGGGGTTGGCGATTGTGGGTGATATCGCTGCCAGTTATGGCGGACGCGTTGCGCTGGAAAATGCGCAGCCGGGCCTGCGTGCGACGTTGTGGTTGCCGGTGGCGTGAAGCGGCCAACCTGACGGTGGGTAGTGCCGGCCGCTGGCCGGCAACCACGTGGTCACCGGGAACGCCGGTCGCCGTGCACCCGGTAGGTGTCGACCTTGGTCGACACGCATCAAAAGCGCCGACCAAGGTCGGCATCTACCAAAGCAGTACATCAGTTCCGTCGGCCATCGCCCCCCCGGTAGGTGTCGACCTTGGTCGACACGCACCCAGCATCAACGGTGATGCATCCACCAGCAATCAATCGCGTCCAGCACGATGTGGATGATCAAACCGATGCCGAACAACCGCGTTTTCTTCGGCACGCACAGCCCGGCATAGACCGCAATCGCCGGTGCGGTGTGCAGCGGGTGGAACCCGATGCTGCAGCGGTTCGGTGCATAGATCGGATCGGCCAGCAGGTGGTCCAGATCGATGATCCAGCCCAGCAGCATCAGCAGCCACGCCGAGGCGAAGCGCTTGCGCCAGAACAGCCATGCCAGCAGGGCTGGCACGGCGGCATGCAGGAACAGGTGGAAGATCGCGCGCGCGCTCATCGGGGCCGGTAGCGCCGGGCCAGGCCCGGCGTTCCCGTTGACCTCAGACCAGCGGTTCGTCGGACAGGTAGGTATAACCGGTCAGGCCCGCTTCCAGCGCCTCCGACAGCTCCTGCGCACGTTCCGGCGACAGCTGCGCCTCGGCCACGCGCTGCGCGTAGGTCGCGCGCAGTTCGTCCAGGCGGTAACCCACGTAATCCAGCATCACGTCGGTGGTGTCGCCGCGACGCTGCTGGGTGATGGCATAGCCATCGGCATCGGCCAGCACTTCCACCGCGTCGGTATCGCCGAACAGGTTGTGGATGTCGCCCAGGATTTCCTGGTAGGCGCCGACCATGAAGAAGCCGATGCGGTAGCTCTCGCCCGGCTTCATCTTGTGCAGCGGCAGCGAGCTGTCCAGGCTCTCGTTCTCGACATAGGTTTCCACCATGCCGTCCGAGTCGCAGGTCATGTCGGCGATGATGCCGCGACGGTCCGGGGTTTCGTCCAGGCGCTCGATCGGCACGATCGGGAACACCTGGTCGATCGCCCACACGTCCGGGATCGATTCGAACACGCTGAAGTTGACGAAGTACTTGTCGACCAGGCGCTCGTTCAGTTCGTCCAGCACCGGGCGATGGCTCTTCTCGTCGTAGCTCAGGCGCGCACGCACGCCATGGGCGATGGCGTAGAACAGATCGTCGATGCGCGCACGCTGCGGCAGATCGATCTGGCCCAGCGCGTAGCTGGCCAGGCCTTCGGCGTGGAAGTGCTGTGCTTCCTGGAACAGCTCCACCGCCGGGCGCACGTCCAGCTCGTCGTGGATCTCGCGCAGGTGGCGGATCGCCGCCGGCTCGTCGTCGTGCTGGTCCGGCACGCGGCCTTCCTGCGCTTCTTCCACTTCCGACACATTGGCGATCAGCACCGCGTGGTGCGCGGTCATCGCGCGGCCGCACTCGGTAACGATGCGCGGCGGGGTCAGGCCGAACTCTTCGCAGGCATTGGCCAGCGGCTGCACGATGTTGCTGGCGTATGAATGCAGGCCGTAGTTGATCGAGCAGAAGCTGCGCGAACGGGTGCCTTCATAGTCCACGCCCAAGCCACCGCCCACATCGACGTGAGTGATCTTCGCGCCCAGGCGCGACAGCTCCACGAAGTAGCGGGTGGCTTCGCGCATGCCGTTGGCGATGTCGCGCACGTTGGAGATCTGCGAACCCATGTGGAAGTGCAGCAGGTTCAGGCAGTCGGCGTACTCGGTGTCACGCAGCGACTTCCACAGGTCCAGCAACTGGCGCGGCGACAGGCCGAACTTGGCCTTGTCGCCACCGCTGTTCTGCCACTTGCCGGCGCCCAGCGAGGCCAGGCGCATGCGCACGCCCAGGCCCGGCTTCACGTCCAGCGCCTTGGACTCTTCCAGCACCAGTTTCAGCTCGGACGGCTTCTCGATGACGATGAAGGTCTGCAGGCCCAGCTTGCGGCCGATCAGGGCCAGGCGGATGTACTCGCGGTCCTTGTAGCCGTTGCAGACGATCAGGCCACCCGGGCGCGACAGTGCCAGCACGGCCATCAGCTCGGGCTTGCTGCCCGCTTCCAGGCCGAAGCCCTCGCCGTGGTGGCTGGCCAGGGTGCCGGCCACGCCGCGGGTCTGGTTGACCTTGATCGGGTACACGGCGGTGTAGCCGCCGCTGTATTCCCAGTCCTGCTGGGCCTGGCCGAAGGCCGCCTGCAGCTTGCCCAGGCGCTGGCCGAGGATGTCCGGGAAGCGCACCAGCAACGGCAGCTTGGCGCCGGCCGCACGCGCCGCGTCGACCACCTTGGGCAGCGACACCACCGGGCCGTCCGCCCCGGTCGGTCTCACCACCATGTGCCCGGCCTGATCCACGTCGAAGTAACCGTCCGCCCAATGCGGGATCGAGTAGGTCTTGCGGGCTTGGTCGAGGGACCAATCGGTCATTTCAGTCGGCCTTGTTGGCAATAAAAGGGGGGGCATGATAACGCCTATATGCCCACAGGTTCGTTATCATGCGCGCCCGCGCCCGTGACAGGTTCCAACCTGAACGGGCCGATCCGTCCGGATGTGGCATCTGTGCCACGCGGCCCCGCCCGCCAGCCCGGCTTCACCCCTCCGAACAGGACTGTTTTCAATGACTGACAGCAACAACTGGTACATCGAACACTTCGAGCGCACCGGCTCGGCCATCGGCTACCGCATCACCGGCAAGCTGGACGAGGTGCAGTCGCCGTTCCAGAAGATCGAGATCTTCCAGACCACCGACTGGGGCAACCTGATGACCATCGACGGGGCCATCATGCTGACCAGCAAGGACAACTTCTTCTATCACGAGATGATCAGCCACCCGGTGCTGTTCACCCACGCCGCGCCCAAGCGCGTGGTGATCATCGGTGGCGGCGACTGCGGCACCCTGCGCGAAGTGCTCAAGCACACCGGCGTGGAGAGCGTGACCCAGTGCGATATCGACGAGCAGGTCACGGTGATGGCGCGCAAGCACTTCCCGGAACTGTGCGATTCCAACGACGACGCCCGCGCCGAGCTGCTGTTCGACGACGGCGTGGCCTACATGGCCAACTGCCCGGCCGGCAGCGTGGACGTGGTGATCGTCGATTCGACCGACCCGGTCGGCCCCGGCGAAGGCCTGTTCAACAAGGCCTTCTACGAGAGCTGCTTCAAGGCCCTGAAGGACGACGGCATCCTGGTGCAGCAGTCCGAGTCGCCGCTGATGCAGCTGGACCTGATCAACGAAATGCGCACCGAGATGGGCAAGGCCGGCTTCGGTTCGTTCAAGACCCTGCCGTTCCCGCAGCCGTGCTACCCCACCGGCTGGTGGAGCGTGACCATGGCGCGCAAGGGCGACAGCAGCTTCGACTTCCGCCAGGCCGACTCAGCCGCCAAGACCTTCAACACCCTGTACTACACCGCCGCGCTGCACACCGGCGTGCTGGTGACCCCGCCGTTCGTGCAGGCGGCGCTGAAGTAAGGCGTGCCGACCAACGGTCGGCACCCACCCAAAAGAAAACCCGCGCTGGCAACAGCGCGGGTTTTTTCATGGTCCGGTAGTGCCGGCCGCTGGCCGGCAACCGCATGTAACGATCAGAGCGCCCAGATACCGGCAATCACCGCCACCACCAGGCCCCACTTGATCAGCTGGTAGGCCACCACGCTGCGCTCGCGCAGTGCCTTGGCCTTCAACCGCACCTTGTAGACGCTGCCGAAGGCCTTGTTGACGCCACCGGTCGGGTCACCCGGCAGGTTCGGCGAGGCACCACCGGCCAGCAGCGTGGCCGCCACCGCGCGGTTGAACAGGCCCGGCAGGCCGAAGCGCAGCGGGCGGGCGATGTCGCAGAACAGGATCACGCGATCATCCGGCGTCTCGTTGTGCGCGTGGTGGATGTAGGTCTCGTCGAACATCATCCACTCGCCGTCGCGCCAGCTCTTCTTGATGCCGTCCACTTCGATGTAGCAGCCGTCGTTGTTGGGCGTGGCCAAGCCCAGGTGCAGGCGCAGCGAACCGGCGAACGGGTCGCGGTGCGGGCGCAGTTCGCTGCCCGACGGCAGCTGCGCGAACATCGCCGCGCGCACATCCGGCAGCGACTCCAGCAGCGCGGTGGTCTTGGGACACATCGCCTTCGCCGACGGGTGCGACGGGCCGTACCACTTCAGGTAGAAGCGCTTCCAGCCACGGCGGAAGAACGAGTTGAAGCCGGCATCGTTGAACGTGCTGGAGGCGGCGATCTTCTGTGCATCGCGCAGCGCCAGCGCCTCGTCGCGGATCATCTGCCAGTTCTGGCGCAGCGGCTCCAGCTGCGGGAATTCCTTGGCCGGGTCCAGGAACGGCGTGGTCGGCACCTTCGAGAACATGTACATGACCACGTTGATCGGGGCCATGAAACTGGAGTGGTCCAGCAGCTGGCGCGACCAGCGCGCGCGGACCTTGCCACGGAAGTGGATGTACAGCACGCAGGCGACGAACAGCGCTGCAATGACGATTTTGATGATCAAAACACTTTCCTCCAGCCGCAGCCGGAACGGGAATCAGGGCGATGCACGGCCTGGCGGCCAGCACCGGTGGGGACCGCGGCAGGGGACGGGGACGTGCCAGGAAGGGGCGGCCGCCGATGTCGCGAATTAACAGCTTATGGTCGGCAGGCCGTGCGTCGGGGTCAAGCTGGACGTGCGTGACGTTCAGCGGGCCGCGGATGAACGAGGCAGAGCGAAATGCAACCTATTGATTCTGAAAGAACCACCGGCCAAGTGAGACAGAATTGTCCGATTGGGCGCGACGAACTGTTCCAGCCACGACCCCGACATTTCTCCGACAAATCGTGGAATAGCGAACTGGCGAGTACTAAAATTAACGAAAACTTAGTAACTCCCTGTAACACCGGTTCGCTTGACGCTTTGCGCCACCCACCGGGTCGTCCGAGACCCCGACATGTATCTTCCTGCTCTCCCCCCCTCCTCCTGCGGCGATGACGCCGCCACCCCGCTGCTGCTCAAGCGCGGCGAACGCTTCCTGGCCCCCGACGTCTACCGTACCTGCCTGGACGGGCGCGAGGCGGTCATCAAGGACTATTCCCGCTACCGCGGCACTCCCGTTTCGCTGATCGCCCGGCTGATGGTGCGCCGTGAAGCCCGCATGCTGCAGCGCCTCGGCGGCTGGAAGCATGCCCCTGCACTGCTCGGCACCCTCGGTGGCCTGGCGCTGGGCATGGAGTTCATTCCCGGCCAGACCCTGAGCACCGCGCAGGCCGTGGGCAATGAAGTGTTCGAGCAGCTGCAGCACGCGCTCAGCCGCCTGCACGCCGCCGGCATCACCCACAACGACCTGCATGGCACCAACGTGGTGGTCAGCAGCGGCGTACCGGTGCTGCTGGACTTCACCTCGGCCTGGCGGGCCCCGCGTTGGCTCCGCCGCAACCCGCTGAGCCGCCAGATGCGCCGCAGCGACATGAAGAACCTGCTGAAGATCCGCCAGCGCGTGACCGGCCAGGCGCCGAGTGCCGCGCAGGCCGCGCTGGTGGCCGACCCGGGTTGGGTAGCGGCTGTGCGGCAGGGCTGGAAGCGGTTCTATAAGTGGGCGAAGCGCCGGTAGGGGTCGAGCTTGCTCGACCGCTTTACCGCTCCTTGTAGAGTCGAGCCATGCTTGTATGTTCCTCCCGGCTCCTACGCGGTATGTAGGAGCCAGGGTGGAGGGACCGTCAAGCATGCATCTGCGGATACTAGCCGACAGACGAGTCGAGCGATCCCCATCCCGCACACGAACGTCGATAAAGGATCGTACGGCCCCCAAAGGGGA
>NZ_JAWIRT010000028.1:26147-50989 GCF_036320045.1 Stenotrophomonas sp. SMYL20 | reverse complement strand
TCCCCTTTGGGGGCCGTACGATCCTTTATCGACGTTCGTGTGCGGGATGGGGATCGCTCGACTCGTCTGTCGGCTAGTATCCGCAGATGCATGCTTGACGGTCCCTCCACCCTGGCTCCTACATACCTCGTAGGAGCCGGGAGGAACATACAAGCTTGCTCGACTTCGGCCAAAAGCAGTCGAGCATGGCTCGACTCTACACAAGCCACCCCACGCCAGCGTATGGTGGAGACGGTCCTCCCCGGGTACGCCGTGCATGTCAGAGCCTGTCATCGCAACCGTACTGGCGCCGCGTATCGCCGGTGCCATCCGCGATGGTTTCGAGCAGTACCATGCCCGCTTCGCGGCGATCACCGCGCGGGCGCGGCAGCGCTTCGAGCAGCGCGATTGGGCTGGTGCGCGACAGGATGCGGTCGAGCGCATCGCCCTGTACGACCTGTGCATCGCCGAGCAGATGGATGCGTTGCGCCGCCTCGCCGGTGACGCGATCGGCGAGCGTGCGCTGTGGCTGCAGGTGCACGCGCAGTACAGCGGGCTGCTGCAGGGCCTGATCGACGCCGAGCTGTACAAGACCTTCTACAACACGCTGTCGCGGCGCCTGTTCGCTACCCGCGGCGTGGACCCGGCGCTGGAATTCATTGCTTTCGACGTCGAGCCCTCCGATGCAATCACCCATCCTGTCGCGCGGCATACCTACGCGGTCTCGCCGACGCGGCCGGTGGAGGCCCTGCAACGCGTGCTGGCCGACTACCGTTTCGACATCCCCTATGCGCACCAGCTGCGCTGTGCGGCGGCCATCGCCGTGCGCCTGCAGGACGACCTCGCCCATTGGGGGGACACGCCGGTACGCAGCATCGAACTGCTCGACACGGTGTTCTACCGCGAGCGCCGCGCTTACCTGGTTGGCCGCGTGTTCGGCGAGCATCGCTTTTCGCCATGCGTGATTGCCCTGGTCAACGATGCGCGCGGCCTGCGTGCCGATGCGGTGCTGACCCGGCGCCGTGATGTCGCCCATCTGTTTGGCGTGTCGCGCAGCTACTTCCAGGCTGACCTGGGCACCGTGGGCGACGCGGTGGTGTTCCTGCGCAGCCTGCTGCCGGGCAAGCCGATCGACGAGATCTACACGGTGCTGGGACGTGCCAAGCAGGGCAAGACCGAGCGCTACCGAACCTTCTTCCGACACTTCAACGAGCATCCGCAGGAACGGCTGGTGCATGCCGAAGGCACGCCGGGCATGGTCATGGCGGTGTTTACCCTGCCCAGTTATCCATTGGTGTTCAAGCTGATCCGTGACCGTTTCGCCTGGCCCAAGGCAATGTCGCGGCAGCAGGTGGAAGAGAAGTACGCGCTGGTGTTCAATCTCGATCGTGTCGGCCGCCTGCTTGATGCGCAGCCTTATCGCCACCTGCGTTTCCCGCGCGAGCGCTTCGCGCCGGCCCTGCTGGAAGAGCTGCTGCAGCAGTGCGCGCAGAGCGTACGTGTCGATGGCGACGAGGTCGAAGTCGCACTGTGCTATGTGCAACGTCGTTTCCGTCCTTTGAATCTGTACCTGCGCGAGCAGTCCGGCGAGGCGGTGCGTGCGGCGGTGCTCGACTACGCGCAGGCGATCACCGACATGGCGCGCAACAACATCTTCCCCGGCGACATGCTGCCGAAGAACTTCGGTGTGTCACGGCACGGCCGGGCCGTGTTCTATGACTATGACGAGCTGTGCCTGGTCAGCGACTGCGTGTTCCGCGCCTGGCCGCAGCCACGCACGCCGGAGGAAGCGATGGCCGACGAGCCCTGGTTCCATGTCGGCCCGCGCGACGTGTTTCCCGAGCGCTTCGGTCCGTTCATGGGCCTGCCTGCTGCGGAGCTGGCAGCCGTGCGCGAGCACTACCGGCACCTGTTCGACCCGGGCTGGTGGCAGGGCCTGCAGGAACGCTTCGCCCGGGGTGATTATCCGGACACGCCGCCCTACGCAGGCGCACACCGGCTGGCGTGAACCGGCTGTCATCGCGGCTGGGACTGGGATAGGCTCGCCGTTCATCACCAAGGATCCGGCAATGATGCGTTCCCCACTGTTTCTCGCCCTCGCGCTGGCCGTAGGTGCCGGCGCCCCCCTGCTTGCAGGCGATGCAACTGCGCAGACCGCACGTGCTGTACGTGCGACTGCGGAAATGAGCATGGTGCTGTCCGGTCATATCGAGGTCACGCCGGAGGGCGCGGTCCGTTCGCTGGTGCTGGACCAGAAAGCCATGGTGGCCCCGAGCATCGCCTCCTTCGTGGAAGGTACCATCGGTGGCTGGCGCTTCGAGCCCACGCTGCGCGATGGCCAGGCAGTGGCCACGCGGGCCCCTTTGCGCGTTCGCCTGCGCGGCAAGGCTGCGGCCGATGGCGGTTATGAAATCAGCATGACCAGTGTCGACTTCAGCGAGTACGATCCGAAGGCTACCGATTCGGTGACCCAGCTGCACATGACGCCGCCGCGCTACCCGGAAGCGGCCTACCGTAACGGTGGCCAGGGTGAGGTGCTGCTGTTGGTCAAGGTGGCCCGTGACGGAACAGTGGCCGATGTGGCCGCCGAGCAGGTGAACATGGCCGTGGTCGCACCTGAGCGGACCCTGGCCAAGATGCGCGACATCCTGGCCAGAGCCAGTGTCAGCACCGCCCGCACGTGGACCTTCAAGCCGCCGACCACCGGCGAGGACAGCACCCGGGACAGCTGGACGGTTCGCATCCCGGTGAACTTCGCCCTGAACAATGATCCCAATGCAGTGGCGGAACGCTATGGCCGCTGGCGCGCCTTCATTCCGGGGCCGCGGCAGACCGTCCCGTGGCGCGAGGCGGACCCGGTCGAGCAGGTCGGCAGCGATCTGCTGCCGGAAGGCGGCGTCTACATGGTGGACGGCGCCAAGCGCGGCCTGCGCCTGCTGACCCCGCTGGCGCAGGGCTGAGAACCGCTGCGGAGCCGGGCAGCCCGGCTCCGCGTCAGTCGGCGTACGGGTAGACCACCACCCGGTTGCGGCCCTGTTCCTTGGCCATGTACAGGGCCTTGTCGGCCAGCCGCAGCGCCTGTTCTGCGTCGACATGGAAGCTGGGGAAGTGGGCCACGCCCAGCGATACGGTGATGGTGCCGACGGGTTCGAACGGATGGTCGGCGATGTGCTGGCGCAGGCGTTCACCGGCCTGGCGGGCCGACTCAGTACTGATGCCCGGCAGCAGCAGCAGGAACTCCTCGCCGCCGGCGCGGCAGAGGATGTCGCTGTCGCGCGAGTAGCGGCGCATCTGGTCGGCGATGTGGACGATGGCGTTGTCGCCGACGTCATGCCCGTAGCTGTCGTTGATCGACTTGAAGCGATCGATGTCCAGCGCCAGGATCGCGAACGGAATGCCCTGCACCTGCAGCGCATCCAGCGCCTGCTGCAGCCCGCGGCGGTTGAGCAGGCCGGTCAGCGGGTCGGTGCGGCTGGCACGGTTGAGCGTGCCGATACGATCCTGCAGCGCATTGAAGCTGTGCAGCACCGCCTGTTTGAGCTGGGCGACCTCGAAGTACCAGGCGCGGATGCCGCTGACGTGGTTGATCGCGTTGCCGGTGTCCTCGCCGCCCTGCACGTTGCGTGCCAGTTGCCACAGCGGCATCGAAATGCGGCGCGCGAACCACCAGGTGACCAGCAGCGACAGCAGGCCGAGTGGAATCGCATTCCAGATCACTGCGGTCATCAACCGCGACAGCGGCTGCAGGGTGGCCTCGGTCGGGCGCTGCGCGATGATGCCCCAGCCGGTGGCCGCCACCGGTGCATAGCCGGCCAGCATCGACACGCCGCGGTTGTTGCGTACCTGCTGTGCGCCCCGTTCTCCGCGCACCACGGCCTTCACCGCCGGGTTGCCGACCACGTAGTCACCCACCCGCTTGCCATCGGCGTGGTACAGCAGGCGGCCATTGCGGTCCACCACGTACAGGTAGGAACCGTCGCGGTAGTAGTGCTTGCCCAGCAGCGTGTGCAGTGCACTGCGCTGGCGCAGGTACAGGGTGCCGCTGACATAGCCGCGATAGCGGCCCTGGCGGTCGAAGATCGGGTGCGACAGCGACACCAGCAGCTTGCCGGTGGCCGATTGGTACGGATCACTGATCATCGGCTGGCGCGCCGCCAGTGCCGCGTTGTTGCCGACACTGTGCAGCACTTCACCCTGCAGCTGCAGGGTCTGCGGCGAGGTGGCGATCACCAGGCCGTCGGCGTCCACCACCAGCGAGGAGTTGAAGCTGCTGGACTGCAGCTGCAGGCGGCTGGCTTCATCCTGGGCCTGCTTCGGATCAAGGTCGTCCTCGCCCAGGCGGGTCGCGGCATAGGCCAGCTGCTGCTGCGCGGCCAGCAGGAAGTTCTGGGTGGTCTCGGCCAGCTTGGTGGCGTAGACGCGGTTGGCTTCCAGGGTATTGCCGACCAGCTGGTCGCGCTGCACGCGGTAGCTGGCCAGCAGGGTATTGGCCAGGGCGATGATGGCGCTGAGCAGGGCCAGGGCGAGGATCAGCTTGCCCAGGTTGAGGCGGGGGGACAGCGTTCGCATGCGTCGACGGATCCGGCAGGAGGCTGGACCCGACCGGTTCTCCGGAAGGGGCGACAGCGGGAATCGGTGGCAGGGCCCACGGGGGCCGGGCAGGGTATCGCGCGGATTATCGCCAAAAGCGGGCGCCAGCGAAGTGAAGTGCGTCGCCCTGCAGGCAAAAAAAAACCTGCCGCAGCGAGCGGCAGGTTTCTTCTGATGCAGCGCCAGGGATCAGCGCTTCATCGAACCGAAGAACTCGTCGTTGGACTTGGTGTTCTTCATCTTGTCCAGCAGGAACTCCATCGCGGCCATTTCATCCATCGGATGCAGCAGCTTGCGCAGGATCCAGATCTTCTGCAGCAGCTCCGGTTCGATCAGCAGGTCTTCGCGGCGGGTGCCGGAACGGTTGATGTCGATGGCCGGGAACACGCGCTTTTCAGCGATACGGCGGCTCAGGTGCACTTCGCTGTTGCCGGTGCCCTTGAACTCTTCGTAGATCACCTCGTCCATCTTCGAGCCGGTGTCGACCAGCGCGGTGGCGATGATGGTCAGGCTGCCGCCTTCTTCCACGTTGCGCGCGGCACCGAAGAAGCGCTTCGGGCGGTGCAGGGCGTTGGCGTCCACACCACCGGTCAGCACCTTGCCCGAGCTCGGCACCACGTTGTTGTAGGCGCGGGCCAGGCGGGTGATCGAGTCGAGCAGGATCACCACGTCCTTCTTGTGCTCGACCAGGCGCTTGGCGCGCTCGATGACCATTTCGGCCACCTGCACGTGGCGCGCGGCCGGCTCGTCGAAGGTCGAGCTGATGACCTCGCCGCGCACGGTGCGCTGCATTTCGGTCACTTCTTCCGGGCGCTCGTCGATCAGCAGCACGATCAGGTGCACGTCCGGATGGTTGGTGGTGATGGCGGTGGCGACCTGCTGCATCATCATGGTCTTGCCGGCCTTCGGCTGCGACACGATGAGCGAGCGCTGGCCCTTGCCCTGCGGGGCCATCAGGTCGAGGATGCGGCCGGTGATGTCTTCCGACGAACCGTTGCCGCGCTCCAGGGTGAAGCGGCGGCGCGGGAACAGTGCGGTCAGGTTCTCGAACAGCACCTTGTTCTTCGACGCTTCGATCGGCTCGCCGTTGATGGTGTCGACGATGTTCAGCGCGAAGTAGCGCTCGCCGTCCTTCGGGAAGCGGATGCGGCCGGAGATGTGGTCGCCGGTGCGCAGGTTGAAGCGGCGGATCTGGCTGGGCGAGATGTAGGTGTCGTCCGGGCCGGCCAGGTAGCTGGCTTCGGCCGCGCGCAGGAAGCCGAAGCCGTCCGGCAGGATTTCCAGCACGCCGTCGGCGGCGACGCCGTCACCGTGGCGGGTCAGCACCTTCAGCAGGGCGAAGATCACGTCCTGCTTGCGGGCACGGGCCACGCCTTCGGAGATCTGCAGCTGCTCGGCGATTTCCAGCAGCTTCTGTGCCGGCATGCGCTTGAGGTCGCTCAGCGAGTAGACCGGGAAGCCTTCGGGTACGTTGGCGTGCGGGCGCGGCACGAACGGCTGCTGCTCGCCGCCGTCGTTGGGCAGGCCATCGTCGCGGAAGCGGTTGTTGCGGTCACGGTCGCGGCGGTTGCGGAAGCGGTCACGGCGGTTGCCCTGACCTTGCCCCTGGCCCTGCTGGCCGTTCTGGTTGTACGGGTTCTGGCCCTGGTTCTGGCCGCCCCCCTGGTGGTTCTGCTGGCGCGGCTGGCCGGATTCGCGACCCTCACCGCCTTCGCCACCGCCACTGCTGGCGGGGGCCTCGGCGGCGGGCGCGCTCGGTGCAGGGGCAGCAGCCGGTGCCTCGGGCGCGGCGGCCAGCGGCAGGGTCGGCTGCGCCGGCGCGGCGCTGGTTTCGGCGGCTGCCGGAGCGGCGGCCTTGCTCACGCGGGGCTTGCGCACGCGCTTTTCGGCGGGCGCATCGGCGCTGCCGGTTTCGGAAGTGTTATCGGACAAGAGCGTTATTCCTCGCTTGAAGGTGCGAGCGCCCGGCTGGGGCGGCGAACGTTGGGAATGGGTCTGGAAGAAACTGCGTCCAGAGGGTGCGGCACGCGAACGCGGCCGGATATGCCGACACTATCATCGGCCTGCGGCGCCACGCAAGGGTCGCCGGGAACAGCATTCATCATGGGCGCGGGGCGCCCGCCGGCAGCCGCGGTCGGCGGCTGCCGGAGAACAGCAGGATCAGGCCAGGGCCTTGTCCAGCAGGCCGGCCAGCTGGGCCTTGCCCACCGCACCGATCTGCTCGCCGACCTTCTCGCCGTCCTTGAACACGACCAGGTACGGAATCGAACGCACGTGGTACTTGGCGGCCAGCGCACGGTTGTGGTCGACGTTGACCTTGGCGATCTTGGCGCGGCCCTGGTAGGCATCGGCCAGTTCGTCCAGCGCCGGGGCGATCATCTTGCACGGGCCACACCACTCGGCCCAGAAATCGACCAGCACCGGTTCCTTGGAATTCAGCACTGCGCTATCAAAGTCGGCGTCGCCGACATGTACAACCTTGTCGCTCATCTTGGTTTCTCGTCTTGGATTGCACCCGGCCATGCCGGAGGTGGGTGAACTGGGCCATGCCCGGTGGCGCGACCCTCGTCGTTGCCTCGCGGCGCACTGCCGCGGTGCGTTCGGCGGGATGCCTGGACGCTCACGGCCGGCAGTGTACCCCTATCGCAGGGCGGGGACAGGCGCCGGCTGGAACCCAGCGTATCGTGATCGCTTCGATGCCTGGTATGTGTCGGATTTCACTGTCTTCCTGTACATGGGGCTGGCAGCGGGCGACACCAGCGGCCCTGGCAGGGCCGTTCAAGTCCGGTGTGGCTGGGTGAAGGGTGCCGTCTCTTGACTTTATGAGACAGCTCATTCCGGTTTGCCGGCCCGAGTGCGTTAAACTGGGGCATTGTGCGGCGCGCGGACCGGGTGGTCCCAGCCTGCCAACCCGCCGCAGGGGCCGCAGTTTGCGACGGTGCCCCTAGACGATGAAGTGCCAGCCGCCCCACGGGCCGGCGGCCATACCAAGACGGACTCATGAGCGACAAACCGCTGACCGATTTGACCTTCTCCTCCTTCGAGCTGCATCCGGCCCTGCAGGCCGGCCTTGAAGGAGCCGGATTCACCCGCTGCACCCCGATCCAGGCGCTGACCCTGCCGGTCGCGCTGCCCGGTGGTGATGTTGCCGGCCAGGCCCAGACCGGCACCGGCAAGACCCTGGCCTTCCTGGTCGCTGTCGTGAACCGCCTGCTGACCCGCCCGGCCCTGGCCGACCGCAAGCCGGAAGATCCGCGCGCGCTGATCCTTGCCCCAACCCGCGAACTGGCCATCCAGATCCACAAGGATGCGGTGAAGTTCGGTTCCGACCTGGGCCTGCGTTTCGCGCTGGTCTACGGCGGCGTGGATTACGACAAGCAGCGCGAACTGCTGCAGCAGGGCGTGGACGTGATCATCGCCACCCCGGGCCGCCTGATCGACTACGTGAAGCAGCACAAGGTGGTCTCGCTGCACGCCTGCGAGATCTGCGTGCTGGACGAAGCCGACCGCATGTTCGACCTGGGCTTCATCAAGGACATCCGCTTCCTGCTGCGCCGCATGCCCGAGCGCACCACCCGCCAGACCCTGCTGTTCAGTGCCACCCTCAGCCACCGCGTGCTTGAGCTGGCCTACGAGCACATGAACGAACCGCAGAAGCTGGTGGTTGAAGCCGAGACCATCACCGCCGCGCGCGTGCGCCAGCGCATCTACTTCCCGGCCGACGACGAGAAGATCCCGCTGCTGCTGGGCCTGCTGTCGCGCAGCGAGGGCGCGCGCACCATGGTCTTCGTCAACACCAAGGTGTTCGTCGAACGCGTCGCCCGTTCGCTGGAAAAGGCCGGTTACCGTGTCGGCGTGCTGTCCGGCGACGTGCCGCAGAAGAAGCGTGAGAGCCTGCTCAACCGCTTCCAGAAGGGCCAGCTGGAAATCCTGGTGGCCACCGACGTGGCCGCGCGTGGCCTGCACATCGATGGCATCAAGTACGTCTACAACTACGACCTGCCGTTCGACGCCGAAGACTACGTGCACCGCATCGGCCGTACCGCGCGCCTGGGCGAAGAGGGCGATGCGATCAGCTTCGCCTGCGAGCGCTATGCGATGGGCCTGCCGGACATCGAGGCCTACATCGAGCAGAAGATTCCGTCCGAGCCGGTCACCAAGGAACTGCTGACCCCGCTGCCGCGCCCGGAACGCCCGGCCCCGGCTGCGGGCGAGGAAGGCGAGGACAACGAAAGCGTCGGCCAGATCTTCCGCGAAGCGCGCGAAGCCCGCGCTGCCGAGGAAGAGCGCCGTGGCGGTGGCCGTAGTGGCGGCCGTTCCGGCAGTGGTGGTGGCCGCGGTGGCCGCGACGGTGAGCGCAGCGGCGAGCGCCGTTCGCGTGGCCCGCGCAAGCCGCGCGTGGAAGGCGAGCAGGGCGCTGCCGCCCCGGCCGCCGGTGCCGAAGGCGCTGCCGCGCAGGCCCCGCGTCCGCCGCGCCCGCCGCGTGCTGAAGGCGCACCGGAAGGTGCGGTGGACGGTGAGCACAAGCCGCGCAAGCGCCGTCGTCGTCGCCACGGCCGTCCGGTCGAAGGTGCCGAGGGTGTGCAGAACGCCGCCGGCAATGGCGCCAGCCCGGTCACCCCGGTGCAGGTGGTGGCCAAGCCGGTGCGCACGGCTGCTGATACCGGCGATTCGTTCCTGACCCGCATCGGCCGCAAGATCCGCCGGATGCTGTCGGGTAGCTGATCGGCGCTGCCGATCAGCGGGTAGCACCCGACCGTTGGTCGGGTGACCTTGACCGGTGTGCCGACCAACGGTCGGCACCCACCCTGGCCGGCAACCCACACCGCTGCCGGCCAGCGGCCGGCACTACCGATGGCGCGACCGTCTCCACGACGTCGCGCCGGTCCTGCATAATCGGGGCATGAGTGTCCTGCGCTTCGACAATGTCAGCAAACAGTACGCCGGTGGCCACGAGGCGCTGACCGATGTCAGCTTCGAGGTCGCGCCGGGCGAGATGCTGTTCGTCACCGGCCATTCCGGTGCGGGCAAGAGCACCCTGCTCAAGTTGATCCACCTGGACGAGCGGCCCAGCCGCGGCGCGGTGGTGTTCGACGAGCGCAACCTGCTGAAGGTGCGCGGTGGCGACGTGCCCCGCCATCGACGCGCGGTCGGCGCGGTCTACCAGGACCACCGCCTGCTGATGGACCGCTCTATTGCCGAGAACGTGGCGCTGCCGCTGATCCTGCGCGGCACCCGCCGTAGCGACATCAACAAGCGTGTGCGCTCGGTGCTGGAGCGGATGGGCCTGGGCCATCGCGAGAAGGCGCTGCCCTCGCAGCTGTCGGCCGGTGAGCAGCAGCGCGTCGGCATCGCCCGCGCCATTGTCGGTGAGCCCAAGCTGCTGGTGGCCGATGAGCCGACCGGCAACCTCGACCCGACCCTGGCGGCGGAGATCATGGCCCTGTTCGCCGAGCTGCCCGCGCGCGGCACCAGCGTGCTGGTGGTCAGTCACGACCTGCCGCTGTTGCGCCGCATGCGCAAGCGCGTGCTGATCCTTGACCACGGCCGGCTGGTGGATGACATCTCGCCGCAGGACCTGGCGGAGTAATCGATGGCGAAGAACGAAAACAGCGAAGCCGCCGCCCCGTCGCGTGTGGGCGTCTGGTTCCAGCACCACGTGCACAGCGTGGTGTTCAGCCTCGGCCGCGCCTGCCGCAAGCCGTGGGCGACCCTGCTGACGGTGATGGTCATGGCGCTGGCGCTGGCCCTGCCGCTGGGCCTGTCGATCGCGCTGGACAACCTCAAGCAGTTCGCCGGCAGCGTGCAGCAGTCGCGCGACATCAACGTGTTCCTGAAGGGCAACGTCGATGGTCCCGGCGCGCTGCGCCTGGCCGGCCAGCTGCGCGATCGCGATGACGTGGCCGAAGTGAACGTGCGCACGCCCGAGCAGGGCCTGCAGGAACTGCGCGATGCCGGCCTCGGCGAGGCGATCGATGCACTCAACGACAATCCACTGCCCTCGCTGCTGGTGATCACCCCCGGCCAGGGCAAGGACGACGCGCGCCTGGCGCGCGCGCTGGAAAGCCTGCCCGAGGCCGACCTGGTGCAGCACGATGCGCTGTGGCGCCAGCGCCTGGATGCCTGGCTGGCGTTCGGTGCGCGGCTGGTGCAGGTGCTGTCGGTGCTGCTCGGCGTGGGCGCCGCGCTGGTGGTCGGCAACACCGTGCGCCTGGACATCCAGGCCCGCCGCGAAGAGATCGGCGTGCTGCAGCTGCTCGGCGCCAGTGATGGCTTCATCCGCCGCCCGTTCCTGTACCTGGGCGCGTGGTATGGCCTGGGTGCCGGCGCAGTGGCGCTGGCCCTGATTGCTGCGGCCGGCGCTGCCTTGCGCGTGCCGCTGGCCGAACTCTCGCGCAGCTACGGCAGCCCGTTCGTGCTGCACGGCCTGGACCTGCTGCATGGCAGCCTGGTCCTGCTCGGCACACTGCTGCTGGGCTGGCTGGGCGCGTGGCTGGTGACCGGCCATTTCCTTCGCCAGACCCGCCCGACCGACACCTGAGACCGGCATGCAACCGCAAGCGCTGAAGCACCTTGAAGGGCCCGCGACGCGGGTGATGGTGGTCGATGGGTCAAAGCTGGTCCGCAAACTGATCGCCGACGTCCTGCAGCGCGACCTGCCGGGCGTGGAAGTGATCGGCTGCGACAGCATCGAGGATGCGCAGCTGGCGCTGGCGCAGGGCCCGGTGGATCTGGTGACCACCTCGCTGACCCTGCGTGATGGCGACGGCCTGGCACTGGCGCGGATGGTCCGCGAAGCCGCAGGCCAGGCCTATGTGCCGGTGATCGTGGTCTCCGGCGATGCCCAGCAGCATCTGGAGCAGCGCCGCTTCACCGAGTACGTCACCGACTATTTCGACAAGGCGCTGGGCCACGAGGCACTGGCGACCTTCATCCGCGGCTACGTGCAGCCGCAGACCATTCCCGGCGCCACCATCCTCTACATCGAGGACAGCCGCGTGGTCGCCGAGGCTACCAAGCGCATGCTGGAACGCCAGCAGTTGAACGTGCTGCACGTGGTCAGCGCCGAAGAGGCGTTCACCCTGCTCACTGCCGAGTCGCTGGGCCGCAGTCGCCACCGCATCGACCTGGTGCTGACCGACGTCACCCTGAAGGGCGAACTGAGCGGTCGCGACGTGGTGCAGCGCGTGCGCGTGGACTTCGGCTACGGCAAGCGTCGCCTGCCGGTGCTGGTGATGACCGGCGATGGCAACCCGCACAACCAGACCGGGCTGCTGCAGTCCGGTGCCAACGACCTGGTGCTCAAGCCGATCGAAGAGCGCCTGCTGGTCACCAAGGTGCTGTTCCAGCTGCGTCTGGCCCGGTTGAACGATGGACCCCTGATTCGATGAAGTGGCGTGATGATTGATGAAGTAGCCGGCACCCCGACGATCCAGCTCGAGCCGAGCTGGAAGCAGCATGTCGGCGATTACCTGATGCAGCCGCAGATGCGCGAGCTGTCCAGCTTCCTGCGCCAGCGCAAGGCCAGCGGTGCGGCGGTGTTCCCGCCCGGCCCGCAGATCTTCGCTGCGTTCGATGCCACGCCGTTCGAGCAGGTGAAGGTGGTGATCCTCGGCCAGGACCCGTACCACGGCCGCGGTCAGGCGCATGGGCTGAGCTTCTCGGTGGCGCCCGGAGTGCCGGTGCCGCCGTCGCTGCTGAACATCTACAAGGAGATCGAGAGCGATCTCGGTATCCCGCGTCCGGACCATGGCTGCCTGATCCCGTGGGCGCAGCGCGGTGTGCTGCTGCTCAATGCCGTGCTGACGGTGGAAGAGGGCCAGGCCGGTGCCCACCAGGGGCGTGGCTGGGAAGGTTTCACCGACCACGTGGTGGATGTGCTCAACCGCGAACGCGACGGCCTGGTGTTCATGCTCTGGGGCGCGTACGCGCAGAAGAAGGGCAAGGTCATCGACACCCGCCGCCACCGTGTGCTGAAGTCGCCGCACCCGTCGCCGCTGTCGGCCCACCGCGGCTTCCTGGGCTGCCAGCATTTCTCGATGGCCAACGAGTACCTGCAGCGCCGCGGCCAGGCCCCGATCGACTGGTCGCTGCCGCCGCGTTCGGCGCTCTGAGCGCCGGCGGGTGACCGGGGCTGAACGCCGGGCAACGTTTCCGGGCCTGAATGGGCTCTGCGGACGGCCCGTTCAGCTCCGCTTGACCGGAATCGGCCGGTTTCCAGTAGGTAATTGATTGAATTCCAAGGGATTGTGAATCCCGAAAAGCGTGCTCGCCACTGTCATCAAATCGCGCTACGGTAGGGCTCTGTTTGGGACCAGTGTTGCATCAATAGGATGCTGGAACTTTTTCCTCCTTTAGCAGTCCAAATGCCGGACTGCTAAGATGGGTGCCTATGAGCCAGAACACCTCTACTGCCCTTGTGGCAAACAATCTCCCGATTCCCAGTGCGCTCGGTTCGCTGGACGCCTACATCGGTGCCGTGCACCAGATCCCGGTGCTGTCGGTCGATGACGAACAGGACCTGGCCCGTCGCTTCCGCGACGGCAACGATCTGGACGCCGCCCGCGAGCTGGTGCATTCGCACCTGCGCTTCGTGGTGCACGTGGCCCGCGGCTACAACGGCTACGGCCTTGCGCTGGGCGACCTGATCCAGGAAGGCAACATCGGCCTGATGAAGGCGGTCAAGCGCTTCGACCCGGACATGGGCGTGCGCCTGGTCTCCTTTGCCGTGCACTGGATCCGTGCCGAGATGCACGAGTTCATCCTGAAGAACTGGCGCATCGTGAAGGTCGCCACCACCAAGGCGCAGCGTAAGCTGTTCTTCAACCTGCGCAAGTCGAAGACGCGCCTGGGCTGGATGAACGCGGCTGAGGTCAGCGCGGTGGCGAAGGACCTGAACGTGTCCGAGCGCGAGGTCATGGAAATGGAGTCGCGCCTGTCCGGTCGCGATATCGGTTTCGATGCGCCGACCGACGAGGACAACGAACACGCGCCGCCGTCGCCGGCTGCGTACCTGGTTGCCAACGACGAAGACCCGTCGATGGCCTACGAACGTGCAGACAGCGAAGACAACCAGATGCAGCTGCTGCGCGAAGGCCTCGCCGAGCTGGATGCGCGCTCGCGCGACATCATCCGCCGCCGCTGGCTGGATGCGGACAGCAAGGTGACGCTGCAGGAACTGGCTGACGAATACGGCGTGTCGGCCGAGCGTATCCGCCAGGTTGAAGCCAATGCGCTGAAGAAGATGAAGGCGCTGTTCACCGCGTAAGCGGAAAGGCGTCGCAATTGTGAAAGGCTCGGCAGCAGTGCCGGGCCTTTTTCGTTTGTGGGGCTTAGCTACGCATGGCGTGGCTCTATTCTGACGCCAGGACGGTGGTTGCGCCGACCTGATCATGTGCTGGATGCTGATGTTCACGCTGTACCACGCAGTGGCACGGTATGATCATGCCACGCGTCTTCCTCACACGAAGTTTCAATCGCAGCATGCGCAGGACCACCCTGTCCGACGCTGCGCTGTACCGGTCGGTACGTGAAATGGAAGCGGGTCTGGTGGATGCTGATCTTGGCGGCGGAATCTTCAAGAAGCGCGTTGCCTTGCCGGGGCGAGGAAAGCGTGGGAGCGTTCGAATCATCGTCGCCACACAGCGAGGCGGGCATTGGTTCTTACTTTTCGGCTACGAGAAGAATGAGCGTGCTGCGATCACGAATGCGGAACGCGATGCGCTGCAGTTGTACGCATCGGAGTTCCTGAAAATGAGTGCGGCGCAGTTGAATCGTGCCGTGGAGTACGGGGATCTACAGGAGATCGACCATGACGAAGACCCCTGGGCGACGGCGCGCGAAAAGTGCGCTTCTTGAGGCGGTGCATGATGCCGCTGTGAGTCTGCACGCGCATGGTTTCATCGATAAACGTCGATTGAGCAGCTACGAAGCGCTTTGCCTTGAGCCGGTGCCTGACTACAGCAGTGCCCAGATACGTGCCCTGCGTACGTCATTGCAGCTCAGTCAGCCGGTCTTTGCGGGAGTTCTCAATACCAGCGTTTCCACCGTACGCAGCTGGGAGCAGGGCGAAAAGAAGCCCAGCGGACCGTCACTGAAGTTGCTTAACCTGATTGATCGGAAGGGACTCGAAGCAGTCCTGTAAAGCAAAGGCCCGGTTCTGCCGGGCCTTTGTTTTTCCGAGGCGTTCAATCCACGCATGGCGTGGATCTACCCAGTGTCAGTAGAGCCACGCCATGCGTGGCTGCGGCGCGGCCGTCACTCTTCGCGTGCGATCGCCCGCCAGCCGATGTCGTTGCGGTGGAACTCATTGGCCCAGGTCACCTTGGCCACGCCTGCATACGCATTCGCCTGCGCGTCGCGCACGCTGTCGCCCAGCGCCGCCACGCACAGCACGCGGCCACCCGCACTGACCACCTGGCCCTGTGCATCCAGCGCGGTGCCAGCATGGAACACCTTGGCACTGGCCGGCACATCATCCAGGCCGGAAATCACATCGCCGGTGATCGGCGTTTCCGGGTAAGGCTTCGCCGCCAGCACCACGCCCAGCGACGGGCGCGCGTCCCAGTGTGCTTCCACCTGGTCCAGGCGGCCGTCGATGGCGGCTTCCACCAGCTCGACCAGATCCGACTGCAGGCGCAGCATCACCGGCTGGGTTTCCGGGTCGCCGAAGCGCACGTTGAATTCGATCACCTTCGGTGCGCCGTTGGCATCGATCATCAGGCCGGCGTAGAGAAAGCCAGTGAACGGGATGCCGTCGGCGATCATGCCCTGCACGGTCGGGTTCACCACCTCGCGCATCACGCGGGCGTGCACCTCCGGGGTGACCACCGGGGCCGGCGAATAGGCGCCCATGCCGCCGGTATTCGGGCCGGTGTCGCCGTCGCCGACGCGCTTGTGGTCCTGCGAGGTGGCCATCGGCAGCGCATGAACGCCGTCTACCATCGAAATGAAGCTGGCTTCCTCGCCGTCGAGGAATTCCTCGATCACCACGCGGGCACCGGCATCGCCGAAGGCGTTGCCCGAGAGCATGTCACGCACAGCGTCTTCGGCTTCGGCCAGGGTCATTGCGACGATCACGCCCTTGCCAGCGGCCAGGCCATCGGCCTTGACCACGATCGGTGCGCCCTTCTCGCGGATGTAGGCCAGGGCGGCGTCCACGTCGGTGTGCACGGCGTAGAACGCGGTGGGGATGTCGTGGCGGGCCAGGAAGTCCTTGGCGTAGGCCTTGCTGCCTTCCAGCTGCGCGGCAGCGGCGGTCGGCCCGAAGATACGCAGGCCAGCAGCGCGGAAGTGGTCGACCACACCGGCCACCAGCGGTACTTCCGGGCCGACCACGGTCAGCGCCACGCCTTCGGCCTGTGCCAGCGCCAGCAGGCCGTCGATATCGGTGACCTTGACCGCCACGTTGCGGCACTTGTCTTCGCTGGCGGTGCCGGCGTTGCCGGGCGCCACGATCACTTCGGTGACACGGGAGGACTGGGCCAGCTTCCATGCCAGGGCGTGTTCGCGGCCGCCAGAGCCGATGACAAGTACGTTCATCACGAGATTCCAGATTGCGTGGGAAGGGAAGATCGATATCCCCGGCGGCGCGCGTGGTTCACTCGCAGCCTTCGCGTCGCAGCGATTCGGGGAAGGAATAGGCCCAGGTCTTCGGGTCCAGGGTGAAGCGGTGTTGCTGCCGGACCTGCTTGCCACCGCAGGTGGTGCCGGTTTCGTCGATCAGCAGCGGCCAGACCCGCGCGCTGCGGTCGCTGTCGTCGAAACGCAGGGCGAAATCGATGCTGAAGCGGCGGGTGCGGCAGTCATTGGCGGTGTCCGGGTCGGTACTGGCGTCGACCGTGTCGCACTCGTACTGGGCGTCATTGTCGATATGGCTGCGCACGCTGCCACTGGCCACCAGGCCGTTCGGGCCCGGCAGGATCAGCGACTGCGAGAGCAGCGAGAAGCCCTGCCCGAACCAGCCGTCCTCGACGCGGAAACCATAGAAGTCACTGCCGGCGCGGATGATGCTGGCGGTGCCGGGCTGGCCGCCGCTACCGAAGCGCTCGCCGGTCAGTTCGCTGGTCACCTCGAAGCCATCGCCCTTGGGGCGCAGCACAAAGAACTCGATGGTTCCCGGGTCGATGTGCGCGCCATCGACCAGCGCACCGCACACGGCCAACAACTGCTGCCAGCTGTCCCCGCTCACCACCGGTTGTTCCGCGCAGACCTGCCAGTCCACCGCATGGGTATCGCCATCGTCGGTCCAGCTGCCGCGCCATTCAGCGGAGAGCGTGGCGTTGCTGCCGTAGCGCTGGACCAGGAACGCCTGCAGTCGTGCGGTGCGGCTGACATGCTGCGCCGGTGAGGCGGGGGCCACTGCAGGCGCATCCACCTTCGGCGCCACGCTGGGCTCGCCGGCAGGCTTGCAGCCCGCCAGTATGGCCGCACCCGCGAGGGCGAGGGCGGCCAGCGATTTCATTGAAACTGTGGACATCCGTGTCGCTCCAGGATCAATGGCGGAAGTGGCGCACGCCGGTGAACACCATGGCCAGGCCATGTTCATCGGCGGCGGCGATCACTTCGGCATCGCGCATCGAACCGCCCGGCTGGATGACCGCCTTGATGCCGGCGGCGGCAGCGGCATCGATGCCGTCGCGGAACGGGAAGAACGCATCGGAGGCCATCACCGAGCCCTCGACCACCAGGTTCGCATCGGCGGCCTTGATGCCAGCGATGCGGGCCGAGTACACGCGGCTCATCTGGCCGGCGCCGACACCGATGGTGCGGTTGTCCTTGGCATAGACGATCGCGTTGGACTTCACGAACTTGGCCACCTTCCAGGCGAACAGCAGGTCGGTGAACTGCTTGTCGGTCGGCGCCAGCTTGCTGACCACCTTCAGTTCGTCGCGGGTCATGCCGCGGTTGTCCGAGGACTGCAGCAGCAGGCCCGAGCCGACGCGCTTGCTGTCGAAGTTGTTCAGGCCATCGCCGTGCGGGATGCGCAGCACGCGCACGTTGGCCTTCTTCTGTGCGTATTCCAGCGCGGCCGGCTCGTAGTCCGGGGCAATCAGCACTTCCACGAACTGGCGATCCAGGATCACCTTGGCAGTGGCGGCGTCCAGCGGTTTGTTGAAGGCGATGATGCCGCCGAAGGCGCTGGTCGGGTCGGTGGCGTAGGCCAGCTCGTAGGCATCGCCGTTGCCGGCACCGACGGCCACGCCGCACGGGTTGGCGTGCTTGACGATGACGCAGGCCGGCGCATCGAACTGGCGCACGCATTCCCACGCCGCGTCGGCATCGGCCAGGTTGTTGTAGCTCAGTTCCTTGCCCTGCAGCTGCTGGAAGGTCGCCAGCGTGCCCGGCACCGGGTACAGGTCGCGGTAGAACGCGCCGCTCTGGTGCGGATTCTCGCCGTAGCGCAGGTCCATCACCTTCACGAAGGTGGAGTTCATCTGTGCCGGGTACTCGGTACGCGCCGGCACCGCAGCGTCGGTGGCGGTGACCGCCGACAGGTAGTTGCTGATCGCGGCGTCGTACTGGGCGACGCGGTTGAACGCGGCCACCGAGAACGCGAAGCGGGTGGCAGCCGACAGCTGGCCGTTGTTGGCCTCCAGCGAAGCCAGCAGCTCGGCGTACTGCGACGGATCGGTAGCCACCGCCACGCGGGCGAAGTTCTTGGCCGCCGAGCGCAGCATGGCCGGGCCGCCGATGTCGATGTTCTCGACCGCGTCGGCCAGGGTGCAATCGGCCTTGGCGGTGACCGACTCGAACGGGTACAGGTTCAGCACCAGCAGGTCGATGGCACCGATGCCGTGCTCGGCCATCACCGCATCATCCAGGCCCGAACGGCCCAGCAGGCCGCCATGCACCATCGGGTGCAGGGTCTTGACCCGGCCGTCCATCATTTCCGGGAAGCCGGTGACGTCGGCCACGTCCTTCACGGCCAGGCCGGCATCGCGGATCGCCTTGGCGGTGCCGCCGGTGGACAGCAGCTCCACGCCGCGTGCCGCCAGCGCAGTGGCCAGCTCGACCAGACCGGTCTTGTCGGAAACGGAGAGGAGGGCCCGGCGGACGGGCAACAGATCAGCAGTCATGGGACAGAATCGGCAGCGGAGCGGGGCCGATATTGTAGGCGGTGGGGGCCGGTGGCGGGCGCTGGAAGGGGCAATTTGCCATGGCAATCGACGTAAGGCCGGGTCGGGCACATCGATCCGGACCGGTCCGGGGGCTGGGCTGTGGACCGGAGCCGGGTTGTCGGAATCTGCCGACGATGGGGTAGGCTGTGCCCGCACTGCCAAGGATCAGCGGGTACGGATCATGTCGATCTATGCATTGAAAGGACGTTTCCAGGACCTGTTGCGTCCAGCCGTACGCGGTCTGTACCGCATGGGGATCACCGCCAATACGGTGACCGTGGCCGCCGCCGTGGTCTCGCTGCTGGTGGCCGCCGCCGTGTGGTGCTGCGCGCCGGCCCAGCCCCTGCTGTACCTGCTGCTGCCGCTGTGGATGCTGCTGCGCATGGCACTCAACGCGGTGGACGGCATGCTGGCCCGCGAGTTCGGCCAGCAGTCGAGGCTGGGAGCCTATCTGAACGAGCTGTGCGATGTGATCGCCGACGCGGCGCTGTACCTGAGCCTGCTCAGCGTGCCGGGCGTGCGCCCGGAAGCGCTGTGGCTGCTGGCCTGGACGGCGGCCCTGAGCGAGTACACCGGGGTGCTGGGGCTGATGGTCGGTGCCAGCCGCCGCTATGACGGCCCGATGGGCAAGAGCGACCGCGCGTTCGTCATCGGCGTGCTGGGCCTGCTGCTGGCGTTCGGCTGGGGGGCTGCGATGACTGTCACTGGCGTGGCCGCGGCCATGGCGGTGCTGTGCGTGCTGACGATGATCAATCGCGTCCGTCGCGGACTGCGGGAAGCGGCGGTTTCGCCGAATTAATCAAGCAGATACAAAAAAGACAATCAGGAGATTGCATGCGTCAGGCGCAGGAACGGGAATTCCACAGCTTCGACCAGGTACCGCTGTTCTACCGGTACTGGGCGAGCACCACCGCGACCCCAGCCACCAAGGCTGTCGTGCTGCTGCATCGCGGCCATGAACATTCTGGCCGGGTCACCCACCTGGTCGATGAGCTGGACCTGCCCGACACCGCCTTCTTCGCCTGGGATGCACGCGGTAATGGGCGTTCGCCCGGCGCACGAGGCGATGCCCCGGGCTTCCCGGCGCTGGTGCGTGATCTGGACAGCTTCATCGCCCACATCGGCGCCGAGCATGGCATCGCGGTGGAAGACATCGTGGTGATCGCACAGAGCGTGGGGGCGGTGGTCGCCGCCACCTGGGTGCACGACTACGCGCCGCGCCTGCGCGCGCTGGTGATGGCTTCGCCGGCGTTCAAGGTGAAGCTGTACGTGCCGTTCGCACGCCCGGGCCTGGCCTTGATGCAGAAGCTGCGCGGCAATTTCTTCGTCAACAGCTACGTCAAGCCGCAGTGGCTGACCCACGATCCGGCGCGGGTGGAAAGCTACCGCACCGATCCGCTGATCACCCGGCCGATCTCGGTGCGCGTGTTGCTGGGCCTGTACGAAGCGGCCGACCGCATCGTCGCCGATGCGCAGGCGATCAGCGTGCCGGTGCAGTTGCTGGTGTCCGGCTCGGATTTCGTGGTGCACCGTGGCCCGCAGGACCGCTTCTACGAGCGCCTGTCCAGCCCGATCAAGGAGCGCGTGCATCTGCCGGGCTTCTTCCACGACACGCTGGGCGAGCGCGATCGGGCGCCGGCGCTGGCGCGTATCCGCAGTTTCATCCAGGCACGTTTCGCCGAGCCGCTGCGCGAACTGTCGCGGCGCGATGCGCACCGCCATGGGCCGACTTTCGAAGAATCGGAGATCCTGGCCTGGCCACCGGAACGCAACAGCCTGGCCGACCTGCGCTGGCGCGTGGTACGTGGCGGCCTGCGCTTCGGCGGAACGTTGTCCGAAGGCATCGCGCTGGGTCTGCAGACCGGATTCGATTCGGGCAGCACGCTCGACTACATCTATCGCGATGAGGCGCGCGGCAAGGGCCCGTTGGGGCGCATGGTCGATCGCAACTATCTGGATGCGATCGGCTGGCGCGGCATCCGCATTCGCGGCCAGCACCTGCAGGAACTGCTGCGCGACGCTGCCCAGCGCCTGCGCGGGCAGGGCACGCCGGTGCGCGTGCTGGACGTGGCCGCCGGCCATGGCCGCTACGTGCTGGAAGCGCTGGGCCAGGGCGAACAGCGCGCCGAGCGCATCGTGCTGCGCGACTTCAGTGATCTGAACGTCACCCAGGGTCAGGCCTTGATCGAGCGCCTGGGGGCGGCCGACATCGCGCGCTTCGAGCAGGGTGATGCGTTCGACCCGGCACAGCTGGCCAAGGTCGATCCAGCACCGACGCTGGCGGTGGTATCGGGCCTGTACGAACTGTTCCCCGACAACGATGCGGTGCTGCGCTCGCTGCAGGGCATTGCTGCGACGGTGCCGGCGGGCGGCTACCTGGCCTATACCGGCCAGCCGTGGCACCCGCAGCTGGAGTTCATCGCACGCGCACTGACCAGCCACCGTGGCGGCGCCGCGTGGGTGATGCGCCGCCGTACCCAGCAGGAAATGGACGAGCTGGTGTGCCTGGCCGGGTTCGAGAAGGTGGCGCAGCGTATCGACGACTTCGGCATCTTCACGGTGTCGCTGGCGCGCCGGACCGCGTGATGGCGACGCTCGCCGCATCCCCGCTGGCCGCAGAGGGGCGCCCCTGGCGGCGCGCCCTGTTGTGGCTGGCCCTGCTGGGCCCATTCTTCTTCGCCAGCTATGGCTTCGCCAACTGGATGGCTGGCCGCCATGCCGAACTGCCGGTGATGGCGTTCGGATGGGAAACGCAGATTCCGTTCGTACCGTGGACGATCGTGCCGTACTGGTCGATCGATCTGTTCTATGCGGTTTCCTTCTTCCTGTGCCGGCAACGGTTGGAGCTGGACCGGCATGCGTTGCGGTTGTTCAGTGCACAGTTGATCGCGGTGACCTGCTTCCTGCTGTGGCCACTGCGCTTCAGTTTCGAGCGGCCGGAGATCGGCGGTGTGTTCGGTTGGTTGTTCGATGTGCTGCTGGGCTTCGACAAGCCGTTCAACCAGGCGCCATCACTGCACATCGTGTTGCTGATCGTGCTGTGGGTGAAATTCGCGCAGTACCTGCATGGGGTGTGGCGTTGGGTACTGCATGTGTGGGCGCTGCTGATCGGCGTCTCGGTGCTGACCACATTCCAGCATCATTTCATCGATATCCCGACCGGCCTGCTGGCCGGTTGGCTGTGCGTCTGGCTATGGCCGGAGCAGGGCACGCCACCCTTGCGCGCCTGGCGCACTGCGCGTGATGCCAGACGCTGGCGATTGGCAGCGCTGTACCTGCTGGGGGCCGCTGTATTGCTGGTGCCGGTGGTGCTTCTGCGTGGCGCGGCGTTGTGGCTGCTGTGGCCGGTGGTGTCGTTCCTGCTGGTGGCGCTGGCCTATGCCGGGCTCGGTACGGCGTTGTTCCAGAAGCGTGCCGATGGTCGCCTGACCATGGCGGCACGCTGGTTGCTGGCGCCGTACCTGGGTGCGGCCTGGATCAATTCGCGGCTGTGGACGCGGCGTGCGCCGCAGCCGGTGCCGGTGATGGACGGTGTATGGCTGGGGCGTGTTCCCTGCGCTGTATTGCCGGCACCCTTGGTCGGCGTGGTCGATGCCTGTGCCGAACTGTCCTGTCGTGCACCGGGCGCGGCGTATGCCAGCGTGCCGATGCTGGACCTGGTGGTGCCCACGCCAGAACAGCTGCGCGATGCGGCCGAGGTCATCGAGCGGCTGCGCGCGCAGGGACCGTTGCTGGTGTGTTGCGCGCTGGGCTATTCGCGCAGTGCTGCCAGTGTGGCGGCCTGGCTGCTGCGCAGTGGTCGTGCCACCGATACCGATGCCGCGGTGGCGATCGTGCGCACGGCACGTCCGGGCGTCGTGCTGGGCGCGGCGCATCTGCATGCCATCACTGCTGCAGTGGGAGTACGCACGTGAGTACGGTTCCCGATCTGGCGACCATGCAACTGCTGCTGCGGCAGGGCCGTTGGCCGGCCGGCCTGTCGCTGGGCCTGCTGCTGGTGGCGCTGCTGCTGCTCGGCACCGAACCTGGCCTGGCGATGATTGCCGCCGGCGTGTTGCTGCTCAGTGTTGCCGCGGGCATCGCACAGATCTACCACGCGTGGCGGGTGGCGCTGGATGCCAGCCTGCTGCAGCTGCTGCGCGATGAAGGCCTGGAGGGTGACGCCGCCGCGCGCCGCACCGACCAGCTGTTGCACGCCAGTGGCCTGCGCCGCACGCAGCCCGACGCGCCGCTGCGCGGCTGGGATGCGCGCTGGGCCGGCATGCGTCGCCTGCTGCTGCGCCAGTACCTGCTGACCGCAGTGCAGTTCGCACTGCTGGTGCTGGCCGTGTTGTGGCCGCAGACGTGAACGGGAGGGACCGATGTTCGCTGAATTGATTGCGCGCGCCTGCAGTGGCGCGATCCATGTAGTGACCGGCGCCCGCGCGCTGTGGATCGGCTGTGCGCCGTCCAGCGAACGGCGCGTGTATTACGGCAACCACGCCAGCCATGGTGACTTCGTGCTGATCTGGTCGTCGATGCCACCGGCACTGCGGCGCCAGGTGCGCCCGGTGGCCGCGGCCGAATACTGGCAGCGCGATGGCCTGCGTCGCTACCTGATCGATGCGGTGTTCAACGGCGTGCTGGTCGAGCGCGAGGCCGGCCAGCGCCAGCAGGATCCACTGCAGGCCCTGCGTGACGCGGTGGACGAAGACTGCTCGCTGATTCTGTTTCCGGAAGGTACCCGCAACGTGGGCGAAGAGCCGCTGCTGCCGTTCAAGAGCGGCATCTATCACCTGGCACGGCAACGCCCGGAGCTGGAATTCGTACCGGTGTGGATCGACAACCTGAAGCGGGTGATGCCCAAGGGCCGCTTCCTGCCGCTGCCGCTGCTGTGCACGGCCACCTTCGGTACGCCGCTGCGGCTGCAGGCCGACGAGGACAAGGCCGCCTTCCTGGCCCGCAGCCGGCAGGCGCTGCTGGACCTGGCGCCGAACGGGGGCAGGGCATGAGCTTCCTGATCGATGTGTCCGGCGACCTGGCCACGCAGAGTGTCGGCCAGCAGACCGGCCTGCTGTTTGCTGGCGTGGGTGCGGTGCTGGTGCTGGCCACGCTGGTGGCCGAGACATTGCGCTGGCGCCAGCGTGGGCAGCCCAGCGCGGTGATCGCCAACCTGGTCTCGCGCATCCGCGCGTGGTGGGTGATGGCGATCGTGGTCGGGCTGGCGCTGTTCTTCGGTCGTGCCGGGGTGATCGTGCTGTTCGCGATCATCTCGCTGTTCGCGCTGCGCGAGTTCATCACCCTGGCGCCGACCCGCTCGGGCGACTACTACGCCCTGCTGGCCGCGTTCTACATCGTGCTGCCGTGGCAGTACTACCTGGTCTGGATCGACTGGTACGGCATGTACACGCTGTTGATTCCGGTCTATGCGTTCCTGTTCCTGCCGATCCTGTCGACCATTGGCGGTGACACCACGCACTACCTGGAGCGGACCGCGAAGGTGCAGTGGGGGTTGATGATCTGCGTGTTCTGCATCTCGCACGTGCCGCTGCTGCTGAACCTGCACGTGCCCGGCCATGACCCGTCGCGCAACGTGCTGCTGTTCGCCTTCCTGGTGATCGTGGTGCAGTCTTCGGACGTGCTGCAGTACATCTGGGGCAAGCTGCTGGGCAGGCATCTGATTGCGCCGAAGCTGTCGCCGTCGAAGACGGTGGAGGGCTTCGTGGGCGGTGTGCTGAGTGCCAGCGCGCTGGGCGCGGCGCTGTGGTGGATCACCCCGTTCACGCCGCTGCAGGCGTTCGGTCTGTCGCTGCTGATCAACCTGATGGGGTTCTGGGGCGGCCTGGTGATGTCGGCGATCAAGCGCGATCGTGGCATCAAGGACTGGGGCCACATGATCGAGGGCCATGGCGGCATGCTCGACCGGCTGGACTCGGTGTGCTTCGCCGCGCCGGTGTTCTTCCATGTGGTGCGGTACTACTGGAAGGCGGGCGGCGGCGGTTGATTCTGCCGGCTTCCATCCACGCATGGCGTGGATCTACTGGCGGGCGGGGGCGGTTTACTCTGCCGGGCCTTCATCCACGCATGGCGTTGATCTACCGGTAGTGCCGGCCGCTGGTCGGCAACTGCAACATCCTGCCATCGTTCATGGGGTTGCCGGCCAGCGGCCGGCAC